>NZ_DDNT01000004.1:0-156956 GCF_002341285.1 Methylophaga sp. UBA2513 | reverse complement strand
CGGGATCAGTAAACCACTACAGTATAGAGATGGGCCGAGAGCCTCATACAACCTCTTAGCTACGTCATTATCACGCCTGTCTACCCAATCCTCGTAAATATCGCCCTGAGGTCAAGGGACTTTACTTCCAACCTTGTCATAAAATCAGTCATGCACGTACTTCTCAACAACTTCTCTACGTTTGATCATGGTATGGATGTTTGAGCTCGATACTCCAGTGATTGAAGCAAGAGCACGACTAGAACGATTATCACTAGGGAATACATAACGCCACGCGCTGTTGACTTTATCCTCAGTAGTGAAGAGGTACTTATCCTTTCGATAGAGTCCATTGGTTACATCCTGTGTGTCTCTATGAGTACCTTAATTGCAGCGCACAATAAAAAGGCACAGTGAGTAACAAGTCAGTTACTCACCCTGCCAAAACAGATTAAGAGTGTCTGTGTCTGAAGCCAACAAATCCAATTAGAGCAGGTAAAAGTAGCCACATTGAATTAGGTAGTGGAACTGTTTGTGGCATGAACAGCTGTCCTGATGGATCTTGTCCATCGTAATAGCTAACCCTGTATTCGATTTGTGAGAACGCATTAATTGCTTTACCAAAAATTCCTATCACAAATTCGTCTTCAGGCACCAAGTCGAAATTATATAAAAAATATCCATAACCGGTGTCATCAATTTCCTTCCTAATTGTATCGATGGAATCTCCAAGTATATTTAGTGAGAAGCTAGCATCATAGACATCAAATGTTTGCCACTCAATCAGTACGGTTTGATTGAAATTGATGTTCGACGCTATTCTGTTTGATGTGTACATATAATTCAAATCTTCACCAAGATCGTAATAGTAGGGGTTGATAGCCCCGCCTGTTAAAAATGTATCTGGCTTGTTTGTTCCATATGTGTCGTGGAACCCTTTGCTACCTGTTAGACCTGTAAAGTCATCTTCAGCGAAAGTATTGAATGAAAATAAAATCAGTATTGAAAAAACAGCTAGAGATTTCACTTGTTGTCCCTCCCTAAGAGCATAAAGTGTGAAAGAGATCACAAATTATGATCATGACAGATGAAAGTCAAAGCATTAGCAAAGTCATCATTTGAGTTATTGCCGTCTTACAAAAAGCTTAGTTGAGTGTTGATTAAGTTTCTTAATAATTTGCGATGTATGTGAATCTAATCTGACATTTTCAGGAGATTCGTGAATTACCACATTCATTACAGAGTTTTTTGAATGAGTCGGTTTTAAAAGTAGGCGACCTAATAATTCACAAGCCCTGTCATTATTATTGAAACCTGATTTCAATACCCTTCTTATGCCAGCTGAGACTAGATCAGCAACTTGGATAGGGTTTGAGTTTTTTGAATCAGGAAATCTTAAATTATTTCTAAAAAGTGTTTGTAGATTTATTGCATCATTGCTTTCTATGGATGTGTCATCCATATTTTGAACTGAACTCAGAATGTACTTTTCCATGTAACCATAATTACCATCAAAAAGTAATTTGGCACGATATTCTTTTTTTTGCTCTGCTTCTTTATCGATAATTATTGGTATGACAGTGTCTATAAGTCTTTCATACCTCGTGATTTGAATATCTTTTGGATCAATTATCCACTTAAAAGTCCTAAGAGAGTCAGGGGCCAACTCTCCAAAATAAGCCAGACCATTTACGATAATTGCGTTGATTAAGTCACGCATACAAATGAATTGGTAAAAAAGTTGTGGTGATAACTCTTCAATCATCTGCGCCCAGTTTAGGTAAGTTTTTGCGTCATGAGCATTGGACATGTTTTTAGACGCATTTATGAAAATGTATTTAAGTTTGTCTTGCAGATGCTTCCTGTGATCATCTTGACTTAGTGATGTATCTGTAACGATTGCGAAAACTTTACCATCCAAATGGCTCAATTCATTAAGAAAGTCAAAATAATTCTCTTCAGTTAAATCATTAAGTTTAACTTCTTGGCTTTTTGAAAAACCTTCATTTTTTTTCATCTTGCCTAAAATTGAGTACAAATCAGATTTCTGTCGCTCGGTAAAACAATATGCAGCTATAACCGACCATGAATTTGAATTAACACCGTATGAAAAATTACCTGATTCATCTATTGCAATATTCATTCGTGAAGTGACTCGCAAAACTTACTTTTATATCACGTTGCACTCTAACGAAGGAGTTAAATTAATTGAGAAATATTGTGGTTGGACTGTTGATAACTGCATTCATAAATGCTGGCCTATTATAGGCCTCATCGCTAGCCTAAATTTTCTATGCAGATGAGTGGACTTGTGTCGTTAGTCCTAATCTGAAAAGTTAGAATTTGGAGGGATAGTCAGATAATCGAATGTTTCAAAATTAGTGTAATTCAATCTTGTGCTGTTACATCAATTAGTGAAGTACAAATTTCAAGTGGTATGCCAAATGGTATGCCAGCTACAAACGCTAATTAACAAGCAAAAAAAAGCCCTAAATTATAATAACTTAGGGCTTATGTATGGCGGAGAGTCAGGGATTCGAACCCTGGGTGGTCGTTAAACCACGCCGGTTTTCAAGACCGGTACATTCAACCGCTCTGTCAACTCTCCAGAGAGGCGAAATAATACAGATAATGGCCCGGTAACACAACCGTAAAAATAAATTTATTTGTAGATAGATAATATCTATTGCCATTTAGAACTTATCGGGTAGGATAGGTGTCATTGCTATAAGCTTTTCATCAACTGGAAAAAACACGGAGAAACACTGATGAATTATAACGCTGAATCAACTGTTGTTCGTTCACAGCAGTCTGCGGTTCAAACCAATAAACTATTGCGTAATACCTATAGTTTATTAGCCATGACACTATTATTTAGTGCCATGACTGCTGGATTATCTATGGCACTCAACCTGCCTCACCCTGGCATTATTATTACCTTGGTTGGGTATTTTGGCTTACTTTTCTTAACATCTAAACTTCGTAACAGTGCCTGGGGCATTGTGTCTGTTTTTGCATTAACAGGTTTTATGGGATTGACCTTAGGTCCGATCGTCAATGCCTACTTAGGTTTGCCTAATGGCCCACAAATCGTCATGCAGGCCTTGGGTGGCACAGGTATTATCTTTGTGGCTTTATCAGCATATGCTGTAAAAAGTGAAAAAGACTTCAGCTTCATGGGTGGCTTCCTGTTTGTTGGTATCTTGGTTGCCTTCTTAGCTGGCCTAGCTGCATTTTTCTTTGAAATGCCAGGTCTGTCATTAGCTGTCTCAGCCATGTTTGTTCTATTAATGGCTGGTCTGATTCTTTTTGAAACAAGCCAAATCGTCAACGGTGGTGAAACTAACTACATCATGGCAACCATCACACTGTATGTCAGTATCTACAACTTGTTTGTTAGCCTGCTGCAATTAATTGGTGCCTTTTCTGGCGATGACTAATTGAACTATCTGGTTCATTTGCTTTCTAATAAACCCCGCACTGCGGGGTTTATTTTTATGGTGGAACGGTGAAAAAAATCTGGCTACTTGGGATCGTTGGTGTCGTATTATTATCGGCATCGTTATAATAGTCTATGCCATCTATGACAGTAACTGGTGGTGGCTACTAGGTGTCGCTTTGTTATTCAATGCTTTCACTGGTCGATGTTTTGCTTATCGGGTGTTCGGGGTGTCTACATGCCAAACATCTTGTCGGGTCGATACAGAAAGTAAAAAGAGTTAAATAAACACAATGGCTGAATTACCCACACAACTGATTGATCGTTTTGGTCGTAAAGTGACCTACGTTCGTATGTCTATTACGGACAGATGTGATTTTCGTTGTGTCTACTGCATGGATGAAGAAATGACCTTCATGCCTCGCCAGCAATTACTCACGTTAGAAGAAATTGTTTTTCTATTACGCGCATTTTGCGAACTCGGTGTAGAAAAAGTGCGTATCACAGGCGGTGAGCCACTAGTCAGACGAGATGTAGATTGGCTTTTCAATGAATTAGGCCAGCTTAAGTCCTCTACTTCACTGAAAGAGCTGACATTAACTACCAATGGCTCCAAGCTGGAAAAATATGCACAGACCCTAGCTGATTCAGGCTTAGATCGTATTAATATCAGTCTGGACTCTCTCAACGAGGAAAAATTTAAAGCACTGACAAGAACAGGTGATTTAGACACAGTTCTTGCCGGCATTGCAGCAGCAAAAAAAGCTAACTTTAAGCGTATTAAATTAAACGCTGTCATCATGAAAGGGCGCAATGAAGATGAAATCATTGATTTAGCCCAGTTTGCTATAGATAACGATCTGGATATTTCCTATATTGAAGAAATGCCATTAGGTCATGTCTCGCATGCACGTGAAGAGAGTTATTGCTCCAGCGATGAAGTCTTAACCACTTTAAACTCGGCATTTGACCTGCAGCCCAGTATCGAAACAACAGGCGGACCATCACGTTATTATCAAGTCGCTGGTACCACAAGCAAGGTTGGGTTTATCTCACCACACAGTCATAATTTTTGTGATAGCTGTAATCGCGTCAGAGTGACGACAGAAGGGCGGCTGTTACTGTGTTTAGGGCAGGAGCACTCTATGGATTTACGTGAGGTTATTCGGCAGCAGCCTGGTGATATGCAAGCCTTAAAACAAGCGATTGTTGATTCAATGGACATTAAACCTAAAGGCCATGACTTTGATATCAAAGCGCAGCCGATTATTTTCCGTCATATGAGCGTGACTGGCGGCTAATCCTTATCTTCAGCTTTTTCAAGTTGCTTGGCTGAGTTCCAGAAAGCATCCAGCTCTTCCAGTGAAAAATCGGCAAACTGCTTTTCCTGAGCTGTCACTGCTGTTTCAACATAATTAAAGCGACGATAGAACTTATCATTGCTACTGTTCAATGCTTCTTCAGGATCAATCTCCAAATGCCTTGCCAGATTGCAACAGGCGAATAAGATATCACCGAGTTCGGCCTGCAAGTGAGATTTTTCAGATTGTTGTTTTATTTCCTGGCCGAGCTCTTCCAGTTCTTCATGAATTTTATCCAACACACCAACAGAATCAGGCCAGTCAAAACCGACTTGAGAAGCACGTCTCTGCATAGCAATGGCTAGTTTAAAGGCGTCGGTCTCAGTCTGCTTAATCGGCGTGAGAAGGAAATCTTTGTCTGACATAACTCAGGTGTCACGGGTAAATTTGATGATATTTCGTCGATCCCGCTTACTAGGACGACCTTTCTGTTGCCTAAAGCCCAGTGGCTCATTCTTTATCTGCTCACGCAAGAGTTCGCGTTTTTCACGGCTTTGCTCAGTTTCCTGGTAAAGCTGTTCAGCTTCAGAAGCAGGGCGGCGTTGAAGATTTAAACCCTGAATAATGACTTCAAACTCATAGGGTGGCTTTGAAATGGTTAGCATGTCATCAATACGGACTGTGCGGCTGGGTTTAACACGTTGTCCATTAACATGTACTTTACCGCCTGAAATGGCTTCAACAGCGAGACCACGCGTTTTATAAAAACGCGCGGCCCATAACCATTTATCTAATCGTTGAGATTCAGAACGAGCGTCCTGTTGTGCCATTAAGCCTTACCTTGCAGTTGCAACAAGATAGACTCATTTTCCAACGTGGATGTGTCTTGGGTAATTTCTTCACCTTTGGCAATGGTTCTTAGTAAACGACGCATGATTTTACCGGAGCGAGTCTTAGGTAAATTATCTGAGTAACGGATATCATCAGGTTTAGCGATAGGTCCAATTTGTTCACCCACCCAGTTACGCAGTTCTTTCGTTAGCTCTTCATCTTCGCCGCCTTCAGGGCGATCGCCTTTTAGTACAACATAGGCAAATACCGCTTCACCTTTCACATCATGTGGCCGACCAACGACAGCGGCTTCTGCTACGAGTGGATGAGCCACCAAAGCGGACTCAATTTCCATGGTACCCAGGCGATGACCAGACACATTCAACACGTCATCAATACGGCCCATAATCCAGAAAAAGCCATTATCATCACGTCTGGCGCTATCACCGGCTAAATAATATTTACCACCAAAATAAGGCCAATAAGTGTCTTTATATCGTTGATCATCACCCCAGATAGTTTGAATCATCGAAGGCCAAGGCTTACGAATGACCAGATAACCACCTTGATTGGCTGTGGTAATTTCTTCGCCCTCATCATTGACGATAGCGGCATCAATCCCTGGAAGTGGACGAGTACAAGAGCCAGGTTTAGCATGAGTAACGCCTGGTACGGGGGCAATCATATGAGCGCCCGTCTCAGTTTGCCACCAGGTATCAACAATTGGGCAACGTCCTTGACCAATGACATTGTGATACCACATCCAAGCTTCAGGATTAATCGGCTCGCCGACGGTGCCTAATAGTCGTAACTTAGATAAGTCATAACTGTTTGGGATTTCATCACCGACTTTCATTAATGCACGAATAGCCGTGGGAGCTGTATAGAAAATGGTGACGCCATGACGCTGACAGATATCCCAGAAACGGCCGGCATCAGGAACGGTTGGCACGCCTTCATAGATAACTTGTGTGGCACCTGTAGCAAGCGGGCCATAAGCCACATAAGTATGACCGGTAATCCAGCCGACATCAGCTGTACACCAGAAAACATCGGAGTCCTGAATATCAAAAACCCAACGCATGGTGGTGATGGCATTTAACAGATAACCACCACAACTATGCTGAATGCCTTTAGGCTTGCCAGTAGAACCTGAAGTATAAAGAAGGAATAACGGGTCTGCTGCGTCCATCCATTCCGGTTCACATTCTTCAGGCTGATCTGCTGTCACATCAGACCACCAGATATCTCTTCCAGCTTGCATAGGCACGTCATGTTTTGTTCTTTGATAAACAATGACTTTTTCGACGCTCATACAGCCAGCATCTAATGCTTGATCGGTTGTTTTTTTCAATTCAACGGTTTTACCGCCACGAAAGCCGCCATCGGCGGTGATGATCAATTTAGCCTGAGTGTCTTCGATACGGTCTTTTAAGGAGGACGCTGAAAACCCGCCGAATACCACCGAATGAATCGCGCCAATCCGTGCACAAGCCTGCATAGCAACGACAGCTTCAGTAATCATGGGCATGTAAATAATGACGCGATCACCTTTACCAATACCTTGTGCTTTCAATGCATTGGCAAAGATGCTGACACGACGATGAAGCTCTCGATAACTGATATGTTCTACATCGCCTTTTTCACCTTCAAAAATGACGGCTGTTTTATCCGCATTTTTTTCAAGCTGACGATCCAGACAGTTATAAGAGACGTTGAGCTTGCCATCCGGAAACCAACGGTAATGCGGGGCATTAGTATCGTCTAGAGTTTGGGTGAAAGGCTGTTTCCAATCGATTTCCTGGCGCGCTATCTCAGCCCAAAATGCTTCGTGATCTTGTTCCGCTTTTTTGTATAAGACATCAAGTTGGTCTGAGAGTAATGATGCCGTTTTGAGAAAGGCTTCACTAGGTGGAAATTGACGATCTTCGTGTAAGGTTGATTCGATATTATCTTGAGCCATATGCGACACCTTTATAATTATTCTTTAGCTAAATTAACACAATACAATGATTATCAATGTGTGTTAAGCAGACATAAAAAACTCTCCCTCAATTTGTATTGAGGGAGAGTTTTGGGAGTGAACAGGCTTCTAGAAGAAACCGAGTGGGCTAGTGCTATAGCTAACCAACAAGTTTTTAGTTTGTTGATAATGTTCCAGCACCATTTTGTGGGTTTCACGTCCAACACCGGATTTTTTATAGCCACCGAATGCGGCATGAGCAGGATACATATGGTAGCAGTTTGTCCACACACGACCGGCCTGAATGCCGCGGCCCATACGATAAGCCAGGTTCATATCACGCGTCCACAAGCCGGCACCCAGACCAAACTCGGTGTCATTGGCAATTTCTAAAGCTTCTGCTTCATCTTTGAATGTGGTTACAGAGACAACGGGTCCAAAGATTTCTTCCTGGAAGATACGCATTTTGTTATGGCCTTTCATCAACGTTGGCTGGATGTAGTAACCATTGTCGAATTCAGCACCGAGTTGCTCAACCTGACCGCCCATAAGCACTTCTGCACCTTCCTGACGACCGATATCAACATAGCTGAGGATCTTTTCAAATTGCATTTGTGACGCTTGCGCACCCACCTGTACTTCAGTATCCAGAGGGTTACCACGTTTGATGTTCTTAGCGCGTTCAATAACAATTTTAATGAAGTCATCATAGATGCTTTCTTGAATAACCGCTCGAGATGGACATGTGCAGACTTCACCCTGGTTGAAGAAGGCCAGAACCAAACCTTCAGCACACTTATTAATATAGTCTTCTTCTTGTTGCATGATATCTTCGAAGAAAACGTTAGGCGATTTACCACCTAATTCAGTAGTCGATGGAATAATATTTTCCGCTGCACGTTTCATGATGTGCGAGCCAACAGGTGTTGAACCAGTGAAG
The DNA here is from genome assembly GCF_002341285.1 of Methylophaga sp. UBA2513. Classification (NCBI taxonomy): domain Bacteria; kingdom Pseudomonadati; phylum Pseudomonadota; class Gammaproteobacteria; order Thiotrichales; family Piscirickettsiaceae; genus Methylophaga; species Methylophaga sp. UBA2513. The sequence goes on along the minus strand of NZ_DDNT01000004.1, from coordinate 148,503 downwards.
GCAATTTTGGCAATACGTGTACTTGAGGCTAATGCTTCACCAGCAACGCGACCCATGCCATTAACAATGTTTAAAACACCAGCAGGTAACAAGTCACCAATGACTTCCATCAGTTTGAGAATGGAAACAGGTGTTGATTCTGCCGGTTTCATCACAATGCAGTTACCAGCAGCCAATGCTGGTGCCAGTTTCCATGCTGCCATCAGAAGCGGGAAGTTCCATGGAATAATTTGACCTACGACACCGAGAGGCTCATGGAAGTGGTATGCGACAGTCGTTTCATCGATTTCACCCATGGTGCCTTCCTGTGCACGGATGCAGCCAGCGAAATATCGGAAGTGGTCTGCAGCGAGTGGGATATCGGCATTTAATGTTTCACGAACGGCTTTACCGTTATCCCAGGTTTCAGCCACGGCAAGCATTTCAAGATTTTCTTCAATGCGGTCGGCAATTTTTAACAGAATATTAGAACGTTGTTGAACAGACGTTTTACCCCAAGCATCTTTCGCCGCATGGGCGGCATCTAATGCCAAGTCAATATCTTCTGCAGTTGATTCTGGAATTTCACAAATCACTTCACCTGTTACAGGCGTGGTATTCGTGAAATATTGACCTTTCACTGGCGCAACCCATTTGCCACCAATGAAGTTTTCATAACGCGATTCAAAACTGACGACAGCGCCTTCAGTACCGGGTTTTGCATAGATCATAGTCTTTCTCTCTTTGCTTATGGTTATAGTCTGAACATAAAGATGCAGGATAATTCCATCACTGGCAAGTGCGCTTGACTGAAAATCTCAATCACTTGACTGAGAGTCCAGAAGCATTCCAAAATTATTTTCGAATTTGGTATAAGATATCTGGATGAAAATTGAGAAACTCTCGCTGGTAAAACGGCGTGAAAAACGACAATTCTTGACTGAAAATAAAGTTCAGTTTGCTGGCCCTGAGTCAGAACTGAGCATTTACGATACCTATCGTGCCGTAAGCCGAGTTGGGCTGGAAGCGCAGCAATTGCTCTACTGTGGCATGGTAAGTGGTCGAAAAGTCATGCATAGCCCGCATAAGAATGACGGTGAACTGTTTTTGCCGCATGAGTCTTACGTTGTTCCTCCAGGTGAACTTGTGGAAATTGATTTTCCGGATGCCAATGAAACCGATCCGACAACGTGTCTGACCATAGAGATATCTAAAGATAGAATTGAAAAACTGTCAGAGCGTATGCGAGATCTCATTGTGCTTGATGCTCCTAATCACGAGTGGGAATATCAGCCCAAAATCATTCATAAACATCACACGGGTGATACTCAGCATTTGCTGGAAAAAATGGTGGCTTTGTACACTCGCAATGATCCAGATAAAGAGATTATGTTGGATCTCAGTGTTACTGAGCTGGTGATTAGACTACTCAGGGAACAAGGGCGTGATGTTCTATTAAGTTATTGCCAGCAATCTCCCGATGCGACAGGTGTGACAGCAGCGATTCATTATTTGGAGCAGAATATTGCTCATCCTCTGGATGTGGATCAGTTATGTCGTAAGGCCTGTATGAGTCGAAGCAGACTGTATGTAGAGTTTAAAAAGCAATTGGGTTGTACGCCGGGTGAGTTTCAGCAGCAAATTCGTTTAAAAGCAGCAGCAGAAGCCATGCAGGCTGGTAAAAGTGTGACGGATGCTTGTTACAGTTTTGGTTTTAGTGATTTAAGTCACTTTAGTCGTCGCTTTACCGGTTTTTTTGGCTGTGCGCCAAGCGTTTATCGTCAGAAGTTCATCAATAAAAAGTAAAACGCCTATCTCAATTTATCATCGGCAAGTCATTATTCTGCTGTCATAATAGCTGTCTATCTTACTTTCAACCCGAGATTATTTTGCCTGCAATAGCCTCTCTTTACAGACTATTATTCATATTTATACTGATATTTTTTAGTTCAGTATCGCTCTCTGATCCTATTAAATTAACTGTAAAAATCAACGGTGTAGATGAAGCCTTGAGTAAGACCTTACTCAATGGCCTTTCAATTGAAAAACAAAAAGACAGTGATCGTTTAAATCAACGTTATCTGGAAAAACTGCATTCCTCAGCAATTGAAGAGTTGCGCACAATGCTTACGGTATTTGGTTATTACCAGCCAGACATCCACGCTGAATTACATCATGACAAAGACAACTGGCAAGCCATTTATACCATTGCTCTTGGTGAGCCAATTAAGCTATCTCTGGTTGATCTATCTTTTATAGGAGAGGCTGCTGAGGATCCAGAATTTATAAAACTCAAAAAGTCGTTTGCCTTAGAGCCAGGCCAGCAGCTTAATCACCAAAAATACGAAGCTGCAAAAAAATCGATATTAACGCTGGGTATCAGTCGAGGTTATTTTGATGGCAAATTGACTCAATCAGAGGTTGAGGTCGATGTGCCAAAAAACATCGCCAACGTGTATCTTCATTATGATTCAGGTGTTCGATACCGCTTTGGTCAAACATTGTTTCCAGACACGGTAGTTGGTGAGCCATTACTGGAAAAGTTAGTCCCATATACCGAAGGTGAACCCTATCTGAATACAAAAGCATTAACGCTAAGAAAGAATCTTAGTGACAGTGGTTATTTTGATTCTGTTTCAGTAAAAACCAATCGTGCTGAGCGTGATGATGGTTTAGTGCCTATGGATATCAGCCTGGAAGAAAAACCTCGACAACTTTATACCGCGGGGTTGGGATACGGTACTGACACCGGTGCAAGATTAAGTCTTGGCTGGGAAAACCGTTACGTGAACAAGCGAGGACACCGGCTCGAAGCGAATGCCCGATTATCACAAGTCACCAACACAGTCAGTGCTGATTATGTCATGCCTTTCTGGAGTGAAACCATTAATACGGTGGGTGTGAATACTGAATTTAAACAGCAAGATACAGATACTAGTGAAAGTGAATCCTTCGCTGTTGGTGGCTATTACAAACGTGATAGGTGGGGTTGGGACGAGACAGGCTCTCTCAAAGTATTACAGGAAAATTTTGATATTTCTGATGAGAGTGAATCGACACTACTACTTATTCCAGGCATGTCTTGGAGTAGAATCTGGGCTGACAATACTATCTACACAAAACACGGGGCTCGTTTATCTTTGAGTCTGTCTGGCGCATCTGAAGCCGTATTATCAGATATTACATTCGGTCAGATCGTCGTCAGAGGTAAGTTCATTCAGTCGTTTGGTGAGAATAGCCGTTTTATTACACGAGGATCGGTCGGTGCGACTGAGGTCAGCGACTTTGACAGGCTGCCGAGTTCGCTGCGCTTTTTTACTGGTGGAGATAACAGTATTCGCGGTTTTGACTACCAATCTCTTGGGCCTGAAAACTCTGATGGTGACGTCGTGGGTGGACGTTATCTCGCGGTAGGTAGTGTGGAGCTCGAACATATGTTTCTTAAAGACTGGGGCGGGGCTGTCTTTTCTGATTTTGGTAACGCTTTTAATAGTTTTAGTGATCCAATTGAATACAGCGTTGGTATTGGTGTTCGCTGGCGTTCACCTGTCGGTTTAATTCGTGTTGATTTAGCAAAGGGACTCTCAGATAAGGATGAGCCCATTGCATTACACATCGTTATTGGCCCGGATTTATAAACATGCGTAAGCCTATTCTTATCAGTGTTATTGTTATTTTTGTGGCCATCATTCTTAGTATGGGCTGGCTTTTGACGACTCAGTCAGGTCTGAAAGCATCACTCAATATCGTTCAAACATTTGTGCCGGCGCTGAATGTAAAAGAAGCTAATGGCCAATTATTCGGCAAGTTGTCTTTATCTGATGTTCGTTATCAATCAGAGCAGGGAACCGCTGTTCAGATTAAGAGTGTGGTATTGCAATGGCAGCCATCAGCTTTATTAAAACGCCAGTTATTCATTCAACAAGTGGCTGTGGATGGTGTGATCTTGAGCACATCAGAACAAAGCCAGGAGACGGAACAGTCCAGTTCTGACTTCACACTGCCGGATATCCATTTACCTTTGAGCATTAAGCTGGAAACGCTTAGTGTTAAAAATGTCACTGTTGCTCAAACTGAAGCAAGCAATACGTTGTTGGAAGATGTCCAGCTTGAGCTTGAAACCATAGCAGATGATGTCATTATCAAAAAACTATACATCGAACGCGAAGATGGACAGCTAGAGTTGAAAGGGCGTATAGGCTTAACAGCAGAACATGCGGTCGATTTGGCGTATCAGGCACAAATCTCGGATGTCTTAGCTGAAACTGTCATCATCGATGGCAATATAGACGGCAATCAACAACAACTGGTACTCACTCAGCATGTTCAGCAGCCCGTTAAATCCGAGCAGAAACTGGTTGTTAATGACCTGACCTCTTCGTTGCACTGGATATTAACAGTCTCTGCCGATGTAGTTGATGTCAGTCAACTTGTGCCTGAGCAGCCATTAGAACTAAACAAGGTCAAGCTTCATGCTAAAGGCACGCTGTCTAGCATGACGAGCTCGCTGCAATTGACGGCGAAACAGCCGGAATTGCCAGCTATTGATCTAGCTATTCAAGCTAACACTGACGATATGGCTGACTGGGATATCGAGCTTACAGCGAGCCCTGATAACGAAAAAATCATTACCGTCGCAGGCAAGGTCAATACTAATACACCTGATATAGCCTTTGATCTTAAGGCGGTATGGCAACAACTTCAGTGGCCATTACAAGGCGACGATGTGTTGATAAAAAGTGAGCAAGGCGAAGTCATGCTAACCGGTTCATTAAAGTATTACGAAGCTACGCTGGATACGGTAACAAGTTACCAGAATGAGCCCGTGGCGATCACGGCAAAGCTGGAAGGCAATGATTCATCGCTTGAAATCGAACAACTCGAGATGCAAGGTCTGGGGGGAAATATCGATACGGCAGGTCATATTGACTGGTCATCAACCCCAATCACTTATGATCTTGAGGCCCATTGGCGTGATATCACCATACCTGACTCGCTTAGTGAATTAGCTATTGATATAAGGGAAGGTCGATTAAGTTTAGCAGGCAATACCAGCAGCATGACATTACGCTCAGAAACTGATTTATCGGTAAATGAGGTCGCCATGAAGGTAAAAGCCTCAGGTGATGGACAAACCGATATAGGGTTTGAGCAAAGTCAATTATATGTTGAGTTGGGGCAGGGTAAAGTTGAATATCAAGGCCGGTTAGCCTGGGTGGGTGAATCCTTAGTGAATGGTGAGCTGACATTAACACAGCTCAACCCTGGGATTATTGTGCCAGAATGGCCAGGTAACTTATCCGGTCAGGTACCGTTAAAAGTCAGCCAGAAAAATAAGCAACTAGCCGTCGAATTAGAGTCGCTGAGATTATCTGGCACACTGAGACAGAAACCGCTGGCGATTGAAGCCAAACTACGCACCCAAGCTGAAGATGTCTGGATTGATACCCTCAAAGCAAACTCAGGTGATTCACAGATGAGTTTAAATGGACAGCTTCAAAATGACATCCTGGATATTGACTGGACATTAAGCTCACCTGACCTACAAGATCTGTATCCTGGCTTGCAAGGACAACTGAGCGGTGAAGGCGAGTTAACAGGTAGTGTCGAACAACCACGTATTTTGGCGGAGATTAATGGCCAAGCCCTTGCCTTTGAAACAACAAAAGTAGAGACACTCTCAGGCAATATTGATGTCAGTCTGCAAACTAATGCCAATATCAATAGCCACATTCTTGTTACTGGACTGATGCTATCCGATCAACTCATTAACCGTATTGAGCTTGCTGTGCAAGGAAAACAACAGTCTCACCAAATACAGCTTAATGTTGACTCAAACATGATCAATCTCGATTTAGCAGCAGACGGACAGCTGAACAAGGAAATATGGACAGGACAGTTCAGTCAATTCAGTTTTGGTAATGAACAGGCGGGTGTTTGGCAACTGAGAGAAAAAGGTGAGCTCCAACTCAGTGCGCAACAGCAAGATATTCCTCGTCACTGCTGGCAGTCTGAAAAAGGAAATCTCTGTTTGGCTGCAATACATTCTCAAGAACAGTGGCAAGTATCAGGCGAGTTTGCGGATTTACCTTTGACGTTGTTTGAGCCACTAGCCGTGGAACTTGAGCAGCTGCAAGGACAGTTAAAAGGCCGCTTTAGCCTGGCTGCAGATAAGCACAATAAGATGACGGGGGCAGGCAAAATTTCTTTAGAAAATGGTTCTGTTCAGCTTAATCAGTCAGACCTTCAACAAAAGCAAGCCGTTACGCTGAAAAATACCTTTATTGAGTATCAGTTAGATGAAACTCAGACCACAGCACAGCTGCACATTGAACCTCAAATAGAGGGTGTATCAGCCATGAATGCAGACATAGCAACAGCCAGTGCAGAGGCTTTAATGGCCGACCCAAACCAGGCAGCACTAAAAGGTAAGATCACTACCCATATCGCGGATATGTCAGCATTACAATTTTCACATCCGGCCATTGAAGGCTTGCAAGGCGAGCTGGATGTCAATATCGGTATTAGCGGAACCATAGAGCAACCAGAGATTGATGGTAAAGCGAAGTTGGCTGATGGACAGGTTAGCGTGGTGGATGCCGGAATTATTGTGAAAAATATCCAAGCGGATATTAACGGTAACCTTGACAAGGTTCAGATGACCTTAACGGCTGAATCCGGTGAAGGGCAGCTTAATGTCACAGGTGAATATGTGCTACAGAACTCGGGCTGGGCGCTGACTGCAAATGTATCAGGGTCACAGCTTGAAGTGATGAACACACCTGAAGCACTGGTTATTGCTGAGCCCGATATGACGATTACAGTGACTCCGGAAGCCACCAAAGTCACAGGGAAAGTATCGATTCCACGCGCCCAGATTGAACCGACTCGGTTTAACTCATCAGTGAGCCCCAGTACGGATGTGAAGGTCATTTCAGATACCCAAACGGAACAGGTGAGTTCCTCACAAACTCAGTTGGATATCACGGTCAGTCTTGGTGACAAAGTTCAGATCAAAGCTATGGGATTTCAGGGACGTTTGACGGGTAATTTGCAGGTGTCAGGTAACCCTAATGATGTATTGCTAGGTAATGGCCAGATAACGCTTAAAGACGGAAGCTATATTGCCTATGGACAGTTGTTGAAAGTCGACAATGGCAAAATTCGTTTTTCTGGTCCTATTGATAATCCTGAGCTGGATATTAAAGCAGTACGAGAAACAAAAGAGGTGACTGCAGGCCTGTATATTGAAGGTAATGTGAGTGCACCTCAGGCAACGTTATTTTCTGATCCTGATATGAGTCAGGATGATATTTTATCTTATTTGATTTTAGGCAAACCGATTGAGCAAGCCAGCGCCACCGATGCGGCGCTATTGGCCTCAGCGGCGACAGGTATTGGCCTACAAAATGGGGCGATGATTGGTGACGATATTGCTAACACGTTTGGTCTGGATGAGTTTGCTATTACCGGTGATAGTAAAGAAAATGCAGCGTTGACGATTGGTAAATACTTATCACCAAAACTCTATCTAAGCTACGGGATTGGCGTGTTTGATTCAGTCAGTAGTGTGGAGCTTCGATATCAGCTAAGTAAAATCTGGGCGTTAAAAGCAGAATCGGGCACTGAAAGTGGTGTAGATTTACTTTATACCTATGAGCCATCTAATGATTAGAGGTTGAAAGAGACGATACAAAAAAGCCCCGATATCGGGGCTTTTTTATGCGTATGAGGTCTTAAAGCATCAATCCTGATGCTTTGAAACAACGCCTTATAACAGACGAATCAGATGCGGTTCTTTTCTCTGATTTCGTCCAGAGTTTTACAATCGATGCATAGCGTTGCTGTTGGTCGAGCTTCTAAACGACGAATACCGATTTCAGTACCACATGACTCACAGAAACCGTAGTCACCTTTTTCTAAGTCCACCAGTGACTCATCAATCTTCTTGATTAATTTACGTTCACGGTCACGTGTGCGTAACTCAAGTGTGAATTCTTCTTCCTGTGTGGCGCGATCATTTGGATCGGGGAAGTTGGCCGCTTCATCTTGCATGTGATGAACGGTGCGGTCGACCTCAGCACGAAGCTGTGCTCTCCAGTTTTCTAAAATCTGACGAAAGTGCTCAACTTGAGCATCGTTCATATACTCTTCGCCTGCTTCCTCCTGGTAAGGAGTAATCTTAGTGTCGACTTGAGTGTTTTCCATCTTGAAACCTCATACTTTCTAAAACCAAGGGCGAATCTATACCAGAAGCGCCCAGCTTGTGCAAAATTAAAATTAACGTCGATGAACGGGTGTGGTGATAATTGATTATTTAACAATAAAAAACCATCACTTTTTCTCTTCGTCTCGACATCAGTCTGATTAAAAACCAGAGAGCATGGCACCGAAACGCGCACCTGTCTATCTTTTTCAACAGTAGATTAGTACGCCTATGTATGGGCATTGGCAAGCCTTTTCAATAGCTGCTGTTAAACCAGCTGAATTTGCTAAACTAGCCGCCAATTATTTCACCTTAAAACTCAAACGGATACGGCATGACCAAAAAAGTCGCCAGTCGCGCAAACGCAATTTCTCCCTTCCACGTTATGGATATTTTGTCTCAGGCTAAACAGCTGGAAGCGGCAGGACAGAACATCATTCATATGGAAGTGGGGGAGCCCGACTTTGACACACCTCAACCGATTATCGAAGCCGGCATGCATGCATTAAAGCAAGGTAAGACGCATTACACCCCAGCGTGTGGTTTGCCTGAATTAAGAGAAGCAATTGCTGGCTGGTATGAACAGCAGTATCAGGTAAAGGTCAATGCTGAGCGAATTATTGTCACACCAGGCGCATCAGGCGCATTACTTTTGGTAATGGGAGCGTTACTCGAGAAACAGAAGCAGGTGTTGTTGGCGGATCCCGGTTATCCCTGCAATAAACACTTTGCCAGATTTGTTGAAGGACGCGTCAATAGTATTCCGGTTAATGCGAATAACCAATACCAACTCACCGCTCAGCATATTGAGCAATATTGGGATGATAATACCGTGATGGCTTTAGTCGCTTCACCATCTAATCCAACAGGCACGGTGTTAACCCAACCAGACCTCAAGGAGTTAGCTGCTGCTGTCGCGAGAAAATCAGGCCATCTAGTCGTTGATGAGATTTATCATGGCCTTACCTATGATGGCTTTCACGCGCCCACGGCCTTATCGGTGAGTGATCAGGTGTTTGTCGTCAACAGCTTTTCTAAATTCTTTGGTATGACGGGATGGCGTTTGGGCTGGTTAATGGTGCCGGAAGGCTATACCGAAGTGATGGACAAATTAGCCCAGAATCTGTTTCTTGCACCAACGACCATGTCGCAATATGCCGCACTGGCGGCGTTTCAGTCCAATACCTTAGCGATATTAGAACAACGTCGCCAAGCCTTTGAGCGCCGCCGAAATACCTTGCTGCCATTATTGAAAGATATCGGCTTTTCCATACCCGTCACGCCACAAGGTGCTTTTTATCTTTATGCAGATTGTTCAACACTGCTGAATGAGCAGATACCCGATAGTATGGCTTTATCCCGGTTCCTGCTAAGTCAAGCCGGTGTCGCTATCACACCAGGTTTGGATTTTGGTCATTACCAAGCTGGGTCACATTGTCGTTTTGCCTATACAAGAGATGAGTCCTTGCTGGTAGAAGCTGCTGAGCGTATCAAACGTGTCATGACTGGATAAATCAAATAAGGCTTGTTTAGCAAACGCTAATATGGAATAGTCAAATGAGAGTCTGACATCGTCGGCTCTATATTCATTACCAATCGGATGGGCAGGCATGACAACGGTGATTCACCAACAATTACGCTTTGTTATTGATGAAATAGATAAAGCGATAGACAGTCATCAACAATGGTATCAACGGCTTTTGCGAGTGTTAGTGTCCCGCGTGGCACCTGATGAAAAAGATCTCAAAAATGATGCACATAAGTCATGTGAATTTGGTGAGTGGTTGTACACCTCACATATCGAGCTGATTCAGGAGCATCCCACCTTTGTGTCTCTGGAAATAGCCCATGAAAAGATGCACAGAAAAGCGAAGCAACTGATTGAGCTTGTCGTGTCTGATCAAGGGATTCCAGTGAGCTTGTTTGATGAGTTTAACGATGAGCTTGAAAAGATGCGGACACAGTTCCAGGCATTACGTCACGAGTTCGCCGATTTGGTCCAGAACCTGGATCCCTTAACTGGGGCTCAGACGCGAGCCGGTATGCAGGCTGAACTGAATAAAGAGCATGCTCTGGCAAAACGAAGCCAACAACCCAGCGCATTGGCTATGCTCGATCTTGACCACTTTAAACAGGTGAATGATAACTACGGGCACTCAGTCGGCGATGAGGTATTGATTAAAACGGTCGCATGTTTACAGCACGTATTGAGACCTTATGATCAGCTTTATCGCTACGGTGGCGAAGAATTCCTGATTTGCATGCCCAATACCACATTAGAACAAGTCGAACATGTGGCAGAGCGTATTCGCAGCATGGTTGCAGAACAGCAGATTATTTACGATAAAGAAGGTAACACATTACAAGTAACGGCCTCGATTGGTGTCACATCCCTTGATCCCGCCTATAGTGTTGACGATGCCATAAACAAGGTGGATGAAGCTATGTACGAGGCGAAAGCGGCTGGTCGCAACTTAGTGAAGGTTCGTTAGCGACTGCTGACCGTTTTAATTAAACGTCCAGGCGAGGATACGTGTGATTTTGTTACCTTGATACATATCAATTTGTTTTACCTCAGTAGCGCCCAGTTTTTGAATTAACTTGATTGCGGGTTTTACGTTCTCAATTTTTGACACCAGACTCGTAAACCAACGACATTGCTCGGCAAACGCCTGACTCTCACGAATCATCTTTTTGAGAAACAATTTCTCACCACCATTGCACCATAATTCGGCTGCTGAACCGCCAAAATTCAATGTAGGCTTATTGGTTTTTAGCTTTAAATTATGTTGTTTTTGTTGATGCGTTTTTAATGCTGCTTCAGCAGAAGCATGAAAAGGCGGATTACACACGCTCACATCAAATCGCTCACCTTGCTTAATGATGCCTTCAAATATGTGATGTGGATTTGGCTGATGACGCAGTGTCACCTGCGTTTCTAATGTTTTGTTGTTATCGAGTATGGTGGCGACATTGTTGATTGACGTTTCATTGATATCACTGCCCACACATTGCCAGCCATAACACCGACTGGCTAACAGAGAATAAATGCCATTGGCGCCAATACCTATATCGAGCATTCGGATATCGCTAGTGCGATCTGTAACACCTAATAAATCAGCTATGTAGTGGATATAGTCGACGCGTCCAGGAATCGGCGGGCACAAGGCACCATCGGGGATAGACCAGTCCTTGATTTGATAATGATGTGCCAGCAAAGCGGCATTTAGCTGTTTGACGGCCTCAGCATCACTGTAGTCGATAGATAAATGACCAAAATCATTGGTGAATACAAAAGCGTCTAAGCGGGGATGACTGGCTATCAACCCAAGAAAGTCATAACCGTGATTATGAAGGTTTCTAGGATGTAAACCTTTGTTAGGTAGGCGTTTAGTCATTTTTTTGATAGGCGTTGGCTATGGCACGGAGAACGCTCTCAACTTAAAGAGGTGTCATTATAAGCGTGGCGAGTGGCAATAAAAAATAATATGCTCAACCTGACCGTGAGATCAGGTTGAGATAAACAAAGCTGTTTTTATGCTTTTTCCAGTGCCTGAGCGATATCAGCAATAATGTCGTCAATATGTTCAATCCCGACCGAAATCCGCACTAAGTCTTCTGATACGCCTGCGGTGGCCAGCTCTTCCGGGTTTAACTGACGATGAGTGGTGGTAGCAGGGTGGCAGGCCAGTGATTTTGCATCACCAATATTGACCAGACGTAAAATCATCTGCAAAGCATCAATAAAGCGGGCACCTGCTTCTTTGCCTCCGGTGATGCCAAAGCTGAGAATACCGGAAGCCTGACCTTTGGTAATTTTCTGGCAGACCGCATGATAGGGGCTGTTTTCTAAAGCCGCGTAATTGACCCATTCCACTTTAGGGTGTTGTTGCAAATAATTAGCGACTTTCAGTGCATTCTCACAGTGACGTTCCATTCTTAAACCCAAGGTTTCAAGACCCTGCATTAATAAAAAGGCACTGTGAGGAGACAAGGCTGAACCCGTATTACGCAGCGGAATGACACGACAACGACCAATATAGGCGGCAGGCCCTAATGCTTCTGTATAGACCACGCCATGGTAAGAAGGATCAGGTTCGTTAAGCATCGGGAAACGATCTTTATTCGCCACCCAGTCAAAACGACCTGAGTCGACAATCATGCCGCCAACTGTTGTGCCATGACCGCCGATGTATTTCGTTAATGAATGCACGACGATATCTGCACCATGATCAAAAACACGGCAAAGATAAGGTGTGGCTACTGTATTATCGACAATTAACGGTACACCATGACGATGAGCAATCTCAGCCCAACGCTGTATATCAACGATATTACCGGCAGGGTTACCAATTGATTCACAGAATAAGGCTTTGGTTTTCTCGTCAATCAGGCTTTCGATTTTGTCGTAATCGTCAAAAGAGGCCATACGCACCGTAATCCCTTGTCGCGGGAAGGTATGTGCAAACAGGTTGAAGCTACCACCATAGAGTTGAGTGCTGCTGACAATATTGTCACCTGCTTCCGCAATCGCCTGGATAGCATAGGTAATCGCTGACATGCCGGATGCCACGGCCAGACCAGCAATACCGCCTTCCATCTCGGCAAGACGTTTTTCCAGCACGTCATTGGTTGGGTTCATAATTCGTGTGTAAATATTGCCCGGAACTTTCAGGTCAAATAAATCAGCGCCGTGCTGAGTATCGTCAAACGTATATGAGGTCGTTTGGTAGATAGGAACGGCAGCTGATTTAGTCGTCGGTTCAGATTCATAACCGTGATGTAAGGCGAGTGATTCTAATCGCATAATTCTCTCCATAAGCGCTGAGTTATATCATTTTATTGTGGTTAAGCTTGTCTACATGGCAGAGATTAACATGAGTACGCATGATGAGAGGTAATTGGTCACATGAGATATAAAAAGCAGAGCCACAAGACCATGACTCTGCTTTAAAGAAGAACAAGTTTAAGCTTCTGAAAAGCTTATAACTTTAACCGGCGTAAGCGTAAAGCATTGCCAATAACGGATACTGAGCTGAGACTCATCGCGGCGGCTGCCACCATCGGCGAAAGCAATAATCCAAAAAATGGATATAAAATCCCGGCGGCCACGGGCACACCCAGCGAGTTATAAATAAAGGCAAAGAACAGGTTTTGTCGGATATTTTTCATGGTGGCCCGACTCAGTTTGAGCGCCTGATAAATACCTCTTAAATCACCTTTCACTAGAGTCATGCCAGCGCTTTCAACAGCGACATCGGTGCCTGTGCCCATCGCTATACCAATGTTTGCCTGAGCCAGTGCTGGCGCATCGTTGATACCATCACCAGCCATTGCGACAATACGTCCCTGACTTTGCAAATCTTTAATATGCTGATTTTTCTGTTCCGGTTGCACATCAGCATGCACTTCATCAATGTTCAGCTGTTTTGCCACAGCATTGGCTGTGACATGATTGTCACCGGTCAGCATCACAATACGGATACCTTCTTTATGCAAGGCATCAATAGCGGCTTTGGTGGTGTCTTTAATCGGATCTGCGACGGCAACTAGTCCAGCTGCTTGACCGTCTACAGCCAGTAACATCACGCTGTCACCTTGCTGACGTAATGCTTCTGCTCGTGATTCAAGCCCACTGACATCAACCTTATTGGCTTGCATCAAGGCTTTATTGCCAAACAAAATAGATTTACCATCAACGCTGCCGCTGATTCCCTGACCGGTATGTGACTGAAACTGTTTGGCTTCAGCAAGTGATAGATTTTGTTTTTTTGCTGCCGCAATTAATGCGGTTGCCAGCGGATGTTCGCTATGTTGCTCCAGGCTGGCAGCCCACTGCAATAAAGCATTTTTTTCAAAGCCAACAACGGCTTCGATAACAGAAAGCTCAGGTTTACCTTGAGTTAAGGTGCCGGTTTTATCGACAACCAGCGTGTCGATTTTTTCCATACTCTCTAAGGCTTCTGCATTTTTAATCAACACACCATGAGCTGCACCACGGCCGGTGCCCACCATAATTGACATCGGCGTCGCCAAACCCAGAGCACAAGGGCAGGCAATGATTAATACTGCCACAGCATTGATTAAAGCATGTGCCAGTTTTGGGTCAGGCCCAACTACAAACCAGACAATAAAGGTAATAATGGCCACTGCAATCACAGTCGGTACAAAATAGCCTGCGACTTTATCTACCAGTTTTTGTATTGGTGCCCGGGAACGCTGTGCTTCAGCGACCATTTTCACGATTTGTGAGAGCAGGGTGTCACTACCCACTTTTTCAGCCTGCATTAACAAACTACCAGTGCCGTTGACTGTGCCACCGACCAGTTTGTCATCGACTTTTTTATTCACCGGCATGGCTTCGCCTGTGACCATGGATTCATCAATGTGACTTTCGCCTTCGATGACCAAGCCATCAACAGGAATTTTCTCACCAGGACGAATCCGTAATTTGTCACCCACTTTGACTTGATCCAGTGGGATATCTTTTTCATGGCCACAGTCGGTGACTTTTCGTGCTGTTTTTGGCGCCAAATCCATTAATAGTTTGATGGCAGTATTGGTTTGGCTGCGAGCCCTCAATTCTAATACTTGACCCAACAGTACTAACACCGTAATGACGGCGGCAGCTTCAAAGTAAACGGCTACCACACCGTCGTGTTGCATGCTGACTGGAAATACGCCAGGAAAGAGCAATGCAATGATGCTGTATGTCCAGGCGACACTCACGCCAAGTCCGATCAGGGTGAACATATTTAAGTGGCCAGTTTTCACTGATTGCACAGCACGCACCAGAAATGGCCAGCCAGCCCAGAATACAACAGGTGTGGCGAGTAAAAACTCAGCCCAATACCATTGTTGGATACTGCTCTCTGCTGGAAACAGTGATGGGGCCATTTCCAGTAACATGGCAATTAAAAACACAGGTAATGTTAATACCCCCCCAATAATGAAGCGTTTTAACATGTCTTTGTATTCGCTGTTATCCGGCTCGACTTCAACGGTGGTAGCTTCCAAGGCCATACCGCAAATCGGACAGTCACCAGGTTCATCCTGTATGACTTCCGGGTGCATTGGGCAGGTGTACTCGGTTTTCTGGTTAGTTGAAACGGGGGGTTCAGGTTCTAATGCCATACCACATTTCGGGCAACTGCCAGGCCCATCGTTTCGAACACCCTCACACATGGGGCAAATATAGTCGCCTTTGGCATCGGCATGAGTATGCTGGTGTTTATCTGAACTAGGCTGATGATCATGTTTGCCGCTGCAACAACTTTTCGCCGACTCTGTTTCAGGCTTATTAAGATAAAACTCGGGATCCGCCTTAAAATTATTTAAGCAGTGTTGAGAGCAAAACGCATAATTTTTATGCTTATAGCTGGTTTGGTATTTTGCAGAGGTTTCATCAACCTGCATACCACATACGGGATCAGTCGCCATTGTCTTCTCCTGAAATAATTGTTTTATCAATAGGGTATTGCTGTTTTCTACCCAATTGACAGTAATGGTGATGATTAAACTTATGAGCTTGGTTAGACTATAGAGTACGTACCATAGTACAGAGTCAATATCCTTATGAAAAAAGACAGTTGGACCATCGGGCAGT
This sequence comes from Methylophaga sp. UBA2513, assembly GCF_002341285.1. Lineage (NCBI taxonomy): Bacteria > Pseudomonadati > Pseudomonadota > Gammaproteobacteria > Thiotrichales > Piscirickettsiaceae > Methylophaga > Methylophaga sp. UBA2513. The sequence goes on along the minus strand of NZ_DDNT01000004.1, from coordinate 132,712 downwards.
TCGCTAAACAAGTCGATGTGACGGTGGAAACCGTCCGTTATTATCAACGCAAAGGCTTACTTGATACGCCTGATAGCACTGGAGGTATTCGTCGATATGGGCAGCATGATTTGCGTCGTCTCAAATTTATACGTAAAGCACAGGAAGCAGGCTTTACTTTACGTGAGATTAAAGAGCTCATAGGGCTTGATTCGACACAAGATCATCACCGCGCATATCAACTAGCCATGCGACGTTTACAAGAGCTGGACGCCAAAATAGCTGAAATGCAGCAAGCACGTGACAGTTTAAAACGCTTGGCGGGTAACTGCGCTGCAGGCGGGGAAAGCAAACCCTGTGCAATACTGGCGGCGTTTAATATCTGACTTATGTTTGCATGACACATCTATTTTCGACGCTCAATAAACTGTAAAACCAAACCATAAATTAACGGTAAAACAAACAAGGCTAATACGGTAACGGAAATCATCCCGCCTACCATAGGCGCAGCAATGCGCTGCATCACATCACTGCCGGTACCATGACTCCACAAAATTGGTAGCAGGCCAGCGGTAATGGCGATAGCGGTCATGGCAACTGGACGGACTCTTTCTGCACTGCCTGAAAACACAGCTTGCCAGATAGCCTCTTTGGTGAGTTGTTGTTGTGGGTTCTGTTTCCTGACTTCATCTATCTTCTGATCGATAAAGGTTAGAACTAACACGCCAATCTCAGCGGCAACGCCAGCTAGTGCAATAAAACCGACAGCAACGGCAACAGAGAAGTTAAATCCAAGCCAATACAGCAACCATAAACCGCCAATGCTGGCAAACGGGATCGACAGCATCACAATAAGCGGTGACCGAATATTACGGAAGTTGAGGTATAACAATAAAAAGATAAGTAACAGTGTCAGAGGAATCACCAGCTTAAGTCGCTCTGCGGCACGTTGCATATACTCAAACTGCCCTGACCAACTGAGGGTATAACCCGGTGGCAGCGATACCTTTTCATCAATCAATTGACGTGCTTTCTCTACATAGCCGCCGATATCATCGGATTTTATATCAATATAGACCCAGGCATTGGGCCGTGAGTTTTCTGTCTTGATGACTGGGGCATCCCGTTTCAGACTTAAATCGGCCAGTTGTGATAATGGAATCTGGGCGCCGGTTGGTGCTGATATCAGGGTGCGCTTAAGCTCATTTAAGTTATCACGCATATCCCGTGGATAACGCAAATTGACGGGATATCGCTCCAGGCCTTCAACCGTATAGGTGACATTCATACCACCAATGGCTGTCTGAATGACATCTTGTACATCGCCAATATGTAAGCCATAACGCGCAATTTCATCTCTGTTGATATTGATATCAACAAAATATCCGCCTGTCGCTTTGTCACCAAATGCAGACAAGGTTTCAGGGAGCGTGTTGAGCAGTTGTTCAACTTGCGCAGTTAATGTATTGAGTTCGGTTAAGCTGGGACCACTGATTTTAATGCCGACTGGTGTTTTGATGCCTGTCGATAACATATCCAACCTTGTTTTAATGGGCATTGTCCAGCTATTGGTCAGGCCTGGAAACTGGATGGCTTCATCCATTTCATTCATCAGTTGCCGTGTGGTTTTACTAGGGTCTGGCCATTGCTCTCGCGGTTTTAAACGAATAGTTGTTTCGAACATTGATAACGGAGCCGGATCTGTGGCTGTTTCAGCGCGACCAGCTTTACCAAACACCGAAGCCACTTCGGGAAAGGTATGGAGAATCTTATCTGTTTGCTGCACTAACTCCCGTGCTTTAGAGATAGACAGTCCGGGGTAGGTGGTTGGCATATACAAAATGTCACCCTCATCGAGTGGTGGCATAAACTCGCTGCCTGTTCGTTGTATGGGAATGATACTAACAGCTAACAGCAATACGGTGATAAGCAATACGGGAAAACGATAATGAATACAAAATTTTAGAATAGGCCGATGAATACCGTGTAATAAACGATTCAACGGGTTTTTGGCTTCAGCAAGAATATTGCCGCGAATCAGTAATCCCATTAAAACAGGTACTAAACTTATTGCCAGAATAGCTGCCGCTGCCATGGCATACGTTTTGGTGAATGCTAAGGGACTGAATAAACGGCCTTCCTGCGCCTGCAGCGTGAACACCGGCAGAAAGGACACGGTGATAATCATAAGCGAGAAAAATAATGCCGGTCCCACTTCTTTAGAGGCAGTCGCTATCGCTTGCCAGCGTTCAGATGAAGAGAGCTTTCTGCCTAATTCAGTTGCGGCTTTTTCCAGGTGTTTATGTGCATTTTCAATCATCACAATGGCACCATCAATCATCGCACCTATCGCAATAGCTATGCCGCCAAGCGACATAATATTGGCATTAATCCCTTGCCAGTGCATTACGATAAATGCCATCAATATACCAATGGGTAAAGTAACAATTGCTACCAGTGCAGAACGTGCATGAAATAAGAAAATAATACAAATCAAGCTGACAATAAGCGACTCTTCCAGCAGCTTGTGTTTAAGATTATTCACACCACGATGAATCAGATCACTGCGATCATAGACGGGCAGTATTTCCACACCTGCTGGCAGGCTTTTTTCCAGTTCTTTAAGTTTTTCTTTTACGTTATTAATGGTACTCAGTGCATTTTCACCATAACGCATAACGACGATACCGCCTGCGACTTCACCTTCGCCATTCAGCTCAGCGAGTCCCCGGCGTAAATCAGGGCCGTAGTGAATATTAGCGATATCTGCCAGACGAATTGGCGTGCCATCTTCAGTCACACTGACGGAAATTGAGCGAATATCATCAAGTGACTGGATATAACCCAATCCACGCACCATGTATTCGGTTTCTGCCATTTCAATTAATTTACCGCCAACATCACTATTCGAACGCTGAATGGCTTTTTTCACTTTGGATAATGGAATGTGGTAATTCAGCAGGACATTGGGATCGACTTCGATTTGATATTGTTTGACATAACCGCCAATCGAAGCCACTTCTGCCACGCCATCCACGGTTTGCAGCGGATAACGTAAATACCAGTCTTGTATGGAACGCAATTGTGCTAAATCATGACGACCGCTTTTATCAACTAAGGCATATTCATATACCCAGCCAACACCGGTAGCGTCAGGACCGAGGCTTGGCGATACGTTTTCTGGGAGACGGTTACTGACATAATTCAGGTATTCCAGTACCCGTGACCGTGCCCAATACATATCGGTATTGTCTTCAAAAATAATGTAAACGAACGACAGGCCAAAAAAGGAATAGCCGCGTACAGACTTGGCTTTAGGTACGGCTAACATGGCCGTCGTTAAGGGATAGGTCACCTGATCTTCAACAACTTGTGGTGCTTGTCCCGGATACTGTGTGAATACAATCACCTGAACATCAGACAGGTCCGGAATGGCATCCAGAGATACATTTTTCAGGCTCCATAGACCTGTGACGACCAAAAAACTGGCTGCAAGTAAAACCAGTAGTTTTTCACGCAATGCCAGATCAATAATGGACTTAATCATGGTGATGATGCTCCATCTCTAGCATGTTCATTGACGAAGACGACGCCGGTGCTGGTGTCTCCTGTTCGATCATGTCTTGTTGATGATCGTGCATTTCTTCAGATGCAGGGGCGCCAATTGCACGCATTTTCTCAGTCGTTTCATTAAGTTTAGACTCAGAATCAATCAAGAACTGACTAGACGTTACCACTTCATCACCCACATTCACGCCGTTTAGGATTTGCGTCCTGCCATCGGCACTTAATCCGGTAGTGACCTTACGCGGCTCAAACTGACCCGCTGCTCTCATAATAAACACCTGCTCTTTATCACCTGAACGAATTATGGCCTCAGTCGGCACCGTAATGGCTTCAGGCTGATTTTTGGTATGAATGGTGACATTTGCAAACATGTCCGGTTTTAATAGCAAATCCGGATTATCAAATGCCATACGCACTTTAATGGTTCTGGTTGCAGCTTCAGCATAGGGGTAGATATAAGAAAGCGTGCCTTTAAAGGTTTTTCCTGGAATGGCAGTTAATTGCATGTCAACCGTATCGTTCTCACTGACCCAAGGCAGATCCGACTCATAGACCTGTGCGATCACCCAGACTTTATTGAGATCGGCCAGCATATATAACTCCGTTTGGGGTGTGACATACTGGCCTTCACGGGCGCCGATATTAATCACTGTGCCATTAAACGGAGAATGGATATGCAGCGCTTTAGGGATATTGCCCGTTTTCACCATATCGTGAATTTGATGCTCAGGCACATCAAGTAATGCCAGACGTTGCCGCGCTGAAACAACCATTTGTTCTGCACTGTGGCGAATATCGTCAAAGGGGCTGTTTTCCAGGGTTTTTGCACTGCTAATCGCTAATAAGTATTCCTGTGAACTGGTGACCAGTTGTGGCGAATACACACTTAATAACATCGTGTTTTTATCAACCTTGGTACCTGTTTTATCGACAAAAAGCTTTTCAACCCAGCCTTCTGTTTTGGGGTGAAGTTTAGATATGCGCTCTTCATCATAGGTCACCTTACCGACTGTACGAATAAGGTGCGATAAGCTGGAAAGTTTGGCAGTTGCGGTACGAACACCGATATTCTGTTCGGTGACCGGATCAATTTTAACCGTACCAGCTTTTTCTGGTGTAGAGGCCTCGTCTTCGTAAACCGGTATATAGTCCATGCCCATATGGTCTTTAGCAGGAACTGGCGACGTGACTTCCGGATTCATTGGATTACGGTAATACAACGGTTTGGCCGGTTTCTGCGTGGTTTCTGCTGTCACTGCTGGTGGGCTGGTCAAGTGCTGATATGTCATTAAACCGCCAGTACCAATCAATAAGCCGCTGATTAAACTGATAAAAATATACGTTGTTTTATTCATAAAAAGTGTCCTTACCTACACTGGCCTTCAGATTTGCTAATGCCGTTTTTGCTGTTTTTACGCTAAGCCATAACTGGGTTTCATAGTCATAAAGTGTGATTTGTGCTCTTACCAGGTTAAGAAAGTCGACTTTATTCACCTGATAACCCGATAGCATTGACGCTATAGTTTGTCGGGCCTGAGGCAAGATGCCTGTATTTAATAAGCTATATTGCTGACGTGCCTGCTCATATTGCGTCATGTAATTAGCAATCTCTGCTTGAACCTGATTCCAGCTATCCTGATAGGCGAACTGTTGTTGTTTTAATTCACTGTTTTTTTGTGAAATGGCCATTTTTTGTTTTTTGTAGGCAAATAACGGCACGTTAATTCCGACTTGCAATGACAGCATGTCACTACGATCAGAGCCATCCAGATTATTGCCTTGTCTGAGACCATAAGCTGCCGAAACTTTAAAATCAGGTAGCACGTTTTTTTCAGCTAAGGCTTTATCTTCTGCTGCTGCAGCAATCAGGTGTTTTTGCTGTTGTAGAAACGGCCTATTTTGTTTCGCGAGATGGAGAATTTCTGCAGCAGATTTAATATCAGGGAGAGTGGTATCAATATCTTGAAAGTCCGGAAGCTGAATGGGCGTATGCGTAGGTCGGCTAAGTAAGGTATTGAGTGTGATAACCAACTGTTCACGTTGACTGTTTAACTCAATCTCACGGTTTAGGAGTTTGGATAATTCCAGTTGAGCCAGCAGCACATCCTGCTGCAGACCATGTCCGACACGATATTTTGTTTCAGCAATATCGATAAATTGTTTAAGCAACGTTTTATTGCTGGAAATTACCGTCAACGTCTTTTCCAGATAAAACAGTTGCCACCAGTAGCTCGTTATAGATTTAATTAGCTGCTGTTTATACTCTGTCGTCATAAACGCGCTGGCACTGGCTCGTTCAGTGGCCGCTTGTTGTTTCAGTGCTAACTTGCCGGGAAATGGAATCTCCTGACTAATGCCTAATTGCCACTGAGTCATAGCTTCTTGTGAGGTACTGAGGCTATCGGTTGGTAAGTTAACCAGGCCCATGCTGATCATTGGGTCTGGCAGGCTGCCAAGTTGTGAGGGGAGAGCAGACATCGCCTCAGCTCGGGCCTGACGCTGGGCAAGCCCCGGGTTGGACTGCTCTGCCACAGTGATGGCGATATCTAAGGGCAAAACAGCCTGTGTCTGTTCGATACTATATGAAGTATCTTCAGCCGCATAAGCCGCTGGTATAAGGGAAATTAGTGGCAGTAAAAACAGCCACGCAGTAATGGAACTATTCCATCGGTTCATAAGCTTCACCAATCATTAATAATGATATAAGCACAGATGTGCTAAGGCCTCATGGAAATGAGGGGATGGGAGTTATGAACTTATAGGGGGCCTGAACAGGGAGTTGTGTTGATCTGTCGGCTTTGCTTCAATCTGACTCAAGGTGAGTAGAGTTAACAGAGGCTGGTTAGTGGAGAAAGAGCTCTTTGATGGCAGAGTTACCGTGCTGAAACAGCTATGATGATTGGATTGGCAGTGATCTATATCCATACAATGCTTGCAATCTTTGGATATCGTTTCTGCGCAGTGTTGGTCAGAATCAGAAGATTGAATAGAGTGCGATGAAGAGTGAGCCATAGCTGAACGCATTTCTGCTTTTTCTGCGTGCGCTGACCATGATGACAAAGTCATCATCAGTGTCATGCACAGCAGTAGGAAATGTGTCGTTATTTTTTTCACGTGTTATTTATTCAGTCGCGCTTTGTTTTTCTTTGAATTCTGCTTTTATGGTTTCCAGTACTGGAGGCACTGCATCACAGGCTTCAATATTACCAGTACACTGACTACATTCATAGGCTTTCCACCCAGCAGCGATATATTCATCTTTGTGTGGACTGGTCAAACGGTTTGCAATACCAATGGTGGACTTTGCACGTGTAGAAATAAATCCATATTCACCCTTACAAAAGCGAAGCTGATCTGGATTTTTTTTCACATCGTATTTTTGATGAATTTCGATACCTACTTCACGTAAATAATGAAGCTCAGCATATAATTTTTGTAAACTATCTCCGCTAAACTGATAGTTCAAATTGCCAGCGAATACAGCAGGGCACATGCATAAAAAAAGCAATAAGCTAGAAATTTTCAATGGTTCACTCCTCAGTATTCAATCATGTGTCTGGCAATGATGAATACGATTTAGTTCAGAGCTTCATATGTTATATGAAAAATACATTCAATAGGGAGGACAAGTTCATGGTGTTTTATGAATTAGGTATTTCCAGCCTCGGCTGTCTTCTGGTGGCTGGCAATGACAATGGTATCTGTTTTGTGGCACTGGCTGACGATCCAGACAGGTTAGTTGAGCACCTGCTGGAAAAATATCCACATGCAAAACAGCAGGAAAACGATACCTTATTAACGGATTATTTAATCCAGATTTTAAACTATATTGAAGCGCCAACAGGCGAGCTGGATTTGCCCATTCAGATGGAAGGTACATCGTTTCAAAAGTCAGTATGGAATACCTTATTGCAAATACCTGCTGGACAAACCAGAACGTATACTGAGCTCGCAATGATGCTTGGTCGGCCTTCGTCAGTGCGAGCCGTTGCCAATGCTTGTGCCGCGAATTCACTGGCATTACTGGTTCCTTGTCATCGTATTGTGAATAAAAACGGCAACCTTTCAGGCTATCGCTGGGGTGTTGAGCGTAAACAGATTTTATTAGGGCGTGAGAGGGCATTATTAAGTGTTTGAACATCTTCAATAATGCGTTTCTTTCCATAGCCATTTTAATAGGTGCTGGTTAAATTTTAACCATTCCTTAAAGCTTGTCATAAAAGAAACACTTACAGATTTACCAGAAAGTTATCCACAAGCTTATCCACTGGAATTGTGAGTAAGGTGAATAAGTGATTCCTTTATCGAGTTTACTTCTTTTTGATCTTCCATCTTCAACGATGACTTTGCTATGCGAAAATGGGATTGGTTAAAAAATAACCAAGTCATAAAGCTTGTCATAAAAGAGTCACTTACAGATTTACCAGAAAGTTATGCACATGCTTATCCACTGAAATTGTGAGTAAAAAGAATACGATTATTTCTGGAATACTGATCATGTCTGTTTCATAAACCTAGATATATCAACATTTTTCGGCTGATTTTTGCGTTGGTTAAAATTTAACCACATCATAAAGGTTGCCATAAAAGAAACACTTACAGATTTACTAGAAAGTTATCCACATTATTTTCCACAGAAATTGTGAGTAACTAGCGTAATGACCAGCTATACCTTGAAATTGAGTTTTGCATAACAAATTTGAGGAAAATATCTATATAATTCTTATGGGAATTCGTTAATTAAGTCGTGAAAGTGAGAGTATTAAGTTGTTCAAGCTCAGATACCGTTTACATCTATTGTTGTTGTGGATAATCACATATCCATTTCAAGCAGCAGCATTTGATACCGGTATCGATAATTTTCACATCAACGGCTATGGTTCACTTGGTCTTGTCTATAACGATAGTGATGATATTTATTATCGACATTCGATTGAACAAGAAGGCTTCGATAAAGGGTTTGATTGGACGACTGCTTCTAATTTGGGAATGCAGCTGGACTATGCGTTTAACCATAAACTGACATTCACGACGCAGTTCTTATTAGAAAAACGACCAGAAAACTCCCTGAACCGAAGTATTGAGTCAGCTTTTTTTTCCTACCATATCAATGATGCTTTTGAGCTGAATATTGGCCGCATGCCGAATGGCGTTTTTATGTCATCTGAATATAAGAACGTGGGGTTTGCTAATTTATGGGCTCATCATCCAGTTGAATTCTATGGCCAGATCGCCAGTGATAAATATGATGGTGTTGAGTTAAAACATCACTCAAGGCTAGCAGATGGAATGCTGACCACCTCTATCTGGGGAGGACGTAGTCATTTCCCTTATGCCAGCAGCGATGGTTCAGAAGAGGTTATTTGAGCCCAATTATGGTGTAAGCCTGGGTTGGGAAAATCAGACCTGGCAATTTCGTGTTTTGTATTCTCAAGCGAAGATTAATGATAAGGCAGATCCTGTAGCGGCACTTGATGAGGCTTTAATACAAGCATCAGAATTTGGCTGGCCTGAAGCAGCTTCACTGGCTGGATTTTCTATCAATGATACCTGGCTTAAATATTTAGCCGCTGGCGTTAGCTATGACAAAGATAACTGGTTGATTCAAAGTGAGCTCAGCTTGGTGAAAGCGGAAACCAGTGTTCAAGATAAATATGCTTCAGGATACCTCAGCATAGGTCACCGTTTCGGTTCAATCACACCATATATTATCGTTAGTAAATTTAAAACGCTTGGCAGTAGAGAGAAGATAACATCAGCGCCGGCCTTTATTCCCGCTTATCAGCAACTACAAGCAATTACGCAGGCTGCGAGCAATGCTATGTATACCGATCAGGGAAGTATTGGTATTGGTGCGCGTTGGGATGTGTCACAGAGAGTGTCATTAAAAGCGCAGTGGGACAGCACCTGGGTTGAAAAATATGGCGATTTTATTTTCGAGCAGAAAAACCCTATAGATAAACAACACAGTTTTGATACGTTTAGTCTGACCATGGATTTTATATTCTGATGAAGACATTATTCGTATCATTCATACTGCTTTTATCATTGATGCCTAGCATGGTTTCTGCCGATGATCTTGTTGTTGTGGCCAATAAAAATAATCCTTTAAATGAATTATCAAAACAACAAATCATTGATATTTTCATGGGAAGAACCACATTCTATGCATCGGGACAGCGCATTATTTTACTTGACCAGAAACTTAACTCGTCTACGAGAAAACAGTTTTATCTCAAACTTGTTAATAAAACACTTAACGAAATCAATTCATACCGAGCCCGATTACTTTTTTCTGGACGAGCGACCTTGCCCAGAGAAGTCAGTGATAAGGAGTTGATTAACTACTTAGAGACAGATACGGATGCTATTGGCTATGTTGAAGCAGATAAAGTGAACGATAAATTAAAAATTCTTGGTTATGTTGACTAAGCTTCGTACCAGTATCGCAACACGTTTAGCCCTAATACTGTTGCTTGCTGGCCTGGTGTCGGCCTTATGTACTGGCTATGTATTTTATAGTTATACCTATTCAAAAGAGTTTGCCCAGAGTCAAAAACAACTGAGGCAACTGGTTCATGCCGTGTCCCAAACTGCTGCCATTGCTGCCTATCTGGATGATCTCACATTGGCTAAAGAGGTAGTTGACGGCATTGCCGCCAGTGATTTAGTGAAAGCCGTGGTACTAAAATCCACCCAGGAAACATTATCAACGCGTGGCATTATGCCTGATGAACCCGTTGAGACTTTGCGATTTAATTTGGACTCACCCTTTGTTACGGGGGAAACGGTCGGAAAGTTATTAGTCGCCCCAAATATTGCCTCAATTCAATTCGATGCTAAAAAAACGGCTATGAATCATGTGACTCTCATCGCTGTGCAGACATTTATTTTAATTACCTTAATCATTTTTTTACTTAACAGACAGCTCATTACAGAAATTAAACGCCTAGCCAAGCGTTTGCATAGTATTCGTATTGGTAGTGACCAACGTCTGGTTCCTACGCCATCACACAAATATGATGAAATTGGTTTATTAACTCATGATATCAACCACTTATTGAGCTCGGTTGAAGATAATATCAACCTTGAAAGAGCGCTAAGACAGGAAGTAGAAGAGCTCGAAAACCGTTTCAGAGATATCTTTGAGCAATCCAGTCATGGCATCGCGATTGTGGATATTGATGGCAAAATGAAGCTACATAACCCATCATTCAGAAATATTATTGGTAAGCCAAGTTTTGAAAAAATTTCTCAGCAAAACCCCGTTTCATTCTTCACCGTCTTTGACGAGGAAAAAAGTCGTTTAGAGTCGGCTGCTGCTGAGGTTTTATTAACAGGTGAGTCACGTGCCGTTGATATAAAAATTGAGGACAGTGGTGAGACTCGATGGCTATATTGTCTTATTTCACTTATGACTGATGATGATAAAGCGTCGTCATTTGAGATTGTTTTACAAGATATCTCTGAACGTCGGAATCGTGAAGAAAAACTCAAAGGGCAGGCTGAAGTTGATGCTTTAACCAATCTATATAATCGTGGTGCTGGAGAAAATAAGATAGAACAGCTCATCACATTAGCTGAGACTAAGCGTTTTGCTTATGGCCTGTTTATGATCGATTTGGATGGCTTTAAACCCGTTAATGACCAGTTTGGCCATGAAGCAGGTGACAAAGTGTTGATTGAAGTCGCAAATCGATTATTGAGTTCTGTGCGTGCTGACGATGTGGCGATACGTTGGGGGGGCGATGAATTTGTTATTTTTGCCAGATTAACCACAGACCTATTGGAAGCGAGTCGTATCGCAGAAAAACTGCTGAGTATTTTACGTGAACCAATTGAATGTGAGCTCTATAACACGGTCAATATTAGTGCGAGTATCGGTATCGCGCTTTATCCATTCAATGCCGACAACTTGGAATCACTGCTTAAATATGCTGACCTGGCTATGTATGAAGTGAAGTCACAGCACAAAAATGGTTATAACTATTTTAAACAACCCAGTTTGAAGACCGCTGATACTGATAATGTGATCACTGGATTTTAAAATGCCCGGTGTGAACACCGGGCATAGATAGAATGATTTACTGAATTGGCAAAGAGATTAATTTGCCGGCTTTCATGTCAGGTACCAGTATTGACTGACCATCTGCAGATAGTGCAATGTCAGCTGCAGAGACAAAGTCTTCACTGATGAGCTGAGGTGTCGCTTTAGGCTCAACTAATTGCCAGACTTTACCATTCTGCCAATCACTCACGTAAAGATAACCTTTACTGTCTCTGACCAGACCATCTGCGCCACCAAAGCCCTTGTTTAAGGCCTCGGTTTTGCCTGAACTGATAGATGTGCGGTACAGATCCCCAGTACCAAAGTCGGCGACTAATAGTGTGTCATTACCATCCATCAATAGGCCATTTGGGCGTTTAATCGCCGAGTTGGTATTTAAAATTTCACTTATTTTTCCTGCTTGTGTGATTTGATAGATACCAGCGTTTTCACCTTCATCCGTGCCACTGTCTGAAACATAAATGGTGCCATTACCATCAATTTCCACATCATTCAGGAATACGGGTTTTCCTGGAAGTGCTTTCTTATCAGCGATAACGTTGACCTTGCCATCCATGTCGACTTTCACAACATGATCGACGTCAGCAATATACAGTTCGTTATTCCATAAATCGATGCCTTTTGGATCATTTAAGCCTGTGGCTAAAGTTGACTTTTGACCGTCTTTATCAATAACGGTAACCTTACCATCACCCGCTTTGCCAAACTCACCAATTTCAGTAATAAACACACGTCCATCTGGTGCAGCAATTGCTGATTCAGGCATCACCAAGCCGCTGATCGTTTGACTATTTGAGCGAGACGTAGCGACTTTTGCTGCTTTGTCATCGCCATAGCTGACACGATAAATCACATCATTGTAGTCATCTGAAATCAACAATGAACCATCAGAAAGTTGTAATACATCGGTTGGTCGTCCCCAGGCTTCTCCATTTTGTAACCAACCATCAATAAAGACATCTTGACCCGTTACCTGATGATTATCATCAAAAGTGACGCGCATTAACTGGTAACCAACAGGGCTGGTTCTATTCCAGGAACCATGCTGAGCAATAATAGCATCGCCTTTATAATCGGCTGGAAACATGTCTCCTGTATAGAATTTAAGGCCCAGACTCGCTGTATGTGCCTGAAACTCTTGCACTGGGAAGGTGACTTTTTGTGGGACTTTTTTGTCTTTCCAATCTGGATGTTGTGCCTTGCCACCAGCATAAAATGGGAAACCGAAATGCATACCCGCTTCAGGAGCCTCATTGAGCTCACCTGGTGGGGTGTCATCACCCATCATATCGACATTATTATCAGTGAAATACAAGTCACCAGTGTCGGGCTGGAAATCCATACCGACTGAATTCCTGATCCCTTTGGCATAAATCTCAGCCTCACTGCCATCAGCATTCATGCGAATAATGCTGGCCTCGATACCTTCAGGGTTACAGATATTACAAGGGGCACCGACCGTCACATACAGTTTGTTATCGGGGCCAAAAGCAATATAACGCCAGCCATGATGGGCTTTATCCGGGAGTCTGTCATAAATGACTTCACGCATTTGTTTGAATGGGAGCGTCAGGTCAAAACCTGGTGCAGCGTAGCGTGCAATACGGTTTTGCTCAGCGACGTAGAGATTACCCTGGTGCATGGCGACGCCATTACCTACTTTTAAATCATCAAGAATATTGACGACTTTTTCCGCTTTGCGATCTTTGTTTTTATCAACAACAGCAAAAACATTATTACCGCGTGTGCCGACAAAGACTGTTCCTGTTGATTGACCCAATGCCATTTGACGAGCACCCTCGACTTCAGCATATACATCAATATGGAATCCTTCTGGCAAGTTGAGTTTGTGCAGATTTGCTTCTGCATCTGCCCGATCTGCCAATACAGCCTGACTCATTAGTCCTACTGTGCTGGCTAATACTAGCTTAGAGATAGTCTTTAATGTCATACATCCTCCTTTAGTCTGTATTTCTTAATGATCAGAACAGCGACACCTGTATTGTTATCATCACTGCACTGTTTTTATGCGGGTATCAGGGTGCTTTTTTCTGATACCTGGAGTACTTATTGTCTAAAAATGGATTACTTTTTACCGACAGTTATTGTTCAGTAAGAAAAGGGTAGTCGATGTAACCATGGGCATCACCACCATCAGTTATTGTTCAGTAAGAAAAGGGTAGTCGATGTAACCATGGGCATCACCACCATAGAATGAGTCACTGTCCGGAGTATTGAGCGGCGATTGCGTGGCAAATCTTTCCACTAAATCCGGGTTCGCTATAAATAGTTTGCCAAATGAAATACAGTCAGCGTCACCACTCTTGATAGCAACATTGGCGGTGTCAAATGTATATTCACTGTTGGTCATGTAATGACCTTGGTACCATTCACGGCATAAACTCAGATCAAATGCCGGACCTGCCATGCCCGGATTTTCTGATCCCATTTCTGTGATATGTAAATACGCTAAATTGAAAGCGTTTAACGCTTTAATAACGTACTCAAAAGTCTGCTGAGGCTGACTATCTTTCATATCATTGAAGGGTTGAAGAGGTGACAGACGAACCCCAACTCGGTCCGAACCCCAGATTTTGCAAACTTCATCAACGACTTCCAATGTCAGTCTGGCACGGTTCTCAATGCTGCCGCCATAGCCATCTGTACGCTGATTGCTGCCATCACGCAAAAATTGGTCAAGCAGATAACCATTGGCAGAATGTACTTCTACACCATCAAAACCTGCTGTGAGCGCGTTGTAAGCGGCAGTTCGGAAGTCATCAATTGTCTGTTTGATATCATCTGCAGTCATTGCCTCGGGTGTTTCATAGGGCTTCATTCCCTCATAGGTATATACCTCACCGGCAGGTTTGATGGCTGAAGGGGCGAGTGGCTTCATACCGTCGGGTAACATGGAAGAGTGTGAGACCCGGCCACAGTGCCATATTTGCAATACAATTTTGCCACCTTCAGCGTGGACAGCTTCAGTCACTTTTTTCCAGCCTTCTATCTGAGCCTCGCTGTAGATTCCGGGCGTGTTCGGATAGCCAATCCCTTTTGCTGAAATCAATGTTGCTTCGCTAATAATGAGGCCGGCTGATGCACGTTGACGGTAATACTCCACATTCATTTCCGTCGGAGCCAAGCCTTCACCAGCCCGATTACGAGTTAAAGGCGCCATGATGACGCGATTTTTCAAGCTGATAGAACCCAGTTCGATAGGCGATAAAAGTGATTCTGTTTGCTGATTCATTGATGTCATAGTGAATCCTTAGAGTTAGAGTGTAATAACAATTTTGCCTAATTGATTATTGGCTTCCAGATAGCTGTGTGCTGTCACGATATCGTCAAAATCAAATGTCTTTGCTATGACTGGGCTCAGCTGGGAATGTTTTAACCAGTCAAAGATTTTTTCTTTGGCTTTAGCTAAACGCTCTGGTGCACTGGTAAACTCAAATAAGGTGTAGCCACGAATCGTGAGGCCTTTCTGTAATGCAGTGAATAATGGATAAGGCGTGGGGTCTGCGCTCAGTGCACCATATTGAAAAATCATGGCTAGTGGGGCGCAAGCTTCAGCTAACGTACTTAGCATAGGGCCAGCTACCGGATCGAATACGATATTCACACCACGACCATCAGTGATGGCCATGACGGCATCAACCACATCATCCTGTTCACTGATAATGACGTGCTCGGCACCAAGCTGGTGAAGTTGTTCGACTTTATCAGCTGTTCGAGTCATGGCGATTGGCGTGGCACCCATCAGGTTACATAACTGTATCGCTGCGAGTCCGACACTGCTGGATGCAGCAGGGATTAAGACAAAATCATCGGCTTTCATTTTGGCAATATCAATCAGGGCACCATATGCTGTTAGATACTGCATCCATACTGATGTCGCTTGTTCCCAACTTAAATTTTCAGGATGTGGGGTGACAGCCGTGATCGGCATATTTGTCAGCTCTGCATAGCTTCCATATTGATTCATAGAGAAATTGGGAATAGTACTGACCGCATCGCCCACTTTGATGTGTTTAATATTTTCGCCAACCGCTTTGACTGTGCCAGCACATTCATAGCCTATGCGTGTAGGGAATGTCGGTGCTTCGAGATATTGGCCACGGCGGAACATAGCTTCAGCACGGTTAAGACCAATAGCATGGACTTTAATCTGCACTTCGTCTGCCGCGGGAGCAGGCACAGATTCATCAATAATAGATAAAACAGATGGCTCACCGGCCTCAGAAAATTGAATAGTTTTTGTCATAAGGCGCTCCTTATATTTATAGGCTTGCTTGTAGAATGTGTTGGCTTTTTTCCAGATCGATATCGTTGTGTTCACCAAGCTGTGTAAGACCATGCTGCTCGAGCTGTTGGACCATCGCTGGAATTGCATCGGCACTGATCTGATAATCAGTCAGATGCGTTTTTACCCCCATTCGTTCAAAAAAATCGCGGGTTTTTGTGATGGCAAGATTAATTCGGTCATCATCGCTACCATCTTCCAAGCCCCATACCCGCTGTGCATATTGCAGTAATTTGTCGGATTTTTTTGCACGCTGTTCGTGAAGCACACTAGGTAATAAAATCGCCAATGTCTGAGCATGGTCCAAGCCATGCAGAGCGGTAATTTCATGACCGATCATATGCGTTGCCCAATCCTGCGGCACACCAGCTCCAATCAAGCCGTTTAAAGCTAAGGTAGCAGTCCACATAAAATTAGCTTGAAGGTCATAGTCATCGGGTGTTTCAAGCAAACTAGGTCCAATCTCAATCAGTGTTTGCAATAAACCTTCAGCGAAACGATCCTGTACCGCCGCATTTACTGGATACGTCAGATATTGCTCCATAATGTGCGTAAAGGCATCCACTACACCATTGGCGAGTTGTCTGGGGGGGAGGGTATAGGCCTTAGTAGGATCCAGTATTGAAAATGTCGGATACACCAGCGGGCTGCTAAAGGCCAGTTTCTCGTGAGTTTCATAACGTGTAATCACAGAGTTGGCATTCATTTCTGAACCCGTAGCAGGTAAGGTCAGTACGGAGCCAAATGGTAAGGCTTTATCAATATTTGTGGCATGATTCACTAGTATTTCCTGCCATGCATCGCCCTCACACTGAACAGCAGCAGCGACAAACTTGGTTCCATCTATGACTGAGCCACCTCCCACAGCTAATAAATAGTTCAATTCATGCTGACGAATTTGCTCAACTGCACGCATGAGCGTGCTGTAACTGGGATTGGCTTCAATGCCGCCAAACTCCTCCACATGGCGTCCATTCAGTGCCATTAGAACCTCATCTAATGTGCCATTTTTACGTGCACTTTGCCCGCCAAATAAAACTAAAACTCTTGCATCTTCGGGGACTAGATTGGCCAGTTCAGCGATCTGGCCCTGTCCGAAAACAATGCGTGTTGGATTATAAAAGTTGAAATTATTCATCTGTCATACCTCTGAGTACTGAGTATCTTTAATAGACCAGTCGTCTATGATTTGGGTAAATATAATTATGATGATCAGTTGTGATTTGGGAGTCCGAGCTTACTTAGTGTGGCACTCATTGCTAACTCAAGCGCAACAGGGGTGTGATTAACTTTTGTCATCAGGGTGGCACCTATCCATAAATAATAGAGTTCTTCTGTGACTGTTTGAGCATCTGCAGTTAATTTAATTTCATCATTATCTTTGGCTGCTTGCACACACATGGCAAGGTGCTCAATGACTTGTTGAGTGCCTTTTTTTAATGTGAGTCGCATACTCTCAGATAAGTCAGTTACCTCCCCACTTAATTTCACTACAAGGCATCTGTCCATGCTGGTGTCATCACATTGATTGGATTTCCACTGCTCGAAGTAGGCAATGAGACGTTCAACAGCAGGGCGTTTATCAGCCTTTAATTGGCTATCCAGTCCAGCGATGTATTGTTCAAAATAATGCTCAAGTAAGGCCGTTCCAAAGTGTTCCTTTGACTCAAAGTAGTGATAAAAAGACCCCTTGGGCACATTGGCTGCTTTTAATATTTCATTCAAGCCTACAGCAGCAAAGCCTTTACCAAGAATGATTTGCTGAGCAGTACTTAAGATCTGATGTCTGGTATCCGTTGAGCGTGATTTGTTTATCTGTGTCATATGGTTATCATTTCATAGATTAGACCAGTCGTCTAGTTTTTGTTTTGTCTGCTACATGGACTGGAAAATAAATAATGGAACAAGCCTTGCTTTAGCTTTGTCAGAGTTGAAAGTGGTCATGTTTAACACGTAAATTACCTAATCAGGTGCTTAACCACTCTCGTTTCATCAAAGCATGCACTGTTTTGAGTCAACAAAACGCAAAGGAGCAAGATGGTGTCCATCTGGCAACAAGCGATCATTCATGCGCAGCAATTGCGCCGACAAATACACAGCCAACCTGAGCTAGGTTGGCATGAGGTAGAAACAGCACGCTTAATTAGGGAGCAGCTGGATTTGCTTCGTATACCCTGGGAACCTTGTGCAGAATTTGGCACCTTGGCCAGACTGAACCCACATAGCAAAAATAAACCACATATCGCTCTTCGCGCGGACATGGATGCACTTCCCATTGTTGAGAGAACGCAACATGCCTGGGTTTCCCAACATGAAGGTTTTATGCATGCATGTGGGCATGATGGTCATACTGCGACGCTATTGGCGAGTGCGGCTTGGTTAAAGTCAGTTGAAGATCAACTTCCAGCTCCAGTCACCCTTTTGTTTCAACCTGCGGAAGAGGGTGGTCATGGTGCCAAGAGGATGATTGAAGATGGCGCCTTAAATGGCATAGATGAAATATATGGCTGGCATAATTGGCCAGCAATGCCTTTTGGTAAGCTCATTTGTCCAGACGGTATCGTGATGTGTGGTAATGGAACGTTTGACATTACTCTGACTGGTCAGGGAGGACATGCGAGTCAGCCAGAATTATGTTGTGATCCAGTGCTGGCTGCCAGTGCCGTTACCATGGCGTTACAACAAATTGTTAGCCGTCATTTATCTCCACAAAAAGCTGCTGTGGTGAACGTTTCCTCTATAGAAGCACCCAGTGCAGCAACGGTGATACCCGACAAAGCTGTATTAGGTGGAAGTATCCGTGTACCTGATCAAAAAACTCGCGATGTCATCAATCGTTTAATTGTCGAGATAAGTCAACAAACTGCTGCCAGTTATGGTGTGAGTTGTGAGGTGAATATTTATCCCCGTTATGAAGCGACTATCAATCATGGCTTGCAAGCTCAGAATGTGCGAGAGCACTGGCTGGCTGAATACGGCCAGGCCGGAATGGAAACGGAGACACTTGTGCCCATCATGGCGTCTGAAGACTTCAGTTATTACTTAAACGAAATCCCCGGTG
Source organism: Methylophaga sp. UBA2513 (assembly GCF_002341285.1). Taxonomy (NCBI): domain Bacteria; kingdom Pseudomonadati; phylum Pseudomonadota; class Gammaproteobacteria; order Thiotrichales; family Piscirickettsiaceae; genus Methylophaga; species Methylophaga sp. UBA2513. The sequence goes on along the minus strand of NZ_DDNT01000004.1, from coordinate 113,731 downwards.
CCTTTGCTCTTGTGGGGGCGGATGATGGTCCAGCACATCAATCAGTCTGTCATAGCCCTTTTTATGATTTCAATGACCAGCTCATTCCTTTGGTCACTCGTCTGTATGCGCGTTTGGTCGGTGCGCCCTTGCCAGAATAACTGACTACATCGTTCGCTGATTATCAGTGGATATCACAAACCAGGAGGTAGTAAATGAGTATATTTGAACAACGTGAGTCCAATATCCGTGCATATTGTCGTGTCTATCCTGTTGTTTTTGATAAAGCCAGTAATGCAAGGCAAATCGATGAAGAGGGTAAGGAATACATTGATTTTTTTGCTGGTGCCGGTGTACTGAATTTTGGCCATAACAATGAGCGTATGACCTCTGCCGTGGTGGACTATATTCAGTCTGGTGGTGTGACTCACGCACTAGATATGCAGACCACCGCGAAGCGAGAGTTCATGGAAAAGTTTGAAGACACGATTCTCAAACCGAGAGGCATGACGCACAAAATGCAGTTTGTGGGTCCCACGGGAACAAATGCGGTTGAAGCGGCTATGAAGCTCGCTAGACGCGTGACCTCAAGACAGGAAATAGTGGCCTTCACCCGTGGATTTCATGGTATGACTCTCGGTTCTTTAGCGGCTACCGCGAACCGTTATTTTCGCGGTGCTGCGGGTGTGCCCTTAAATCACGTTTCCCACTATCCATTTGGCTGTGAAAAAACATGTCAGGGTTGTGAGTCAGGTTGCGGTATGTCGGTCTTGGATCATTTACGTTCGCTGTATCTCGATACTTCGAGTGGTGTGACGCCACCGGCAGCATTTTTACTTGAAACGATTCAGGCTGAAGGTGGTGTTAATGTGGCCTCGGAAGAGTGGCTACTGGCATTAGCTAAACTGGCGCGAGAAGTCGGATCGTTACTCATTATTGATGACATACAGGTAGGTATGGGCCGAACTGGCTCCTTTTTCAGTTTTGATGGTATCGATATTGACCCCGATATTATCTGTATGGCGAAAGGGCTCGGTGGGATGGGAACACCGATGGCAATGAATCTGATTAAGCCAGAAGTCGATGAGTACTGGGCGCCGGGTGAACATACTGGGACATTCCGTGGACAGAGTTTGTCTTTTGTAGCCGGTAAAGAAGCTCTGACCTATTTTGATAACGATGATCTGATGCAGCAAGTCAGGCAAAAAGCCGAAACAATGTATCAGACACTGGCACCGTTAGAAGAGAGGTTTGAACAGATACAGGTTCGCGGTAAAGGCATGATTATCGGTTTAGATGTGACAACTGGTGAGCGTGCAAAAGCGATTGTAGATGAATGCTTTAAAGCTGGTTTGCTGATTGCCAGTTGTGGTACAGGTGGACGTGTGGTTAAGCTGATTCCACCCTTGACGATTCCTGAAGATGATCTTCAAGCCGGATTAGAAGTGCTGGTGAATACGACACAAAAAGTCATGGAGGAGGCAGCATGAGACAACGCGATGATATGACCTTTCCCTTTGAGGAATATGAACGCCGTCTGAGTGAGCTACGGGTCAGAATTGCTCAACGTCATTTAGATGCAGTGGTGATTACCGATCCGGAAAACATCATGTACATGACGGATTATCAGACCACAGGGTACTCTTTCTTTCAAGCTCTGGTCGTTCCTTTAGAGCAGGAGCCCTTCATGATCACCCGGGCGATGGAGGAGTCGAATATTATTGCCAGAACCTGGGTGGAACGAACACGACCTTACCCTGATACGGGTGATGCCATTCAGATGCTGGTGGATGCCTTACGCGAATTTGGGTTATCAGATAAACGCATTGGATATGAGCGTAATAGTTACTTTTTCCCTGCTTATCAACAAGACTTTATTCACACCACGCTGACCGAAGGCAAACTACTGGATTGTTTTGGCATTGTGGAGCAAGGTCGCATTCGAAAATCAGCCGCTGAAATTGAATTGATGCATCGTGCCGCCAAAGCGACAGAAGCAGGTATGAAAGCTGGTCTTGAAGCTGCCCGGGCTGGTGTCACTGAAAATGACATTGGTGCTGCCATTAGTTCTGCCATGTTCAAAGCAGGTGGAGAACCACCGGCAGTGATGCCCTACGTCACATCAGGGCCTAGGACCATGATAGGACATGCAACCTGGGAGGGGAGAACGGTCAAACCTGGAGAGCATGTGTTTCTGGAAGTCGGCGGCTGTTACCGCCGTTATCATACGGCCATGATGCGCACCGCGGTATTGGGCGAGTTATCTGACTCTATGTACAAAGCTCAGGAAACCATGAAAAAAGCCTTGAGTGCAGTACATGAAACGGTTCAGCCGGGGATGACCGTGTCGGATGTCGACAATATGGTCCGTAATATTATTTCTGATAATGATATTGGTGCTCGTCTAGTGACACGTTCAGGTTATTCGATTGGTATTGCTTTTCCTCCTAGCTGGGATGAAGGCTATATCTGTAGTCTGAAACAAGGTGAGTCAGCCATTTTGGAAGAAGGAATGACTTTCCATATCATCCCCTGGATGTGGGGTGTCGATGGCGATAAAACCTGCGGTATTTCAGACACCATTTATGTGACTGAAGATGGCTGTAAATCCTTTTTTACCATGGATCGTGATTTCACGGTAAAGCCTGATCAAGCAGATAAAAAGTTAGTAGATATCAATGAGGCCCGTCAGACTGAGTCTGATGACAAGTCAAAACCGAAAGCTAAACAATCGAAATGAGGTGGAGATGTTAACAGCAACGAATCCATACACTGGACAAGACATTCATAACTACGATTCGCTGAATGAAGAAGGCGTCAATATCGCCATTGCTAAAGCCGTCAATGCATTTGATTCGTGGCGAACCATGCCTATCAAACAACGAGCAGAAGTATTGAGATCGGTCGCCGCATCACTGAGACAAAATAAGCCATTACTCAGTAAACTCATGGCGGAAGAAATGGGTAAGCCTGTCAAAGAAGGCGGTCCAGAAGTAGAAAAAGCCGCATGGTGTGCAGAATTTTATGCAGAGCATGCAGAAGCCTACCTGAGTGATGAAGTGTTACCCTCTGATGCGACTGAGAGTTATGTCTGTTACCAGCCGCTAGGTACCTTGCTGGGTATCCTGCCGTGGAACGCACCACTTTGGTTGGCCTTTCGTTATCTCGCCCCGGCTTTAATGGCGGGTAATACCTGTGTCATGAAACATGACCCGAATGTACCTGGCTGTGCTCAGGCGATCGAGCAGGTATTTAAAGAAGCCGGTGCGCCTGTAGGGATTATGGTCAACTTACCGGTGGAGACAGCATTGGTCGAAAAAGCGATTCGTCACCCAGATATTGCGGCGGTTTCGTTTACCGGATCAGCTGGAGCTGGTGCCAAGGTCGCCTCCATGGCAGCATCAGAAATCAAACCTTCAGTGCTCGAGTTGGGGGGGAGCGATCCGCTGATCGTGCTGGCGGATGCGAACCTGGATGAGGCTGCCGACGTGGCAACGCTTTCTCGTATTATTAACGCTGGGCAGTCATGTATTGCAGCAAAGCGCATTATTATTGAAGCCCCTGTTTACGACGACTTTATTGATAAATTAAAAACACGTCTGGAAAAATTAAGTATGGGCGACCCATTGGAAGAAACTACCGATATTGGGCCGATAGCACGTGCTGATTTAAGGGATAACCTGCATCGCCAGGTCACTGAGACTATTCAGGCGGGGGCGCGTTGTCTATTAGGAGGTGAGCTGCCCGAAGGCAAAGGTTTCGCATATCCGGTGACTTTTTTAGCTGATGTCACGGCAGATATGACCGCATTTAAGGAGGAGACATTTGGCCCCGTGATGTGTGCCATTAAGGCTGAATCAGCTGAACAAGCGCTTGTCTTAGCAAATGATACTGAGTTTGGACTGGGGGCGGGTGTCTGGACCAATAATGCTGAAATGGCGAAGGACTTTGCGATGAAAATCAATGCCGGTCAAGTGGCTATCAATGGGATTGTGAAGACAGATCCTCGCTTGCCTAGTGGTGGTATTAAAAAGTCAGGTTATGGTCGCGAGTTAGGACCGCATGGCATAAAAGAGTTCGTGAATGCTAAACAAGTGTGGATTAAGTAGTTCGTTTTTGGTGCTGACGCTTGAATTTGCGTCGGTACCATAACCACCCTCCTGCAATACTCAAAATAGCCGTAAATAAGCCACTAGCAAACACCAAAATTCGTCCAGTGAGCCCGAAGGCCTCACCACTGTGTAAAGGGAATAACCAAAAAGCGCTTTTCTGTCTGACCGTCATGTCATTATAGTTTTGTTCTGCTAACACTTCATTGGTTTGTGGATTCAGCCATAACACAAAACTACCAGATGTTTGGCGAGGGTCATTCTCTGCGTTTAAGCGGATTTCAACGCTTGGATTCTGCTCCGTTGGCGGAATAATCCGTTGCCATTGTTTATCAGGCCAGTGTTGTTTTGCACTGATCAGCCACTTTTCAGCTTGGACAGGTTCATCTGCGAGCCAGGCTACATTTGGTGATGCTTTGTCAGGACGGTTTAAAAGCCACTTTGTTTGATCAGGAAATATCAGGCTGAAACCGCTCACGATGAGGGTAATAAAAATCGGTAGAGACATTAGCCCTAGCGCAATATGAGTTCGTCGAAAGCGCCCAACAGTTGAGGTGGCCTTTTGGGTGCGGGCCAGCAACCAGTTCCAGGCTTTTTTACTACGAGGCCAGCCATAATAAACACCAACAATGACGTTGATTAACATCAATATGGCTAAAAAGCCCAGCACCAGCTCCATCGATTCACCCAATAAAAAGGTGAAGTGGAAAAGGTAAATCATTGATGTGAAATAACTGCCCCATTCACGCACTGATACCACATCTGCTGTGTAGGGATGAATCATCACTTCGATAGTTTTGCCATGCAGTGGTGACTGCGATTTCATTTCCACAAAGGCGGTATACATGGCCTTATCGCTACGTGGTGCTCGCAGTGAGTTGATATGCGCGATATCGGGCACGGCATGGAGGGCTGCATACAAAATGTCTGAGAGTGGTGCAGGAGGAGCATTGAGCTGGCCGGAAAGGACGAGTTGCGGATTTAACCATTCATCAATAGCATGATCGAAAACAATGATAGACCCACTAATACTCTGTAGTAAAAGTGGAATAATAAGAATTAAACCACTGATTCGGTGAAACTCGATCCAGAATTTTCGCATGGAGAGGTTGAGGTCTTTGGTTTGTTATCGGCTAGGTATAAAAAGAATGGATGCGTGATTGCCATCAAGAGCGAATCAGCATGTTAGTGTAATTGATATTGAATATCAAATAGGATTTATTATTGTCTATTGTGGGCTAAAGTCACATCTTAGTCATTTTCATGTGATGTCTGGACATGAATGCCTTCATGATCAACTTCCACGCTAAAAGTGATAGGGCGACAACATACCTCACAGTCTTCGATATATTCCTGTGAGTCGACAGAGCCATCGATGATGACTGAAATCATTTCACCACAGTAAGGGCATGACACAGTGTGTTCTTGTAACGCGTAAACCATATTTATCTCCATCATCATTTAAATGAGTGACTGAGATTTCGACTGGGAGTTCCTAATCAGGAAATGCGTTAATTGGGTAGGCAAACAAGTGACGTTTATCACCTAAACCTATTCCTGTTGCAATAATACGAAACCCCAGATCCTTATAAAACTTAAGTAAAGCCGGGTAATGATCGACGGCATCTAATTGCACCGAATTATCACCGGCTTTATCGAGACAAAATTGCATGAGTTGCTTGCCATAGCCAGACCCTTGAACCAAAGGAGAAACAGCTAATTGCGTGATATAAATATCTGCCGCAGGGGCTTTGGGCCAACATGCATCATAGTAACTGGCTTTTTCTGTGCCCATCGCGATACAACCAACAATCTGTTCATCTTTTTCCAATACATAGACCTGCTTGGTCATCATATTCTCTTTGACTGAATCTGCATCGTAGACACCAAGCCAGTGTGCCATACCCTGTTGATGCATATGTTCAGCACAGCGATTTAATAAATCGGTGATGCTAATGATGTCTGCTTGTTGTGCTTGCCTGATACATGCGGAATTCATAAAAAACTCGTGAGAATGCTGCCAGCGAGACACCATACAACAATAACAACAGGTGATAAACGATAGATATGTAACAAGATAAAGCCAGTTGCCGCAATCATGATGTCTGCAAAAGAGAGAACAACATGTTGCCAGATTGGCTGATAGAGCGCAGCCGCTAATAACCCGACCATCGCCGCGTTTATCCCGGCCAGTGCTTTTTGTATCACGCTATTATTTTGCAATGACTGCCATAAGGGTAGAAGTGCTAACAGCAATAAAAAGCCTGGCAGAAATAAGGCACATAAAGACAGCAGAGCGCCAAATATTCCACCACTCCCACCTGGTAACAGTGCCCCCAAGTAAGCGGAAAGTGTGAATAATGGGCCCGGTATGGCCTGAGCAGCACCGTATCCAGATAAAAATTGTTCAGAAGTTATTAAGTTGGTATCGACAATTCTGTTTTCCAGTAGCGGAAGCACAACATGTCCTCCACCAAAAACAGTGGCACCCGTCTGGTAAAAAATCGTCATGACGTGAAACAAGGGATTATCGATAGCAAGAACGGGCGCTAAAAAGAGTAGAGCAAAAACGACTAACATTACGACAGACGTTGTTTTGCCATAAGACAAATTGAATGAAAATGTCTGCTTATGTTCAGTCGAAGAAAGGAGAAAAATACCAGCTATGCCACCAATTAGCATCACAAAAAACTGACTGTAGCTAGAGGGTAGGGTCAATAAAAAGATCAGACTGAGTAGGGCGATGAGTTTGGTGTTAAGGTCAGGGCAGAGCTGGCGAGTCATTTTCCATACCGCATCAGCCACAACCGGCAATGCAACGAGCTGCAAGCCATGTAGTGCCGCTTCTCTATACGGAAATGATGCTGATGATATCGACAAAGCAAACAGCACAAGAAGCAGGGCTGATGGCAAAGTGAAAGCAATAAATGCAATCACCGCGCCCAACATACCACCACGATATAAACCAATAGCAAATCCCAGCTGGCTACTTGCCGGGCCAGGCAAAGCCTGGCTTATGGCGAGCAACTGTGAGAACTCTGGGTCAGATAACCACTGTCTTTTCTCGACAAACTGTGTTCTGAAATAGGCAATATGAGCAACAGGACCGCCAAATGCAGTCAAACCCAATATAAAAAAAGCCTTAAAAATAGTTAACTGGTTGGCTAGCTGCACTACTGTTATCTCATACTTCCATTGGGCCAGACTTTACCAAATTTTTTGTACTAAAATCCGCTGATGATTTGTTATCAGAGTGTGAGCGTGTCATTTTAGTCCATACTTTCTCATGGGCGTAGAAGGCAAACGTATTGATAGCCGGTTCAATTAAGGCCATCGTGCCTCCGACCAAGACACTACCTGTCATCACGTAACCAACAGTAAATGCCACAGTGAAATGTACAACAGCAAAACTCATTGTTTTTTTCATCACTACTCTCCTTTGTTGAGAATAATTATTATTTACGTTTTGACGAATGTACAATGATTTAAATCAATCAAGTGAATAGATAAAATCGATGATTAACTCATCGGTATTTCCGATTATTTATATGGAAATAAACTGTTTCACATTTTCTATACAGTCATTATGATGTAGTTATATGTAATTCATATGAACGAATCAGCGTTCGTAGTGACTATATATGTCCATTTAATAATAAGGAGGCTCATTAATGAGTAAAATTGATATCGGTATCAATAAGCAGGATAGACAAGATATTGCCGATGGCTTAAAAAGCTTACTGGCAGACTCTTACACTCTTTATTTACAAACCCACAACTTTCATTGGAATGTAACCGGTCCTCAATTCCGGGAATTACATTTGATGTTTGAAGAACACTACATCGAACTGGCGGCAGCGGTGGATGACATTGCTGAACGCATTCGTACATTAGATGTGGCAGCGCCTGGTACATACAAATCATTTGCTGAACTAAGCTCGATCAAAGAAGTTGAAGGTGTACCAGAAGCAAAAGAAATGGTTAATATACTGACCCATGGTCATGAACAAGTGGTTAAAACTTGTCGTAAAGCACTTAAACTTGCGCAAGAAGCGGATGACGAGTCCTCTGCAGCATTAGTCTCTGATCGTATGCGAGTCCATGAAAAAACGGCTTGGATGTTACGTGCGTTAGGTCAATAAATAGCCTCAAGATGAAGAAAAGGGAGCCTAGGCTCCCTTTTTTATTGCTTACTTTTGATGAGTTGTTTCAACTCATCTAACTGTCTAGATAAATCCTGAATAGTGGGTTCACCAGCATGCTCTTGTTGCCATTGTTCAGCATTTTCTTTCTCCATCACATTCACAACAATGCCAATTAACATGTTCAAAAAAGCAAAAGCATTTAAAAAGATAAAGCTGATATAGAAGGCCCAGCTAAATGGATAGAACTCCATTGTTTCATACATGACATCTGTCCAGTCTTCAAAGGTCATCACTCGAAATAATGTCAGCATCGAAACAGCAATATCCCCCCATAAGGTTTCATTCACACTGGCAAAGAAAGTAGTGCCAACTGCAGCGTAGATATATACGATAATAAACATCAGCAGCGCGACATAACCAAGCTGAGGCAAGGCCCTCAGTAATGAGTTTAAGAGAGTTCGCAACTCTGGAATGACCGAGACCATCCGCAAAACACGGAAGATCCTTACCAAACGGCCCACCAGAGCCAGTTCACTATCCTCTATGGGAATTAAGCTGACTACAACAATAATGGTGTCGAATATATTCCAGCCACTTTTGAAAAAATTCAGCTTGTTGGTTTCAGCAAAAAAGCGAATGCTGATTTCAATAAGAAAGAAGATGGTAATGCCATAATCCAGCCAGACAATGACGGTGAGCAGTTGACTGGGGATATTATAAGTTTTTGCCCCTATCATTAATGCTGAAAAAAGAATGACAGCAACAACAATCGTTTCAAATATCTTGTTCTGTTTAATGTTAAGAAAAATAGCCGCAAAACGATGGGTTCTTTGGGTAAGGGCTGAGGCCATTTTTACTCCTGTTTAAATATAAATCTTGGCTAGCTGCGGAATAATAGCGATTGGAAAAATTTATGCAAGTTAGCATGTTATGTGTGCGGTAGATATGCTATGTTCAGTTGACGCTATCCATGGAGAATGCATATGAAGACTTTACGAGATATCATTGGGATAAGCCATGAACCTTCAGCATTAAGTGAGTCTGCGCTCATACTGATTGATTGTCAGAATACCTACAGGGAAGGGGTATTGAAGTTGGATAATGTTGAACCAGCGCTTCAGCAAGTAAAAAAATTACTCGAGCTTGCACGTGAACATGGTGTTCCTGTTTTTCATATCCAGCATGATGGTGGAAAAGGTTCACCGTATGATTTGAATAGCCGCTTGGGTGCTATTGCCGATGAAGTGGCGCCGATTGATGGCGAATATGTCATTGAAAAAAGTTTTCCCAATGCATTTATTCAGACATCATTGGATGAAGCACTCAGAAAACGAAGCATAGAAAAAATTATCCTTGCTGGCTTCATGACACATATGTGTGTGAACTCGACTGCTCATGGCGGTTTTAATCGTGGTTACAATGTGACGATTGTGGCAGATGCCACAGCCACGCGTCCTCTATGTTTAAACAATGGAAAGCAGCTTTCTGCTGAGCAGGTCCAGGAAGTCACTATTGCTGCTACTCGTGATTTATATGCAGCAATTGTCGATACGGTTGACGATTTGGCCATTGAAGCTCGGCCCGACTAAGATTTACTTGTCACCCGGATTCTCTGACCACTGCTGTGGAACGCGTTGGATTTGACTAATATCGTAACCGACGTTCTCGATCAGTTTTAGCATGTGCTGATAATCTGCCTCTGGGATGGTCGGCGTTCTGGCCATAATCCAAACATAATCACGCTTATTGCGTGCGACGATAGTCTGAGAGTAATCTTCGGTCAGGTACATGATTCGGTAATCTGCTTTTATAGGCCAGATAAACTGCATTCCCCAGATAGCGTTAGTTTGTTCATCCGTGATGAATCCTTTGGGGTGATAGGTTTTTAATTCACCGTCAAAACTGTCTTCGTGAAACGTGAATGTGGTCTGAATTGTGCCGTCATCATTCAACTCATAAGATTCGATGGCATTATGTGCCCCTTTTTCAATAAAGGTGGGGATATTGGCGATTACGTACCAATCACCCATAAACCGGTCTATGTCGACATAAGAGACGGGTTCGATAGGTGGATGACTTTTTTGGCAACCGCTCAATAACATCATCATGACAATAATTCCTGTAATACTTAGACGCATATTTTCACCTTTTTTAGCGAACATCATTGATTGTGTATCGTGAATTTGCCGTGAAGCACGTATTTGATTCAAATGCACTTTTTAAGTGCGTATTTGTGAACCAAAAGTTTGGTGAATGGCAAACCGATGCTGGTACAAACACTAACTACTTAACCTGCTAAGCTCGGTATAATGGAATGGTATGAGAAGATCACTTGCAATGTTTTACGATTAATGCGCCGATGGCTGAAAAATTGCTTATGTCTGTGATTTACTGATGACTTCTACAGAAGGAAGAACGGAATGACACATAAAATAACTCAAGGTACGGTTCTGTGCAGCTAACTTCTCATTCAGATTATGCGCTGAGACTTTTGATGTATTTAGCGATTCACAGTCAGGAAAAACCGGCTACGGTCAAAGATGCATCTGAACGGTATGGTATTTCTACAAATCATCTGGCAAAAGTGGCGCAACGATTGGTGCAAGAAAAACTTATTATCAGCCAGCGTGGCAGGGGCGGTGGTCTGAAATTAGCTTTGCCAGCAGAAGAAATAAATATTGGATTGCTTCTGCGAAAGATTGAAAATCCGGAATTATTGGAATGCTTTGGTACCAACTGTCAGTGTCCAATTGAGTCGGTTTGTGTACTTTTTAGTGCGCTAAGAAAAGCTCAAAAAGCATTTTTTGCAGTTTTGGATGAGTATACACTGGCCGATGTGGTAAAGAATAAACATAAACTGCAACAAAGCCTATCATTGCCAACGGCAGTGTAAACGCACCACTAATGCGTATATAGTGAGAGAGTCATAGGGAGTGGTTTACTCAGTTCCTTTGTCGTTTCAATAGTCAGCAGGTAGTGTATGTCGCATGTAAATACTATTGGTATGGTGCTTTATCTTTTTTTGGCAATCTTTGGCGGTTTTTTATCCGGGCTTTTCAGCCGTTATGTATACCTTGCTGCACGTAGGGATTTACCTATGTGGGCTGCTGTTCTCTCCAGCGTTGTTTTTTATATTCCTGTTTTCTGGGCCATCATCAGTTTATTCAAACAAGATGACCTAGACGTCTTTTATATTCTTTTGCTAATCAGTTTTGCTCTGGGTGTCAGACATCATAGAAAAATGAGTACTGCGAATGACAAGGATGAACGTGATTATCCTTTCGACCTAGACTAAAAAATTGGAAATAATGTGAAAGCTTGAATACTATTGACCATTTATTTTTGGTGTCTTCTCTTTGAAAAATCGTAAGCGTCTTTACACACTCATTATAAGCATCATCGTTTTAATGGGCTTTTTAGCAACAAGTTTAATTGGTTACTTTGTTGCCAGAAGTTCGATCTCACAACGCCTGCAACAAGAGATGCTTCCGCTGACCAGTGATAATATCTATTCAGAAATTCAGCGAGATCTGCTTCATCCACTGGTGATTTCTTCTTTGATGGCCAATGATGTTTTTGTATTCGATTGGGTCAATGAAGGTGAGCTTGAACCAGAAAAAATGCAAAGTTACCTTAGCCAGATTCAAGAGAAATACAACACTATTACGGCATTTTTTGTGTCCAGTAAAACGCAGAATTATTACCATCCAACTGGCATCTTGAAGAAAGTATCTGAAGACGTTGAGGCTGATGCCTGGTATTACAAAGCAAAAAACGCCAATCAACCTTACCTCATCAATATTGACCGAGATACGGCTGAGCCAAACCGTCTGAGTATCTTTGTCAATTATCGCGTTCTTGATAAGAAAGGAAAGTTTATTGGGGTGATAGGTGTTGGATTATCTTTACTGGTTGTAGAAGAGCTGATTGAAAATTATCAACAGCGTTACGGTCGAGAAATCTATTTTATAGACCGACAAGGTCAAGTTATGCTGCAAAGCAGCAAGTACAGTAAGGAACTTCATATTCAGAATAAAGAAGGTCTGGATAAGGTATTTACACGTATTCTCACGACGCCCAGTTCATCATTTTCTTTTAACACGGTCAATGGCAGTACCATTTATCTCAATAGCCGTTTAGTGCCCGAATTTGACTGGTATCTGATTGTCGAGCAGGTTAACGACCCGAGTACAGAAAAAGTCGAAAACGCCTTGATTCTAAACCTTATGGTGTCATTTGCCATAAGTCTTATTGTGCTTTTTATTTTGCATTTAGCGTCAAGAGGATATCAGGGTCGTCTTGAAACCATGGCCACCAAGGATAAGCTTACAGGTGCAATCAATAGGCAAGTATTTGATTCATTCTTTACACAGGCTGTTGCCAGGGGTAAAAGACACCAGGAAGCTTTATCACTCGTACTGATTGACATTGACCACTTCAAACAAGTTAATGACAATCATGGTCACCAGTATGGTGACTATGTACTTACCACAGTGGCTGGCATTATGCGCCAACAGGTTCGTGAAGAAGATGTGGTATGTCGTTGGGGTGGCGAAGAATTCGTTTTAATGTTGCAAGATTGTAATCAAAATCAAGCCATTAAACTCGCAAACAACATTCGCGAAGCGATTGCCCAGCATGTATTTGAATACAATGGTAAAAAACGTCAAATTACAGTGAGTGCTGGGGTGGCTGAGTATCAACAGCAAGAAACAATGAGTCAGTTAATTGCTCGGGCTGATGTTTCACTTTACCAAGCGAAAAATAATGGTCGAAATTGTGTTCGCTGAGAGATGAGTTGAATATGTTAAACAAACATCGATTGTCATTATCAGTGCTTTGTGTTTGTTTAATTTTGGCTTGCTTTCCTGTTGCAACGTCGACTGATCATCAGCTTAAACAAATGATGACGGTCACCTTGTCAGTCTATGCTTTGGCGAGAGGCTTAAATGGTGTCATCTCTGTTGCTCAGGGAACTGAAGTTTCTATAGAACCCATGGGCGTCGGGCTGACATTAGCACCGGGACAAATACTCGATCCTTTAAATGACCTAATAGAACAATTCTCAAGTGTGTTATTAGCTGCCTCAGCTTCACTCGGCATTCAGCAAATTATCTTATTTTTATCTGATCAAGCATTTTTGAGAATAGCGATTGCAACATTAGCACTGATAGCGGCGGCGAGTTATTTTTTAGCTAAAACATCACAGCAACTCACACCTGTTTTTCTTAAAACAGTATTGTTTTTATCTATTCTAAGGTTATTGATACCTGTATCAGTGATGGCTAGTGCAACGGTGCATGAGTTATTGGCATCTCAGAGGGAAGAAGCTGTTATTGTCTTGGAACAGACCCAGAATGAAGTGGAAACATTGAGTGAGCAACAACAGAAAAAATCAAAAGGCTGGTTTAACAGTCTGAAAGGCCAGTTAGATATAGAAGCAAAACTTCAGCAAGTCAGGGAGCAGGCAGATCGTGCAGTTAAAGCAGCTGTCTATCTACTTGCTGAGTTTGTTTTATTAATGTTATTTATTCCTTTATTAACGCTGTGGCTTTTATTCAAATTCACTGTCCATGTATATCAAATAAAGCTTTAGGTCATTTTCTCAGTAGTTTCTTCACGTTGGTTGAGATCATTGGTGAGTTGATTCAGGGTGCTTAATAAGTCAAAAAACTCTGTTGATGACAAATTAGTTTTACATGCCACTTTATTTTGAACTTCAGCGATATGGGGCTCCAATTGTCTCGCTTTGTTCGTTAGGAAAAGGCGAACAACCCTTTCATCTTCATCTGTGCGAACTTTCTCAACCAGCTCAGCAGCCTGAAGCCGTTTAATGATGGGAGATAATGTACCTGAGTCTAACTTCAGTTGTTTCATCACATCTTTAATGGCGACACCATCTTTTTCCCACAAAACAACTAAAACCAGATATTGGGGGTAGGTGAGATCATATTCATTTAACAGACTGCGATAAAATCGTGTGATGCTGTTCGTAGCACTATATAAAGCAAAGCACAGTTGATTATCGAGTCTCAAGTTATCAAAGTTTGACATGCGTTGATTCCTTAAAAAATTTGCTTATTAACATTGCCACGATGCAATAAGGCTTAGTCGCCGTTGATTGATTCGCTTAAGTCTATAACAACTCAAGATTGCTCATTATAGAGAGTAATCAAAGCAACGCAAATCGGATTTATTCTCAGTTATTTATATGAAATGACAATTTTCTGGATAAAAAAAGATATACCATATCTCAGACTCATTATATCAGTCTGAGTTTCGGTAAATTGAGACGAATTTGTGATTTTATTGCATCGACATTTGGACGAAAAACCAGTTGAAAGACTTCTTGCTGTGAATCAGCTGCGATAAAGGGCTTTATTTCATACCCCTCAAAGAAGAGTTCAGCCCTAGCCTGACAGATATTTCTCACACCCTCATTAAAAGCGAGATTGTCTCTTGCTAGCATTTCTGCATTTGCCAGTGTCCAGTCGAGAGTTAACCATTGTCGATAGCAACTTTCTGCCAGTCTTTGAGCAGGGGACGATGTTTTTGTATTACTTTTACAGGATAACTGGCTATCACAAGCGAAAGTCTGATTTAGAGCGATAACGGCGGTGACAAGAATGGGAGCAATGAACGGTGTATATTTCATAAAAAACTCCCAATAATAAAGTGAGACTGGTATTGACCAAGTGACTAAATAATAACATTAAAATGCTTGCGCACAAGCATTTTAATGTTAAGGATATCCTGGCAATTATTGATTAATAATTTTAACTTCTCGTTGTGGGAAGGGAATTTCGATATCGTTTTGTTTCAGAATATCCCAAATCATCAACAGTAGGTCAGCACCAACCCTGTTGGGACCATCATCAATGCCTTGCATCCAGAATTCGACCAGAATATCTATGCCAGAGTCAGCAAAGCCTTTTATTTCGGCGTCTGGTCTTTCTTCAATAGGTATATCCTCACCACTCATCACTTGTGGATGACTTCCCACTGTTTCTCGAACCAGTTCAAAGAGCTGGTGTAAATCTGTTTTATAGGCAACCTGAAACTCCAATGAGTAGCGTTGTTTGGTATTTTTGTGTGTCCAATTGGTGAAGCTGGTCGTAATAAATTGTTCGTTGGGCACCATGATGTCTTTGCCGTCATAGGTTTCTAAGGTCGTTGAACGCATATTGAGTTCACGTATGGTGCCACAGCGACCATCTTCCATCTCAACAAAGTCACCCACGCTCAGGGAGCGGTCCAATAGAAGAATGATACCGGAGATAAAATTGGATGCGATGGCCTGAAGTCCAAACCCTAGACCAACACCAAGCGCACCGCCGAACACGGCCAATGCGGTCAAATTAATGCCCATGATTTGAAGTAACAGTAAAAAGACGACAAAGAAGAGTCCTACTTGAAATAACTTTGCAAACACCTCCCTTGTACCAATATCCAAATCATGCTGATTGCGAATGATTTGCTGACCGGCACTGTTGGAAAGTCGACCTAACCAAAATAAAACCGAACCAAAGATGAGAACTCTGGCTACGCCATAAGCAGAGATTTTAAAGTTGCCGATCTGCAGTGAGATTGTTTCAAGGTAAGCGACAACTTCATCCAGCCAGCCAAATACGTGCAAAACAGCAATAGGCAAAATGAACCATAAAGCGAGTTTTCTAAAAAGCTGTTTCTCAACGAACCGGGTGATAATGGTGTAAAGCATAAAAATGACGGCAAGGCTCAAGCTGAGTTTAACCAGCCAGGCTTGACCAATCACAGCTTGACTGATGTCAGCGGCTACAGACATTGATAACACCAGCATAAGTGGCAGAATGAGTTCTCTCAGTCTGAATATACCTTGACGAATTTGAAGAATAGGCCCTTCCGTTGGCCTTTCTCTGAGAAGAGGGGACAGATTGCGAAGGAAACGATTCACTGACAAGCCAATGAGCAGAGCCAGTATGATTAATCCAATTTGTGAATAAAATTTTGGACTACTTAACCAATGCATTAATTGACTCAGAAATTGTTCGATCAGACTTTGGTAGTGTTCGATATCCATGGTGTACCTTTCTATTTATCTCGGACACAATGTATTTGACTGATTTTCATATGGCAACTATTTAGACCCTGAACTTTATTGGATTCCGTCAGTCAGCAAGTGGAAACCATCAACAGGGATAAAATATGAACGCAGGATTTGGTTTAAAACATCGGGTTGTGTTTATCACTGGCGCTAATAGAGGAATAGGTAGAGTTATCGCAGAGACGCTACTCGATTATGGTGTTGAAAAAGTCTACCTTGCGGTAAGAGATTTGAGTTCGGTAGATGATTTTGAAATGCGTTATGCTGATCGCGTCACACCTATATTTCTCGATCTTAATCAACCTAATTCAATTTATGCTGCAGCAGCAAACGCACAGGATGTGGATGTTGTTATCAATAATGCAGGTATTTTAAATAAAGCCGCTATTTTAGACCCAGCCGCCATTGAGTCCTTACAGAATGAATTTGATATCAATGTATTTGGCTTGTTGAGAATGGCACAAGCATTTGCTCCGTTATTAAAGAACAACGGTGGTGGTGCATTTGTTCAACTCAACTCAATTGCATCACTAAGAAGTGTGCCAGCTTTTGCGACATACGCGGCATCTAAAGCCGCCGCATACTCTCTAACTCAAGCCATCAGGCACGAGCTGGGTCAGCAAGGAACGGTTGTTTTGAGTGTTCATCCGGGACCTGTCGATACGGATATGGCGAAATCGATAGGGGTGAGTGACGCAGACCCCCCCAGTGTTGTCGCACAGGCGATTATTAAGGCATTAGAGCTGGGCGAGCCCCATGTATTTCCTGATAGCCGAGCCCAACAGATTGGTCGTGAATATAAACATTTTGCCAAACAGGTTGTGGAGTAGAACAGCAGGCAAAAAAAAGCCCCGAATAACGGGGCTTTTTTTCTTTTCTGTAAACAAATGTCTTACAGAGCAGTAATGTTTTCTGCTTGAGGGCCTTTAGCACCTTGAGTTACTGTGAACTCAACACGTTGACCTTCATTCAGGGTTCTGAAACCGTCACCTTTGATTTGGCTGAAGTGAGCAAAAACGTCTGGGCCAGACTCTTGTTCAATAAAACCAAAACCTTTAGCTTCGTTAAACCATTTAACAGTACCAGTAGTTGTAGACATAAATAATCCTAATTTCTTAATAAATAATTGAAGTCCCAAATTGAGACTTTTTGGTATAGCTGGAAGTGTGCAGAGTACTTATTAACAAACAGGACGAGCTACTGATGGTAATGCTTCGAAATGAAAAATAAATATTCAGATCAACTTTCAAGCTATGTTCAATGTATAGACAATACAGAGCCGTGTCAAAAATATTTTTGCCTGTCAAGATAAGAAGCCTCAACAACTGATCTCGACCTATCTCAGAAAACACGAATCCCTGCTGGTCACTGATAGTTTATGCCGTTTTATTGTGACAAAATGATGAAATGATCGATGTCATTTTTGCAGAAGGATTTTTCTGTAAAAAAAAGTGCTCTTAGTTTGGGTAGCTAGCTTCATCATCAACTCATCGTCATACTGAGTAAAACGGCTATTTGTAGATATGACTTATCTCTTTATTGGGTGGTAACTCAAAAGTAATGGAAACGTTTTTTTCCAGGCACATCAAAAAGCATCCACCATCAGCATGGCTGGCACTATCACTATGGCTGTTGATCAGTACATGGCTGTGTTATCTGTTATTCACTACTGTTCATAACAAGGTGAATCAGCGGTTTAATTATGAAGCTAGTTACGTTGCTCAGGCCATATCAGAACGGATGCGTGATTATGAGTTGGCACTTCGCAGTGGCAAAGGATTATTTGATGCCAGTACTCAAGTGACCCGCACAGATTGGCGTCATTTTGTCGATACGATTCAATTGCAGAGAGACTTTCCTGGCATACAGGCGATTGGTTACGCCGAGATGATTCCTTCTCAATCCCTTACTCAACATATCCAATCCATCCGGGAAGAAGGGTTTCCTGATTACACTCTCGAGCCCACAGGTAAACGCGAACAGTATAGTTCGATTGTGTTCATAGAACCTTTTGATTGGCGTAACCAACGTGCTTTTGGGGTTGATATGTTTTCAGAGCCTGTTCGAAGGCAGGCGATGATTTTAGCCAGAGATACTAAACAAGCAGTAGCGACTGGCCCGGTTATCCTTGAACAGGAGACAAATGAAGAAAAGCAGCATGGGTTCTTAATGTATGTGCCTGTGTATCAACATAATAAGGCCACCGGTTCTGTTGTTGAACGTAGAGATGCAATCCAGGGCTTTGTTTATGCCGCGTTCAGGATGAAGGATTTCATGCAGGGTATTTTAGGCCGAGGACAACAAACGTTAAATTTTGAGATTTATGATTTCAGTGATGACGCATACACGTTGTTATACAAAAATGCTGACACTGAACACGCTTTTTATCATGTAAAAGAAAATGAAAAAGCGTTCTCACACATGTTTGAGCTGAATGTTGGAGAGAGAAACTGGCGCTTGTTCGTTTATAGTCATGATGAGCTCATGACCTTATCAGAACGCTATCAACCTATATTGATAGCGATCATCTGTACGCTTGTTGGTGTAGCTATATTTAGTTTCATTTCATTTTTGGCAAGGCAAGGGGCTGGGGCGACAAAACAAGCCTCAGAAGCTCATGCCAGCCGTAACCTATCAGAACAGCGGCTACTCATGGCCACACGTATCGCCAAGATAGGCGTCATGGAGTGGGACCTTTATTCAGACAAAGTTTATATGGATCAGCAGCTACTCTCCATTTATAAAATCAAAAACAACACATTTGATGGCTCATACAAGCAATGGTTGCTAATGGTTCATGAATTGGATCGTGACCGCATATCTATGGACTTGGAACAAGCATCCCAATTTGAGGAGCGTTTTGAGCTGACATTTCGCATTTTTACTCAGCATGGCATACGTTATCTGCACGGCAGTTTTTATGTGGAGCGTGACGCGATTGATAATCCATCAAAAATCATTGGTTTTATAGTCGATAAGACCGTTGGACAAGAGGCACATACACAGTTACGTCAAGAAGCCGAACGATTGGAAACAGTGCTATCGAGTGCGAAATTGGGGAGCTGGCAGTGGAATATCGAAACGGGAGAGGCCGTCTATAACCAGAATTGGGCAGAAATGATAGGCTATGATTTAACTGAGCTATTGCCGATGACAATGGACACCTGGAAGGAGCATTGTCATCCTGATGATGTACTCAACGTCGAAAAACAATTAGAAAGGCATTTGAAAGGTGAGACAGACTTTTTTGAATGTACGATAAGGATGTTGCATCGAAACGGAAAAGTAGTACATGTGCTGACTAAAGGTCGGAGCATCACCCACACCCAAGCAGGGCAGCCATTGCTGATGTTTGGCATACATCAGCAAATTTCCTGACCTGTCCGATAACATGATTTTAGTTCATTACAAGCTATATCTAACCTGCTTAAGCCCAACTTTGTCATAGTGAACCTATTGAATAAAAAGGTCATTTCTCTTCTTAGCCTGGTTTTGTTGATGACGGCATGTGATAAGTTCAACGAGCCAGATTCTATGATGGATGAATACTTAGTCCGTCTGGCCAGAGTGTTAGATCAACCTGTCTCAACTTCTAAGTTACCTGCCTTAACAAAACTGCCTGATAAAAAGCAACGAATGCTCGACGTGCCCCAGATAGACGTGAATATGCTGGAGTTTTTATCTTTATATGGTTGTGAATTACAGGTTGTGGTTGCTGAGCGAAATTCTATTTTGGGGCGTGTCATGCTACCCATAAATCGACTTCGCTATGAAATGAAGTTTATTCATTCGGCCAAGCTTTGTTTAAATACACTTGATGATGAGCAAACTCGAGATATTCTCAAACAGGCCATAGCACAGAAAAGTGTAACGCTTCCTCTGGTTTTTTGGAACGCAGTTTGGTCGACAGAAGAAATAACGGAATTGATGACATATTCAAAAGGATATTTACCGACTGACACTAGCTCAAACCACTCAACGACAACAGGGTTACAAAAACTTCTGAAGATAAAACAACAGATAGATAATCAGCATCTCGATACAGATTTACAACAATTAGGCAAAATACAGCAACAATGGCTATACAGCCATCATGCTGGCAAATTGTTAAAAAGTGCTCAGTTGTTAACAGCGAGATTAAATGATGCAACTCAGATCATAGAAGCAAGACTTGCCGGGAAAGCGCTGTGCTATCAACAGCGCGTGACACCTCAAGCTGAAATCGTGCGTCATTTTTTCTTCAATATTTATATCGGGAAAGTACAACCTTATATGGCGGCAGTCACTCAGCAGAGCGATGAGATTTTTCCGCTATTGAACAGACTTGCACAGGTAAAAGGGCACAACACAGTATCGGATGAGTTCAATGCTTACCGACAAAAAAATTTACATACTGATTCAGCTACCGGCATCTGGCAGCAGTTACATCAAGCCGTAGAGCGTCACACTCAGTCTTGGCAACGTTTGTTAGAGCAATGTGGAATGCGACCTGGGGTTGAGTCAAAGTGACGTTGCCATCACAGTATTTTTTCCTGAATGTTTAGCGGCGTAGAGTAGTTTATCCGCTTGATTCAATGCCACCAGAATATTTGTTTCTTTATCATCAACTTGATGAACACCAATACTGACAGTGATCTTTATGGACTGGCCTTGGGTGAAATAAAAAATCTCTGACACTTTTTTGCGAATGCGTTCTGCTAGATGAGTCGCCTGTTTTAAGCCCGTTTCAGGAAGCAATATGGCAAATTCTTCTCCACCAATACGACCAAAAATGTCATAGGGGCGTTTCGTTGCCTGAATGCAATGGCTGAATAGTTTGAGTACCTCATCGCCCACTTCATGACCGAAAGCATCATTGATGTCTTTAAAATCATCAATGTCCATCATAAGCAGACAAACAATGTGACCGCTTCTGTGACTGCGTTTCAGTTCTTTATTACTCTCATTGATGAAGGCGCGACGATTCCAGCTCTCTGTTAAATCGTCAGTATAGGCGAGATATTGAAGGTTATTTGATTGGGCTTGTAATTGTTGATTTTGCCAAACCAGTTCAAGGTGGGACTCAACAATTTTTTTGATTTGTAATATGACTTGCTTTTGCTTTGTTGTATAGGCTTCAGCATCTGTTTTCATTACGCAGATGATTCCGAATTTGGCACCATCAGGCCAGTGTAGTGGGAAACCCAGATAGTTGATGAGACCGTACTGAAGTTCATTCGATTTGGCCCATTCTTTACTTTGGCTGGCATCCAGCACGCTAAGTTGCTGATTTGTTTCAATGACTTTTTTATGAAATAGACTCGAGCCCGAAGGTAGATTTTGCTTTAGTCTGAATGGGTTACGTTTACTTTGATTTCTCGCATAGACATTAACTTGCTGGTTATCAGCTTGGAGGATCAGTGCAACAGGCACCTGCATAAATTCTGCAAGAATGTCGAGAATGGCTTGCCAGTCTTCTGTTAAGTCCTTTTCAAGCCTAGTGTGCAGCGCTAGTTTATCTGTCACGGTAAGTCCCTGAGTTGATATATAAATACTACAACAGTCTTTAGCCTTTCGGAAATAAAATCATGACTTAGCTTGAATATTTTTAAATATAAATGACAATCAATATCGTTTACAGTTTAGTTGTGTAAGAGTAATATGCCGTCATTATTTATGAGGATGGGGCATGAAACTTAAATTAATTTGTACATCAATGTTAATGGCGATCGGAAGTATGAACGCTGCTTACTCAGCAGACTCAACAGAAAATTCCGATATTCCGATTGAACTGGATACACTCTCAGTGACAGCAAGTGCAGATGCCAGTGCCGAAGGGCTTGCACCAGCTTTTGCTGGAGGCCAGGTGGCTGAAGGAGGACGAGCCGGCATTTTGGGTACAAAAGATAACTTAGATACCCCATTCAGTATTACCAGTTACACCAATGAATTTATACAGGACAGGCAAGCGCAGAGTGTTGGGGATGTATTACGAAATGATCCGACGGTCAGAGTTGCAAGAGGGTTCGGAAACTTTCAGGAATCTTATTTCATACGCGGATTCATTTTAAACTCCGATGATGTGGCATATAACGGTTTATATTCATTATTACCACGTCAGTATATTGCTACAGAGCTATTTGAGCGCGTAGAAGTTCTTCGTGGCGCAACAGCTTTCCTAACTGGCGCTAATCCAAACGGAGGTGGCATAGGGGGAGCGATTAACCTTTTGCCTAAACGAGCTCCAAACTATGACTTAAATCGAATCACGCTGGGCGCATCAGTAAATGATGAGCGTAATGGAGCAGCTGATATTGCTCGTCGTTTTGGTGAAAATGATGAGTTTGGGATCAGGGTCAATGCTGCACATCATAATGGCGGTACATCTATTGATGACGAACAAGCTGAACTGAACTTATTTAATATCGGTTTGGATTACCAAGGTGAGCGATTAAGACTCTCTGCTGATATGGGGTATCAAAATCATCAGTTGGCACAAACAAGAACAAATTTACGTTTGATGAACGCAGTTAGTAACGTTCCATCGACGCCCAATGCAAGTGAGAATTGGGCTCAACCATGGTCTTACTCAAATGAAAAAGATTACTTTGGTACATTCAGAGGTGAATATGATTTTACTGAAAATATAACTGCTTGGGCTGCTTATGGGATGAGACATGGGGAAGAAGAAAATTCTCTCAGTAATCTAAATATTACAAACGGTATTACCGGAAATGGCACATTGAGCAGATTTGATAATGGCCGCATAGATCGTATTCAAACGGGTGAAGTCGGTATTAAAGGCAAGCTCAATACTCGGGGTATCAAACATGAATTGGTTGCAGCCTATTCATACTTCGAGTCAGAGAAAAAGAATGCTTACCGGTTTGTGTCTATTCCTGGTGGCAGCAATTTATACAATCCAACATTCTATTCTAAGCCTGCGTTAGCTGATTTATATAGTCCGAGATTAGGTAGTCGAGTGAGGCTGAACAGCTTTGCACTTGGGGACACATTATCTTTTATGGATGATAGGTTACTGCTCACTCTAGGTGCCCGTCATCAAACCTTAAAAACAGAAGATTATGATTATAACGGTCAGACGGGACTGATTGGAAAGTATGATGATAGTGAAGTTACACCTGCAATAGGTGCTGTATATAAACTAACTGATGAATTCTCTATATATGCTAACTATATTGAAAGCTTGACTAAAGGGGATACGGCTGATATCAAAACTAACAATGGAGCTGGCGTTACGGTTGACGTGGTTAATGGAGGAGAATCTTTTGCCCCTTACGTTTCAGAGCAAAAAGAAATTGGCCTGAAATATGAAACAAGTAGCTTTGGGGCTGGGCTGGCATATTTCACAACATCAAAACCACGTTCTTTTATGGATAGAAGCGATCCAAATAGACCCGTTTTCAGACAATCAGGCGAAGATGAGCATCAAGGGGTGGAGCTGACACTCTATGGAAAAGCGACAGATGATTTGAAGTTACTCGGTGGTCTGACATGGCTTGATGCAAAACAAAAAGATACCGGAAATAGTGATATTGATGGTAACAGAGTAATTGGTGTTGCAAATTGGCAAGCGACTGTTGGAGCAGAGTGGAATGTTCCGACATTAGATGGTTTGGCATTTGATGGCCGTGTTAACTATACGGGCTCTCGTTATGCAGATGATGCTAATACGCTTAAAGTTGATGGCTGGACAACAATCGATATTGGGGCGAAATATCTAATTCAACTGGATAATCAAGATCTGACTCTGAGAGCACGTGTTGATAATCTATTTGATAGAGACTATTGGGCTTCAGTTGGCGGCTATCCAGGTAATGGATATCTTGTACTCGGCGCACCAAGAACCGTTTCAATCAGTGCCACAGTTGATTTTTATTAATTGAATCTAACCTGAGCGCCTGCAGAACAACAGGCGCTCAGGTTAATCTCGCTTCCCTGATCTTCGTCAATTTATTCGTTATTCCTCTTTATGGTAGTCAGCAATAAGAGTACGCTGATTGAAACTATCATTTTTATCAAATGTCAGCTTGAGTAAGTCAAACCATTGTCATCTTACTTAGCTAGTCTGCACTGATACATAAAGCAAGGAGTACTCTATGAACAGCACTTTGTCTGCTACACCTCTTGATGCCAACGATCTGTCAAACATTGATGCTTACTGGCGAGCCTGTAACTACCTTGCCGCAGGCATGATTTATCTGCAAGACAACCCTCTACTGCGTGAACCTCTCAAAGCTGAACATATTAAGAATCGACTATTGGGACACTGGGGTGCCAGTCCGGCTTTGAGCTTTTCTTATATCCATTTGAACAGATTGATTAATAAATACGATCTGGATGCGATTTTTCTAGCAGGCCCTGGTCATGGGGCGCCTGGTGTATTAGCGCCCGTGTATTTGGAAGGCACTTACTCAGAGATTTATCCGAATAAAAGTGAAGACATTGACGGTCTGAAACACTTTTTTAAATCCTTCTCTTTTCCGGGTGGGATTGGTAGTCACTGTACACCCGAAACACCGGGCTCTATTCATGAAGGTGGAGAACTGGGATACAGTGTTTCACATGCCTTTGGTGCGGCTTATGACAATCCTGATTTAGTTGTGGCCGTTATGGTCGGTGACGGCGAATCAGAAACGGGTCCACTGGCAACCTCTTGGCATTCAAATAAATTTCTTAATCCTAAAACGGATGGCGCTGTTTTACCCATCCTGAATTTAAATGGTTATAAAATAAATAATCCCACGATTTTGTCTCGTATTTCACATGAGGAAATTGAGCAGTTATTCCGTGGTTATGGTTGGACGCCACATTTTGTCGAAGGCGATGACCCTGAGCTTATGCATCAAACCATGGCAAAAGTGATGGAAGAGTGCATTGTGGACATTCGTGAAACACAGCAACGTATCAGAGAGTCTGGCAGCGATGAAAGGCCGCGTTGGCCGATGATCATTCTGCGCACCCCCAAAGGCTGGACAGGGCCAAAAGAAGTGGATGGTCATAAGGTCGAAGGTTTCTGGCGCGCGCATCAGGTGCCATTAGGTGGGGTTAAAGATAATCCGGAACACCTTGCTCAATTAGAAAACTGGCTCAAAAGTTACAGACCAGAGCAACTATTTAATGAAGATGGTCAGCTTCTGCCAGAGTTAAAAGCACTGGCACCAAAAGGTAACAAAAGAATGAGTGCCAGCCTACATGCCAATGGTGGATTGCTTAGAAAAGCACTGAAAATGCCTGATTTTCGTGATTATGCGGTATCTATCGATAAGCCAGGTCAGAGTCTGGTAGAAAACACCCGACCATTAGGTCAGTTTCTGCGTGACATCATGAAGAAAAATAACAGCAACTTCAGAGTCTTTGGTCCCGATGAAAACAGCTCTAATAAGCTCGATAATATTTATGAAGTCAGTAAAAAAACATGGATGGGTGAGTTATTACCCGAAGATCAGGATGGTGGCGAACTGGCACGAGATGGTCGCGTTATGGAAATGTTATCCGAACACACGCTGGAAGGTTGGCTGGAAGGGTATTTATTAACGGGTAGACACGGTTTTTTTGCCAGTTATGAAGCGTTTATTCATGTGATTGACTCCATGTTTAACCAACATGCTAAATGGTTGGATATCTGTAATAACATCGCATGGCGTGCACCGATATCCTCGCTTAACTTACTGATTACATCCACAGTCTGGCGTCAAGATCACAATGGTTTTACCCACCAGGATCCGGGCTTTTTAGATCTGGTCCTCAATAAGAGTCCAAAAGTGTGCCGTATTTACCTGCCACCAGATGCGAATACCTTGTTATCTGTTGCCGACCACTGTTTGAAGGCCAAAAATTATGTGAATGTGATTGTGGCCGACAAACAAAAACATTTCCAATATCTTGATGCGGATGAAGCAGTTAAACACTGCACAAAAGGTGTGGGTATCTGGGAGTGGGCAAGTTCAGATGAAGGTTTTGAACCAGATGTGATTGTGGTGGGGTGTGGCGATATACCAACCCAGGAAGCACTGGCCGCAATAGATCTGATTCATCAGTATTTTGATGATTTGAAGATTCGTTTTATTAATGTTGTCGACTTATTCAAACTCATCTCGGACAGTGAACATCCTCATGGTTTGAGTGATAAAGACTTTGACAGCCTGTTTACAAAAGATAAACCGGTGATCTTTAATTTCCATGGTTATCCATGGTTAATTCATCGCTTGATTTACCGTCGGACCAATCATACCAATTTTCATGTTCATGGTTATAACGAAAAGGGCAATATCAATACGCCACTGGAGTTAGCGATCCGTAATCAGATTGATCGATTTACTATCGCTATGGACATCATTGATAGAGTGGATCGTTTACAAGGTATTGGTGCTCATGCAAAACAACAATTACGTGATCATCAAATAAGCTGTAGTTTATATGCCTATGAATACGGTATCGATAAGCCTGAGTTTGGTGATTGGAAGTGGGGCGATATCTCAACCATAAAAGAGTAATCTCATGACAACGCAATCTGTCATATTAGTACTTAACAGTGGTAGTTCGTCTGTTAAATATAAATTACTTCAGCTCAAGGATGAGGCTGTTTTATTAGAAGGCAGCATCCAGGGGATTGGTGAGTCATCCGCAAAACATCATGTTTGCGTGGATGAACGCTTTACAGATAATTTCAAACAGCCAGAGGCTACTGTTGCAATAAAAAATCATCAGGCTGCTTTTCACGTGATTGCAGATGATATGCAGTGTTTCTTTAACGGGGCATCGGGGATACAGTTAGATGTGATAGGCCATAGGGTTGTTCATGGTGGTGCTCGATTCTTTGCTCCAGTTGAGTTGAACAAAGATGTCCTCACGACTATTGAGTCATACCAACATCTGGCACCACAGCATTTACCGGGTAATATTGCAGGCATAAAAACCTGCCAGGAATTATTTTCTCAGGTCAGACAATTTGCCGTTTTTGATACCGACTTTCACCAGACTATTCCGGAGCATGTCTATCGATATGCAGTGCCTGATGACTGGTATCAAAACCATGATGTCCGTCGCTATGGGTTTCATGGCTTATCTCATCAATATGTAGCTCAGCAGGCCGCTGTTTATCTGGACAAACCTCTGAATGAACTCAATTTAATTACCTTGCACCTGGGCAATGGTGCAAGCGCTTGTGCGATTAAAAACGGCCAGAGTTTCGATACTTCGATGGGCTTTACGCCATTACAGGGCCTTATGATGGGAAATCGCAGTGGCGACTTGGATGCTGCTGTACCTCTATATATACAAGAGCAGACAGGTATCTCAGCAGAACAGCTGGAGCATCAGCTTAATTTTGAATCCGGTTTGGTGGCGATTACCGGCACACATAATATGGCTGAAATTCAGCATCGAGCTGAGCAGGGTGATAAAGAAGCGAGCTTAGCGATTCAAATGTATGTGCACCAGCTTCGACGTTATATTGGCGCCTACATGATTAGTCTGGGACGAGTCGACGCCATCATATTTACTGGCGGCATTGGTGAAAATGCAGCCATGATTCGTGCTTTGGCCTGTGATGAATTAGGCCGATATGGCGTTGTTATCAATGCTGAAAACAATCAGAAGTTAAAAGAGACAGTATCAGCCGTTCATCATCTGAGGAGTGATGTACCTATCTTGGTGATAAAAACGGATGAAGAAAAACAGATCGCACGGAATATTGCCATACAGCTAAATCTAAACAAATAAAAAGGCACCCGGTGGATGCCTTTTTCAGAAAAACTAGTCGTAACTATAGTGCTTACGTAATGTTTTTGTGACTTTCCAGAAGCTTTTTAATCCCGCTGGAAATTCAACATAATCACCAGCAACAACGGTAACAGGTGCTTCACCATCTGGTGTCACAACGATTTCGCCTTCTAAGATATAGGCTTTTTCAGTTTCGTCGAAGTCCAATCTGAATTCAGTCACAGGACAGTCCCAGATTTCCCAACCCGCAACACCTAACTCTTGCAAACGTGCTTCACTTGGGTTTTTTTCAATTATAATTTCAGGCATAGTGATCTCTAAAATATCAATGTAGATAGCTCAATCTCACAATTGAGTAAGCCGTTATTGCCATGATGGCAGGCGAATAATAACAGAAAGCAACTAACAAGAAGGATTCTTGTCGCACTCATTAATAGATTGATACAACTGTTCTTAATGAAGAGAGCAGTGTTAAGGAGGCGTGAAATGGATGCAAAAGTGATATCACTCCTAGCGAATAAGCCAGATACGCTGAATGGGCGATTAGAAGTGTTGCATGAGTGTTTGCGACAGAGTTTACCTCAGATAACGCAGTCATCCTGTCTGCTTTATGATGAGAAAACAGATTCACTGAAAAAATTTCTGAGTAGTCATCATTTTGCTAGCCACGGCAAGGATGAAAGTCTCTATCTCAAATCTAACCAAGCCTTGTTTACCTTATGCCAACAAGAAGAAGGTAAGCTTGTCTCATTCGCCACGGATGATCCCATCTGGCAACATTTTCAACAAGATCCACAAAGTTTAGCCGCGTTTATTATTCCCATTAAACAAGCACAACGCTTTATTGGGTTTGTTTGTTTTGAGATTGAACATCTACCTCAACATTTGAGCGACGCAGAAAAAATTACGTTAAGTTTGTATGCTCAATTCATATCCATGATGATTAATGAAGAATTATCACTGGTTAATACCTTGTTAGCGACAGTCAGAGCAGCTAGAGATTTCACTGATTTCAGAGATTTTGAAACCGGATTACATCTTGATCGTATGGCATGTTACGCCAGAATTATTGCTACTGATTTGGCAAAAAAACATCGCTTGAGTGATGAGTTTATTGAACATGTGTACATATTTGCCCGACTGCATGATATTGGCAAGATCGGTATTTCTGACACCATACTCAATAAACCAGGTCGATTGGATGATGCAGAGCGCAGCATTATGAAAACCCATGTGGAAAAGGGGATTGTGATGCTCGAGCAAGTGCTGAATGACTATAACCTGGTAGATATGCGGGATACAGATATGATGCGAAATATCGTAGCCTGTCATCATGAATACATTGACGGCTCAGGTTACCCCAAAGGTTTAAAAGGGGAGCAGATTCCACTTGAGGCCAGAATTGCAACGGTAGCAGACATCTTTGATGCTTTGACTTGCCAACGCCCCTACAAAAAACCGTGGCCTTTAGATGATGCCCTTGCTGAACTGGAAAAAATGCAACAGGCGAATAAACTGGATGCTGAGTGTGTGGCTGCTGTCAGGCGCAACAAAGCAGAATTTGAAAAGGTAATGAAAGCACTGTCTGATGATAAAAAGCCGTTATAACTTGAGCAAACACGCTCAGGTTATAACGACTAACTGGATTTAAAATGTCAGCGTAGCGGCCATTTCGTTATTAATTTTAACCAGGCAAATCAAATCTTTTTTCATTTTCCATTTACAGTCCGAAGTTACGCTCATACCGTCATACTCACCACTGAAATGACCTTCGTCATAGTTATATGATAACTGACCATTTATCACGACATTGTTATTAATTAACACTTGGTGTTCAAAGCTGATTTGATCAAAACGACCATACACCTCAACTTGTTGCTCTGCGCCAGCTGGACGATAATATTGTTTAGGTGATGCGGACGTGCAGCCAAGTAATGTGGCAACAAGTGCAGCGATGATAATTTTTTTCATAAGTGGTCCCAGTAAAAAGTGAATAAGCTCATTAATAGTACAAAAAACCGGTTTGAACGCCTACCTTTCACATCAAGTTTAATAAGATCGTCAATGTGACTAATGAAATAAGCGTAGAGAGCATAATAGTCTGAGCCGTAATAAATGCATCACGCTGGTAATATTCGGCCAGCATAAAAGGCCCAGTACCTGTCGGTAGCGCAGCCAATAATATTGCCATCATGGCTAAGGTATTATTCATATCAAACACCCATAAAGCCAATACAGCGACAAGCAGTGGTTGAGCGATAAGCTTGGTAAACGTTAATACCCAAGCAATCTGTTTTGCTCGCATATCCACACTATCAGCTTGGTTTACATTACTGGCTAAAAATAACCCTAAACTCACTAATGCACATGGGCTGGCGGAGTCTGAGAGCAGATGAAGAAAGGTTTCAATGCTGTTGGGCAGCGTCAACCCAGAAGCCGCGACCAACACGCCGGCAATCGGAGAGACAACTAATGGATTACGGAAGACCGCAGAAAAAACATGTTTCATTCTATGGTGGAGCGCTTTTTCAGCTTGCAACCCCGTTTCTATTAACATGATGGCAATAGAAAATAAGATACACACCACAATAATGGATGCGATAGTCGTGGGCACTTGACTGGATGAACCAAATACTAAAAATAACAATGGAAAACCGACGTAACCCGTATTGGAGTAAGCCGCTGCCACACCATCAACACTGGCGTCAGCTAAATGACTACCCTGATTTAACCGCCACAACAGAATAAAAACAAAAATAACCCCAGTGCCAAGCAGATAAACATAAATAAAAGCAGGCTTAAATAAAGCTTGCCAATGGCTATGTGCCATAATGTCGAACAATAAGGCAGGCAGGGCTAGCCAGACGACGTAACGGTTTAATTCACTAGCCGCTGTGGGTCCGAGCACGCCGGTTTTTCTAGCGATAAAACCGGCCGCAATCAACCCGAAAATCGGTAACAAAATTGAAAAAGTAGTAAGCATCAGATAGATGAGTTTTTGTTGCAATATTAAATGATATCAGGATGATCGTTAGGTGCCTAACCACTATGGGTCAGAAACAATAAAAAGGCAGATATGCTGAATAAAATCAAACGCATTTTTATCAAATGGCTTCTTTATGCCATGCTGGGATGGTTAGTGTTGAGCCTGCTTATTGTCCTGCCGTTTCGCTGGTTGAACCCACCCGTCAGTATGGTGATGCTGGAACGTTGGCTGACGCATGATGATTACAGTATTCAACAAACCTGGTTAAGCTGGGATGAGATGCTCAAAAAAGCTGCTTTAGCGGTCATTACCTCTGAGGATCAGCGTTTCCCGATACATCAAGGCTTTGACGTCGATGCCATTATGAAAGCTTTGAATGAAGCTGAAGAAGGTGGCCGCTTACGTGGAGCCAGTACCATTAGCCAGCAAGTCGCTAAAAACATGTTCTTATGGACGGGCAGAAGTTGGCTGAGGAAAGGCCTTGAGGTCTGGTTTACGTCATTGATCGAAGTAACCTGGGGCAAACAACGCATTCTTGAAGTGTATATGAATATTGCAGAGTGGGGACCCGGCGTCTTTGGTATTGAGGCCGCCAGTCAGTATCACTTTGGCAAACGCGCCTCGCAACTGACGGATATGCAGGCGGCTTTATTAGCCTCTACCTTACCAAGTCCGTTGAAATATGATCCGGCAAGACCTGCACAACATCTCATTGATAGAGCCCGTTGGAATTTAGCCCAACAACGTAAATTAGGTGGGACTAACTGGTTAGCGCCAATATCAGAATAAAAAAAACCGCCAGTACTAGAAGGGGTACTGGCGGTACCGAGGACGAGAGAGTTATTTAAGCCAGACTTTCCAGCCTTTCTCTGCCATACACTCAATAAAGCCAACGGTAACTTGGCTAAAATTACCGTTGATTGGGTGCTCTTTACTCAAGCCATTTTGACAGGCTTGACCATCATTAAGTAGTTGCTCTGGCCCTGCACCCGCTTTCCACCAGGAGCTGACACCAACAGGCTGCAGTGGATCAGCTGGAAGTGGTGCAGGTTCAATTTCAGCTTGTGTTGTTTTCTCAGCAATAAACTGATCAGGTGAACTCTTTGTGTAACTACCATGGATGACAGCCTTGTTTGCTGGACTGCCTGTTTTGGCTACCTGCTCATTGGCCTTGTTATCCAGATCTAACACTATCCAACCGTTTTCTTTTAAGCATTTTTTTGTTTGCGCTTCAGTATTTGTTTCAGCAGCACAGACGTTTTTTTCTTGCTGAAAATCACGTGCAGATGCACCACGTTTATAACTGAATTCACCACAGCCAGTGAGAGTCAGACTCATTATGCCGAGTGATGTGACGGCTAGCACCTTATTAAATTTTCGCTTTTGAAACATCCGTCTTTCCTTGATGACTCTTGAACATGGCTACAGGTTACATGAACAAGCTGGATCTGTTTCTACGCAATTTCACGTATTCAAGCTTCTGACCCAGCTCACTAGTATTGCTCCTGACGCGAACACAAGGTTTGCGACTTTTTCTTTTCTCGGATGGCTAACAGGGGCAATTAGAATGAAAATGAAACTCAACTCTCTCACCTACGCAGTGGCGCTTGCCAGTTCTGCATTGATGGCACCAAGCGTGTCACAGGCAGCTGGCACCATCACGTTTGGTGAAGATCAATATGTCAGCGTCGGTTTTGGCATGCGTGGCAGTTACACCAGTGCTGAAGACGGTGCAGCTGATGGTGGACGTTCAAATGACTTCAACTTGGACAGTGCCAGACTTTATGTTTCGGGTTCGCTTAACAAATACATCAAAGGCATGTTCAACACTGAAATGAACAGCGATGAATCAATGAAAATCATTGATGCTGCCGGTATTTTCCAATTGACACCTGATGTAGCCATCTGGGCTGGTCGTTTCTTATCACCAAGTAGCCGTGCCAACATGGCTGGCCCTTACTACACCTCGGGTGATGGTTATTGGCAAAACATCGCAGCACGTTACGGCTGGAATGGCGGCACTATCGGCCGTGATGAAGGTGTTGCAGTTGTAGGAACAGCTTTTGACCAACGTCTAGCTTATTCATTTGGTGCTTTCGAAGCAGACAAGATTTTCTACTACAGCTTAGGTGAAGAAGCGTCCTCTGGAACTCAAACTGCTTTCAATGAAGGTGATGCTGGAGCAGCAGCCGGTGCTAGCGATGATTTGATGTATGCCGGTCGTTTGCAATATAGCTTCTGGGATAAAGAGCCGGGTTATTACGGAACAGGTAACTATCTAGGTCAAAAAGATATTTTCACAATAGGTATCTTCGGCCGCTCTAAAGGGGATGGTGCTATTTCTGCGACTGATATTGGTGACTACAGCCAATACGGTGCTGATTTATTAATTGAGAAAAAACTCGGGGTGGGTGCCATCTCATTCGAAGCAGCTTATTACGACTATGACAATTAAGCACAATACTAAAGAAGATAAAGCCAATGATCTGCCACTTGTTCATGTGGTTCAATCCTTTTTATTCATGACTTTAAGAACAGTAACCTATTTATTGCTTAGCGTCACTATTGAGTCTTGTCTATGTAGACCTATTCTAAAATAGGATAGATATGCACATTGATGTAGGTCAGTCAGGTGCTTTATCGAGACGGGTTTACGCGAACATTCATTAGCTTGATCCAGGTCATAACACGCTGTTGATGATAGTGATACTGTCATAACTCATAGCTATGTTTAGAACAACTTATGTAAGGAGCGTCGATATGTCTGGCAACATGAAAGCAGCCGCCTTTATTGAAAAAGGCCGAATTGAAATCGTTGAAAAGCCGATACCAGATATTGGTGATAACGATGCTTTGATACGTATAACCACCACGACAATTTGTGGTACGGATGTCCATATCCTTAAAGGTGAATATCCAGTTGAACAAGGCTTAACGATTGGCCATGAACCGGTCGGCACAATCGAAAAGCTGGGCAAAAATGTACAAGGTTATGAAGAAGGGCAGCGCGTAATTGCAGGGGCAATATGCCCAAGCTTTTATTCCTATGCCTGTCAAGATGGCCTGCCAGCACAGGACGGTGGATGTCATCATCATGGTTATAAGCCCATGGGCGGCTGGCGTTTTGGCAATACGATAGATGGTGCACAGGCTGAATTTTTAGTCGTACCGGATGCTCAAGCCAATCTAGCTCCCGTACCGGATGGCTTGAGTGACGAACAGGTATTAATGTGTCCTGACATTATGTCTACCGGTTTTGCCGGTGCTGAGTCAGCCAATATTAAGATTGGTGATATTGTGGCCATATTTGCTCAAGGGCCGATTGGCTTATGTGCGACAGCTGGCGCCAGATTAAAAGGGGCCAGTCTAATTATTGCCATTGATGGTATTGATGAGCGTCTGGCCTATGCCAGACAGTTAGGTGCAGATATCACACTCGATTACCGTCAAGTGGATGTTATCCAGGAAATCATGAAAATCACGGGTGGTCGTGGTGTGGATGCGGTGATTGAAGCATTGGGAACACAGCAAACCTTTGAGTCCGCGTTAAGGGTTTTAAAACCGGGGGGCACACTATCTAGCTTAGGTGTGTATTCAAGCGACTTAACTATTCCACTTGATGCCTTTAGTGCCGGTCTTGGGGATCACAAAATCATCACCAGTTTATGTCCGGGTGGCAAAGAACGTATGCGGCGCTTAATGAGTGTCATTGACTCCAGTCGAGTCAATCTGCAGGACATGGTGACACACCGTTATAAACTGGATGATATCGTTGAGGCTTATGACTTATTTTCACATCAACGTGATGGGGTGTTAAAGGTCGCTATCACTATGTAAATCTTTATGTCTTTGAACACAGTTTTTACTACCCAAATCAATCGTTTCGGCGTAGAGTACGCCAACACTTTTTGAGGGGTACAAGATGACACAATTTGCCACAGCATCGATTGAATCGTTAGCGATTGGACGTTCATTTGTATTGCCCGATTTAGAGCATTTTCTCAAAGAGAATTATCGCTTCATACGCATGCACGATGCCATGCAACTGGAACTCGACTCCGGCGAGGCTTTTTTGTTTGATTATGGCGTTGTCGTTTTCTGGGGCGTAACTGAAAATACCAAACAATCCTTGCTGACTAAAATTCAAACATTTGTTTTAGATAGCAAAACAGTGCCAGATTTTGAGCAGTATGCGTTTGATAACCATACCGATACCATCAAAATGCATGCTGATAAAATCAGCTTTGCCAATCAGGACAGCATGGAGAGGTTAGCGGTGTCTCATGCCTTAGCACAATCTGTGAAGCTGGCCGAATTTGAACGACTGGCACAGGAAGTGATTCAGGCTCATGCCCATATTCCCGTCTCATTAGCCAAAACAGGAAAAGTGGCCATGAGCAGAAAAGCTATAGCGAAATCGCGGGGTGTGTTGTTTGGTGCGCGTGGTGATATTTTGCTGAACTATAGTCTGCTGGATACGCCAGAGTTTTTCTGGGATTATCCTGAGCTTGAACCTTTGTATACCATCGTTTCACGCTATCTGGATGTGGTGGCACGGATTAATGTATTAAATAAAAAGCTGGAAAGTATTCATGAGTTACTGGATATGCTGGCTAATGAACAAAATCACAAACATTCATCTACCTTAGAATGGATAATCATTATCCTGATCGCATTAGAAATCGTATTGTTTTTGCATTAAAAAAACCAGGCCTACAGGCCTGGTTCTTGAAGGGAAACTTAAACTTTAAACCGCCCCATCAGACTCATCATGTTTTCTGAGAAATTGGTGATTTTTTTCGAAATCTCATCACCTGTTTTAGACACTTGTTGAGCTGACTCAGTCTGCTGGTTCAAACCATGCAGGTTTTTACTGATATCTTCAGCTACAGCCGTTTGCTCTTCTGTAGCGGCTGCTGTTTGAATCGCCATATCGTTTACGCGCCGTGATGATGCTCTTATCTCATCAAACACGGAAGAGGCTTCCTGGAACGTATTGGCTGTTTTATCGACGTCGGTTTTACCCTGAGTAATCGCCGTTGAGGATTGACTGACAGAGCTTTGCAGTTGACTGATAATCTGGCTGATATCGTCTGTGCTCTGCTGTGTTCTGGTAGCTAATGAACGAACTTCATCAGCAACGACGGCAAAACCGCGACCATGATCTCCTGCACGAGCAGCTTCAATAGCGGCATTCAGTGCCAATAGATTGGTCTGTTCTGCCACTGAACTGATGACTTCCAGCACCGAGAGAATACTAGTGGAGTTTTGCTCCAGTTGCTGAGAACAGTTGAGAACGGTATCCATATCTTTAATCAGTTCTGAAATACATTTATTGGATTCTTCAACAACATGTATGCCTTTTACAGCGAGTTGTGACGTTTGATCGGCTTCTGAGGCTGAGTTGGTGGCCACATTCGACATTTCTTTATTCGCCAATGTCATTTCATGTACGGCACTGACAATCGACTCAGTTGATAAATTTAAGGTTTCATTGATACTTTTTGTTTTATTTGACGAATCAGCTAATTGTACTGTCAGAGAGCTGAGCCCTTGAACATTATCTAAGGTCGATTTAATTAAGTCCTGTAACTTCTCAACAAATCGGTTGAATGACTTGGCGAGTTCACCAAACTCATCTTTGGAACTGACATCAAGTCTGGCTGTGAGGTCACCATCACCTGAGGCAATCATATCAATGCGTTTGATAAGATCGTTGATATCCGAAGTGAGTCTTTTCGGCACGGTGTAACTGAAATAGAGCGCGACAATAATAATCGCTAACACAACGATGATGGTTATGCTCATACTGCGTTTTAACTCGCTTTTCAGCTGAGCATCTAAAGCGTCAAATTTATTAAGTAAGACCTCACCCTTATTATCTAAAATGGAGCGTAGGCTTTGGAATGTTTCTTCTTCTTGCTGAGCGAGCTGACGTTCGTTAGATGAATTGGTGTCATTCACCATTTTTTCAGCCGCTGTCATCCATTGATTGTAGGCTGCTTCAAATGCGTCTCTACCTGCCGCCACATCAGGATAAATTTGCACATAGCTCAGAAACTGTTCGTAGCGTTCATACGCCTGTTTGGCATTTTCCTGCCATACCGCGACTTCTTCATCACGATTACCACGATTGGCCATCACATTTATCGCAGCGATTTTAGCCTGATGTAAGTCTCTATCTGCATTTAATATCTTTTCATTGGCAGGCATGAATAATTCAGTTTGTAGTTCAATGGCGTGGTTTTGTTTCGCCATCATCCATAAAAATAGGGCAATCACGACAATAATCGTGAGCCCCATGACCACCACGGGTATGGAGCTTTTTGTTCTGATGCTTTGCAGGTTTATATTCATTGTTTTTTTACCTAATTTCTGTCCGAGCTATAAAGACTATCGGCTTAATTTTGTGTAGGTTTAATCTAAGTTAACGAAAATTTAATAGTCCACTAAATATTGCCATTCTGAGATAAGTTTTGCCCTATAAGCTTTTAGAATATAACGGTGTTTTATGACATTTTGAGTAAAGGAACCATTGATGATTAATGCTTATGCTGCCATGAGTCCGGGCGAGAAGCTCACTCCATATACCTTCGAGCCAGGTGCATTAGGCGAGAACGAAGTTGAAATTACGGTGAAGTATTGTGGTATTTGTCACAGCGATATCAGCATGATTGATAATGATTGGGGTATGTCTTCCTATCCATTAGTAGCGGGACATGAAGTGGTGGGGGTTATTAATCAAATCGGTAAAGAGGTTACCCAGTTTCACGTTGGTCAAGTCGTGGGCTTAGGTTGGTATGCGGATTACTGTGAGTCTTGTGAGCAGTGTCATAACGGCGATGAAAACCTGTGTTCTGACCTCACTGGCACCATTGTCAGCCATCATGGTGGCTTTGCAGATAAAGTCAGAGCTAATGCGAATAGTGTCATTGCATTACCTGAAAACATAGATCTGGAATCAGTCGGACCATTATTGTGTGGTGGTGTTACCGTCTTTAATCCACTGGTTCAATTTGATATCAAACCGACAGATAAAGTGGCTGTTATAGGGATCGGCGGGCTGGGTCATATTGCCTTGCAGTTTCTCAATGCCTGGGGTTGTGAAGTTACCGCGATCACCAGCAAGAATAAATTGCAGGAAGCACTGGATATGGGGGCACATTTCAGTGTGGATTCACGTGATGACACAGCCATGGCTTTACTACCTAGAAAATTCGATATGATTTTATCGACAGTGAATGTGAAATTAGACTGGAATTTATATCTCAGTAAATTAAAACCCAAAGGTCGGCTGCATTTTGTGGGTGCCACACTCGAACCATTGGATTTGAGAGTGTTTAATCTCACTGAAGCGCAGCGTAGTGTCTCTGGCTCGGATACTGGCAGTATGCAAACCAGCAATATGATGATGGAATTTGCCCAACGACATGGTGTGAAACCGGTCATTGAGCGTTATCCGTTTGAACAAATCAATGAAGCCATCGACAAGCTTCGGAAAGGCGATGTGCGTTATCGGATTGTATTGGAATATTAACTTAGTCGCATGATTCATCGCTGTTCTAACAAGCCTGTTCAGCATGTTTCTGAACAGGCTTATTATATTAAGTGACTCAAGCCGTAAAAAACGCTTGTGGCTTGTTCTGGCATCAGCCTAAAATGGCGCACAAATTATCATCAACGGAGTTAACAACATGTCAGAACCAGTATGGTTTAAAACCGCAGAAGCCACTGTTTTCGCTAGTGAAGACCAAGGTACCGATGCGATGCCTGAAATTTTGATTGGTAGCGTCAAAGGACCAGCAGGTCATGCCTTTGCTAATTTAATGGGGCAAACAGAAGGGCACACGCGCATGTTTGCGATTCGTGCGACCAATCAACAAGTTAAACCAGCGACCATGATTGTGCCGAAAGTCACCATCAAATCCAGTGCATATGTTGAGTTGTTTGGTGGCCCGGTTCAATCAGCGGTGGCCGATGCGGTGTTAGATAGCGTGATTGAAGGTGTGATTCCTAAAGAGCATGCAGAAGAGTTATGTATTGTCGCCATGATCTGGATTGCCCCTGATGCTGCAGCCAATCCAGATGTGGATCGTAAAGATTTATACCGCACCAACTATGAAGCGATGAAGTTAGCGATTAAACGTGCGATGTCAGGCTCACCGACAATTGATGAATTGATTGCTAATCGCAACAGCATTCATCATGAGATGTATGACCCAGAAACGGGTGAGTCTCAGTGGTAAGAACCCGAGCGCAAAATAAGAAAGCCAGACTTATGTCTGGTTTTTTGTTTTCATCACCGCTCCTTTTTATTGACCAGAAATTCGACGACCAAAGCTAATCGCATAGGCCGACGGTCGGGCAAGCAAAATAGGGTCATCGCTGGCTTCAATACCATCAGTCAGAGCGAGCGGATTAAACATGGTTTGTTTAGCAAATTGCTCACCATTGGCATCAACCGTGTCCAGGCTTATGGTCCCTAACTTAATGATTTGGCGAGTTTCCGGCCAGACGACAGTCGGATCATTCAATGCGTCGTCTTTATCCGCTATCTGTAGTCCCAGCGCGAATTCAACCTGACTTTGTTCTAGACGTTTGGGGAGTTCTTCAAACAGGTAATCTTTGCCAGCCGCAGCGCGTTGTTCATCAGTTAAATACTCTGGGCCATTCAGAGGAATTATTTGATAACGACCATAGCTAACCTCACCGTCTTTATTGGTAAATTTAAAGGCGTTTACGCCATAAAACGGTTGCGTTGCAAAACTGACTGGGGCGGGCTTTGGTGTTTCTACAAATGTTTTAGCGGCAGGGTGGTTGGCAAGAAATTGTGTGATGGGTTTAGGTGTGGCGGCATCAGGTCCTGAAGTAGCTACTGCATTTAATAGACCTAAAAAATCTTCGGGGGTGGCAGCCGGGAAACGATTGACGGAGATACTGACGATGTCGGTATATGTCTCATCTGGAAGGTGAAAGCGTATGGCGATCCCTTTTGGAAATGAGCTGGGATTATTATCAGCAATATCGGGAATGCCAGTCGTATTAGAAAAACGGACTGTCACAGGCGTGGCAGGGGACTCAAAATGGACTGCGTTAGACACTGTTGCGGCATCGGGGCTGGGAGTGAATTCACCTGAGACAACAATGCCTTTCGCATGATTTTTTCGAATACCTGGATGTGGTCCCGCAATGGTGCTTAAGGTATCGACCAACTGTTCAACGACAGGTTTATTAGTGTGGTCGTCAGCCATCGCTGAGGACAAAGAAAACAAAGCCAAACTAGATAACAAGGCACACTGTTTTATAACGTTTGATGATAATGCCATGACGTGATCCCCTGAATTTG
Source organism: Methylophaga sp. UBA2513 (assembly GCF_002341285.1). Taxonomy (NCBI): domain Bacteria; kingdom Pseudomonadati; phylum Pseudomonadota; class Gammaproteobacteria; order Thiotrichales; family Piscirickettsiaceae; genus Methylophaga; species Methylophaga sp. UBA2513. The sequence goes on along the minus strand of NZ_DDNT01000004.1, from coordinate 73,359 downwards.
ATAAGTGAAAAAATAGATAAAGTGAACATTCCTTGATTGGCGTATTCAAGAAAAATTCGAATAAGCGTAGATATCGCGTACGTATAAGTCATAGAATAGACCACAGACAACCATGGATTTACGCCTGTGACACAGAAACGTCAAGATCTCAATATCAGTTTATTTAAAGAAAATATTTATCAATCGATTGTTAATTCAAGTTTTGATGCCATTGTTTGTAAAACCTTAGATGGCATTGTATTGAATTGGAATCCGGCAGCGGAAAAGATTTTCGGTTATAGCGCTGATGAAATGGTCGGTGAAAGTATGCTCAAAATTTTTCCAGACAATAAAAAACAGGAAGAGGCGGATATTCTGGAAAAAATACGTCGAGGCGAAGTGGTTAACCATTTTCAGACGGTTCGTAAACATAAGTCTGGTCGACTGATCGATGTATCAGTGACTATCTCACCTGTTTATGATGCCGATGGTCGTATCGTTGCGGCATCAAAAATTGCCCGTGATATTACAGAGCAAGTTAAAGCTATTCGCTTAAGTCACGAATACCAAGCGATTGTCGAGTCTTCTGAAGATGCCATTTACAGTTTGTCGCTGGATGGTACGGTAACAAGCTGGAATGCCGGCGCTGAGCATATTTTCGGTTTTAGTACAGACGAAATTCTTGGACAGTCTGTATCAGCACTCTATGATGAAGAGAATCCTCAATCTGATGATATTCTCAAAGCTATCAATAGCGGTGAAAGCCTGGAGCACTATAAAACGACCAGAAAAAATAAAGATGGCTTCGTCATGAATATGTCGGAAACCGTTTCACCCTTACAAGATCAGAATGGAAAGGTCATCGGCGGTTCCATTATTGCCAGAAATATCACACATGATATTGCAGAACAGCAGCTTATATGGAAACAAGCTAATTACGATAACCTCACGGGGCTGGCTAACAGAGATTTATTTTTAAAATCACTCACACATGAAATGGAAATGGTTCAAGACTCCATCTCACGTGACAACCTGGTGTTGTTGTTTCTCGACTTGGATAATTTCAAAGACTTCAATGATAATTATGGCCATGATTTTGGTGACGAAGTGTTGCGCCATGCTGCGGATGTACTGACAAAAACATGCCGTAATGCGGATCTTATTGCTCGCTACGCAGGCGATGAGTTTATTATTCTGCTGTCTGGTGAGTTTCCCAAAAAAGAATTAAAACGCTTTGTTGATAGGTTAATCAGTAAACTCAATGTGCCTTATCCTATTAATGGTATTGATTGCCGGTTGTCTGCCAGCATTGGCATTGTGCAGTATCCTTCTGATGCTTTGACTGCATCAGACTTACTCAAAAAAGCAGATCAGGCCATGTACGCAGCTAAAGCGGCTGGAAGGAACCAGTATTGTTACTATGAAGACGATGCTTCTGCAAAAGCATTGATTGACCATTAAATTAAACGCAGACTTTATGCGTGCTTAAGCGCAGATTTTCGTCATGAGTCTATATGTGTCTATAGACTATAAAAAGGCGCAATGTCTCTGTCATGCTGTCTAGCGCTATCACCATTCACATTTCATCTTAAGGACTTTAATGAAACAAAAACATCTTATCCTTGGCAGCCTGGTCGGGCTGGCTGTTGTGTCAGGTTATTTTTATGCGGATTATAAAAAACATGAAGTAATCAAAGAACGCATTGATATGGAACTGATGCAGTTTGATGGCACAAGCACCATTAAATACGGCACGCTGGACACATCACTTTTCTCTAATGCGGTGACATTAAAGAATGTGAGTATCGATACATCGGGTCTTTCAGGTATGACTCAAACACCCACACCTAAAATGATCAGTATTGAGTCGGTGACGGTGGATAGCAAAGCAGGGTTAAGCTCGCTGAACAATTCTCAGTTACCTCCTCATCTTGAAGTTACCTTACACCGCATAGCCACAGAAGTTGATTTTAAACAGCTAGCTCAGCAAAGTTACAAACCCGTTGAAAAAGCATTTTATCAAGTGGTGGACCAGGTTACTGAAGGTAAACCCACCACGGATTTTTACCTAGAATATGATTATGAACCAGCCAAAGAGAATACGCTTTCATTTATCGATATCACGCTGAAATCGGAACTGAATAAAGTGGCAAAGCTGGAAGTCAAAGCGGAAATAGAGAATATGCCACTGGATCCCGTGGTATTGATGTTGGGTGGTATGCAACGAGCACTTATTCATCATTTCCAGCTTGAGATTAAAGAAGAAGACAATACCTTTGATCTGATGATGGAAAACATCGCCAAGCAGATGAATGTCACTGAAAAGGCCTATCAAGCTCAGCTGACTGATCAACTTAAGAAAAAAGCTGAGACCTCACGCCAACCTGCAGAGCAAATGTTTTATGAGGCTATGGAAGACTTTGTGGAGGATCTTCATAAGTTCAAGATAGACATAACGCCTAAACAACCTATGACTTTAATCGATATCCAAAAGCTTGCCGCCTTTGCTAAAGATAGCGATGAGCTTGAAGAGCAACTCGAGCTGAAAATTAAAGGCAAATAAACGTTCTCCACCAACACCGCAGTGAGTAGGGCTAAGGTGTTGGTGGATTTTTCTTATCTGAGTGAATCAATCTATTTTTGATCTGAGGGTGGAGAGCAGACATATAGTTTTCTATCGTTTGAGTGTAGATATTATTTAAACCAATGTCTTCAAGTGTCTCATCATGTGTCAGATCTAATTGCAGCAGTTCAGCTTGACTACCGACCTGATGAAGTGTGTTTACAAAACGGGCGGAACTGTCACAGGCGTATTCACGTTGAAGAGAACAGACAACAAACATCGGGATTTCATCACCGTCCACATGATTAATCGGGGATGCCTGCTGCCAGTAATGTTCTTGTTTACCAAAGGCCTCATCATAGAATTCCACATGTTTTTGCTGCATTAAAGCGACTAAATCCAATACCTGGCTATCAATAACAAAACTGGCTAACCAAGGTCGTATATTGGCCTCTTGCATCAGTGTTTCATGGCTGGTCAATAACGCGAGCAAATGTGCACCTGCTGAGTGACCCAAAACCATCATTTTGTCAGCATCACCGTGCCACTGCTCGGCCTGGGTTTGTATGGTGTGAATGGCAGCGGCAATATCTTTAGCCTGAGTGATGGGATCGACTTCTGGGACCAAACGGTAATTAGTCGAAACGAGAATAAAGCCTTTCTTTACCCAGCGATTCACTTTGTTTTTGATTAATCCTGTGCTGCGTTTATCACCAAATTGCCAGGCACCACCGTGGATTAATAATAGAATAGGGGCATCTTTTGCATTTGCGGGTAGATAGACATCCATGGTCTGTAAAGGCGAATTACCATAGGCCAGATCACGTATCATTTTGATATCATCTTCAGCAGCCAGCACCGGCTTTATTAACAAAAACAAGCAAACAGTCAGTACTATCTTGAATGTCATCTTTTCATCCTTTGATTAGGTGTCAGCTAGCTATTTCATCTGAACGTAAGTTTACGTTATGCTATCAGACATGATGAACATCAAATCCTTTCTATACAGCTTGATTATGATGATGGTGCTGCAAACAGTCATTGTCGCGGCTGATGTACATCATATTATTTTTGATGAGCAGGATAATCACAGTCTCATCGATCCTATCGCCGATGATAGTCCGGATTCAGTCCATATGGATGCCGACCAACATCAGTGTGGTCACAGTCATTGTGTGCATTTTGTGGCTGTGCCGCATGTGGTGAACTTACCGCTGTCTTTATTTAAAGACACTTTTTTCAGTCCGTACCAATACATACATGCATCGGGTTCCGTCAGCTCTATGTACCGCCCTCCGAAAGCCTGATTCTGATTTAACACTTCCGCTCATCACCTATGCGTGATGAAAGAGTATTTATTTCAGGATTCCTATCATGAAACTCATTTATTTAGATGGGCAAACGCCATTTTTGCGTCTGTGCCTGTATGTTGCTTTCAGTCTGTTTATTGTGTCGTTTCAGGCCCATGCTGCAACAAACACGACATTGACATTAGTGCAAGCCATTAAAAAAACCTTAAATCAGAATCCCTCACTCAATATCTTTCCGGTTCGTGAACAAGGCCTGCAAGCTGAGCGTGAAACAGCCCAGCTATCACCGTCTTATCGCATAGGTGCTGAACTGGAGAACGTGGCTGGTACAGGTCAGCTAAGTGGCACGAAATCGGCTGAGCTCACGGTGTCTTTATCTTCTGTGCTGGAGCTAGGTGGAAAAAAACAAGCTAGGGTTGATGTGGTTGATCAAAAGCTGGCATTAACGCAAATAAAAAAACAGATTGCTTCGCTTGATTTACTCAGTACGGTTACCAAAAATTATATTCAGTTATTGATTGATAAACAGCGAATACAGCTTACTAAAGAAGAAGTCTCTCTTGCTCAAGCCACGGCTGATGAAGTCAATAAACGTGTCAGGGCTGCGATTGCGCCTAAAGCTGATTATGCCCGTGCAGTGGCCGCCGTTGAGCAGGCCAGATTAAATGTCTGACGTGTCGAACAGCGAATGCATGCCCATAAAATGGCTTTGGCTAATCTATGGGGAGAGATGCAGCCACAATTCAATAACGTAGCTGGATCACTGTTTGATTACGGCAGCAGTAGATCGTTTGAGTCACTATTCGAACGGGTCAAAAATAATCCGTCGCTGGCATTTTTTGCTGCTGAAACACGTTTAAAAGAATCTGAAATTCGTCTGGCAAAAACCCAACAGCAGGCCGATATCGATTGGTCTGTGGGTATTAGGCGAAGTGCTGATATTGATGAATCTGCGTTGGTAGCAGGGTTTTCTGTGCCGTTATTTGCAGAAAAACGTGCTGAGTCAGCAGTGAAATCAGCATTGGCAGCAAGAAATGAAATAATGTTTCGCCAACAAGACTTTCTGCTGCGTATACATACACAACTATATCAGGCATATACAGCACGGGAGCAGGCCATTACCTCGGCCACAACCTTGCGTCAATCCATCATCCCACAGTTGACCGACGCCTTAACTCAAACCAAAACAGCTTATCAGCGGGGCTTGTATAGCTACCTTGATTTCCTGACAGCTAGACAAGAGCTGCTGAATGCCAAGCGAGATCTTATTGAGGCATCAGCTGATGCCTTACTGCTGGCGGCGGAAATTGAACAGCTGACAGCTGAGCCGTTGTTAATCGATCAAAAAACTGAGGGGACAAGTTATGAATAAGCGAGATATAACCTTTCCTTACTGTTTAATGTTCATCGTGTTTTCTATCTGGGCGCTGTTATCTGTAAAGACCGCTTTTGCCGATGAAGATAAGCATGAACATGAACACGCTGGTCATCATGATGAAGAAGTCAGTCATATTGACGAGGACATGGCTTCATTAAATGCCATCTCGACAGCCATTGTCAGTGGTGGTGATATTAGCAAAACACTCACCCTATACGGTATCGTGACCCTGTCTCCTGAACATACCAGCCATGTGACGGCCCGATTCGCCGGACGAATAACGCGTGTGTATGTTGAGTATGGTGATACGGTCAAAAAAGGTCAGGTATTAGCCAGCGTAGAGTCGAATAGCAGCTTGCAGACCTACAATGTCACCGCGCCATTGTCAGGCAGTGTGATAGCCAAACATGCCAATGCCGGTGAAGTCGTCTCTGAGCAGACTTTGTTTACGATTACCGATACATCGACCTTATGGGCCGAGCTCAAGGTGTTTCCTTCTCAGGCGAGTCAGGTTAAAGCAAAGCAAACAGTGATTTTACAGAGCGATGATATGCAAACCCATTCTGTTATTTCCCAGCTTCTGCCAAATACTGATGGTGAGCCATTTAGAATCGCCAGAGTGAAATTCAAAAATCCTGATGATGACTGGTTTCCTGGTTTGCTGGTGGGGGGGCAGGTCCTTATTGATAAGCGCGAAGTTAAAGTCCGTGTCCCATTATCTGCCTTGCAGCAATATGAAAACAAAACAGTCGCTTTTATCAAGGAGGGGGACGTTTATAAACCTCAGCCAGTTGCGCTGGGTATTCAGGACGCACAGTACGCAGAAGTGCTGTCAGGCCTCAATGCCGGTCAGCAAATAGTGACTGAAAACAGTTATCTGATAAAAGCAGATCTTGAAAAAGACGGCGCTGAGCACAGCCACTAAACTCAAGGAGACGTTATGATTACTTCACTATTACGTTTCTCCATTGAGCGACGTGGTTTTATATTGTCACTAATCATCGTACTGATAGCCGCCGGTGCCTGGAGCTATCAGCATTTACCGATTGATGCGGTACCGGATATCACTAATGTACAGGTACAGATTAATACCAAAGCAGAGGGATATTCACCGCTAGAAACCGAACAACGTATTACTTATCCCGTCGAACGTGCGTTGGCAGGTATTCCTCAACTGTCGTATACACGATCGATTTCTCGTTATGGTTTATCGCAGGTCACCGTGGTATTCAAAGAGGGCACAGATTTATATTTTGCCCGAAATCTGCTGAATAACCGCCTGGCTAGCATCAAGAATGAACTACCTGATGGTCTGGAACCGGAAATGGGGCCGATTGCATCCGGACTGGGTGAGATTTTTGTTTATACCGTTTCGGCCCATCCAGAAGCCCGACAGGAAAATGGACAGCCGTATGATCTGACCGCATTACGTGAAATACAAGACTGGATTATTCAGCCTCGTCTAACACGTGTGCCAGGTATTACCGAGGTGAATACGGTAGGCGGCTATGCCAAGCAGTATCACATTCAGCCTGATCCACAAAAAATGCTGGAGTTCGGTATCAGTTTTGGCGACATCCATCAGGCATTAAAAGCAAACAATAGTAATCGTGGTGCTGGTTATATCGAGCGTTACGGACAGCAACTATTAGTGCGTTCACCGGGCCAGTTAAAAACCATCGATGATATTCAACAAGTGGTGGTAAAGCAGATGTCAGGCACACCCATCAAGATCATGGATATCGCTGATGTTGCCATTGGTAAAACCCTCAGAACCGGTGCCGCCACTCAGAATGGTCAGGAAACGGTAATGGGTACGGCAATGATGCTGATAGGGGAGAACTCACGTGAGGTTGCCAAACGGGTTGCTACGGAGTTAAGTAAGATTCAGGCGACCTTACCTGACGGCGTTATTGCTGAAGCGGTCTATGACAGAACCACCTTGGTGGATAAAGCCATTGCTACTGTGCAGAAAAACTTGCTGGAAGGCGCATTATTAGTCGTTGTAGTGTTGTTTTTATTACTGGGTAATATTCGCGCTGCACTAATCACTGCTGCTGTGATACCACTTGCCATGTTGGCAACCATCACCGGCATGGTTCAGGCCGGAATCTCAGCGAACCTAATGAGTCTTGGCGCACTGGATTTTGGCCTGATTGTCGATGGTGCCGTGATTATTGTGGAAAACAGCGTACGGCGTTTATCACTGGCTCAGTCTGGCCGCGCTACAGCATTACCATTGAATGAACGGCTGGCTGTGGTATTTGATGCTACCAATGAGGTGATTCGACCTAGCTTGTTTGGGGTATTGATTATCACCTTGGTGTATATCCCCTTATTCACCTTGACTGGGGTGGAGGGCAAGATGTTTGAACCGATGGCGGCGACAGTGGTGCTGGCCTTACTGGCAGCAATGGTAATGTCACTGACTATCGTACCTGCAGCCGTGGCTGTGTTCATGAAAGGCAAAGTCAAGGAGAGCGAAAGTCTGATTATTACTGCCACTAAGTCGATTTATAGACCAGTATTGATATGGAGTCTGAAGTTACGTTGGCTGGTGATGTTTGCTGCGCTCGTTTTGGTGCTCTTTTCACTGACACTAGCATCGAAAATGGGCACAGAGTTTATTCCTCAGCTCAATGAAGGGGATATTGCCTTACATGCCTTACGCACTACGGGGACCAGTCTGCAGCAATCGATAGATATGCAGGAAGTGCTCGAACAACGGCTGAAACAGTTTCCACAGGTAGACAGCGTCTTTGCCAAAATCGGCACGCCAGAAGTGGCGACCGATCCGATGCCGCCGAATGTGGCTGATACATTTCTGATATTAAAGCCAAGAAAAGACTGGCCCAACCCGGCATTGCCAAAGTCTGAACTCATCAAACAAATCGAGGCAGCTGCAAAGGCCTTACCTGGCAATAACTATGAATTCACCCAACCGATCGAGATGCGCTTTAATGAGCTTATCTCAGGAGTCAGGGCGGATGTGGCCATTAAAGTGTTTGGTGATGATCTGGATAAACTCAAAACATCAGCTCAATCCATTTTAACTATTATCAGAGATATACCCGGCCAAGCGGATGCCAGACTGGAACAAGTCAGTGGTTTACCGATGGTATCAGTGGAACCCAAACGTTTAGCGCTGTCTCGTTATGGACTCAGTGTGGATAGCTTACAGACAATGTTAGCTACAGCTATTGGCGGCCAGGAGGCAGGGTTAATCTATGAAGGTGATCGACGTTTTAAACTAGTAATCAGACTAGATGATGAACAGCGTCAGAATATCGCGTCATTAGGTGAGCTACCGATTGCATTACCATCCAGTAGTTATGTGCCTTTATCTGAGGTAGCGACAGTTAAACTTGTCGATGTGCCGAGCCAGATCTCGCGTGAAAACGCGAAACGCCGTGTTGTCGTCACAGCCAATGTCAGAGAGCGTGATCTGGGATCCTTTGTGCAGGAAGCTCAGCAGAAGCTCGATCAACAGCTGACATTACCTGACGGTTACTGGCTGGAGTTCGGGGGGACCTTTGAACAGTTAGCCTCGGCCAGTCAGCGCTTAGCGATTGTAGTCCCGGTAACGTTATTCGGTATTTTGTTATTACTGGTGACTATGTTGGGGTCAATAAAGGATGCCGCGATTATCTTTACCGGTGTTCCATTGGCATTAACGGGAGGCATGATGGTTTTACAAATCAGGGATATGCCGCTGTCGATTTCAGCGGCTGTTGGTTTTATTGCACTGTCTGGTATTGCTGTATTGAATGGTCTGGTGATGTTGTCATTTATTCGTGATCATTGGCAACAACACGGCGATCTCTATCAAGCGATTGTGGATGGGGCAATGTGCCGTTTGCGTCCAGTCATGATGACCGCGTTAGTAGCCAGCCTTGGTTTTGTGCCAATGGCGTTGAATACAGGCACCGGTGCAGAAATACAACGGCCCTTAGCGACGGTGGTTATCGGCGGTATTGTGTCATCCACCTTACTTACCCTTATTGTACTACCGGCTTTATACCACTTAGTACATCATCGTAACCGTTAGATAAAAATACAATCAGGGCTGAATGGTTAGCCCTGATTGTATTATGGGTAAAAGTCCTGCTTTTACGCAGGCAAATATCGCTGGCGTAGCATGTGTTCTCATCGTTAGAGTTGATGTATGTCACTGACATATAAATAAAAAGGAGAGAGAAATGCAACTACACCAATTTAATGATCAACACATCCACTGGCAACGACTTGAGGTGTTCGACAATTTTCAATATTCGGTGTTGGATGTTGATCGGGACAATAAAGTGGTAGAAGTGCTATTTAAATTCGCAGCCAATGATCCCATCGTGTTACATCGCCACTGTGCGGTTAATCACACCTTTGTTTTTCAGGGGGAGCACTGTCTGTATCATGCTGATGGTACCTTAAAAGAAAAACGTCCAACCGGCTCATATACCATAAGCCAAGCTGATAATGAGCCACATAGAGAATGTGGTGGCGATGAAGATACGGTAGTTTTATTTAGTATTCGCGGTACAGAAGGACCGATGTATGAAATCCTCGATGATGAGCTAAATATCCTGGCTGTTTTTACGATGAATGAATTTGAAGGACTCTATCAGGCACAACAATCTGCCTTATCCGCGTAACGTTTTATGCCTCAATGAGGATTATGATAAAAGGGATATTGTCATTGTCGATAAATTGTTTTATATCGTCAGCCCAGATTTATCCATCCCATTGAGGAACAGAATATGAAAACGTTTATACCCTATTTTGCAGCTATATTGTTTAGCTGTTCTGCATTGGCAGATGATGTGGATATGGCCGGCCTGCAGCTTGGCATGAGCATTGACGAGGCTAAAGGTGCTTTACTGGATTACGGTGTGAATGCCAGTGCGATAGAAGAAGAAAAGCAATATTACACGTACAGTGATGGCGCAAAAAACCATAAAACGCCCAGTTTTATTCATAGCCTTTCAGCCCATATTGAAGAAACCGAGCAAGGTCAGAGCAAGGCAGATAGTTTTAAACTGGTATTCACCCCCTTGCCTAAAGCAGGTCGCTTAGTCGCCATTCATCGCGTCAGACAAAACGATGTTGATCCGCTTAGCGTGGCTGTCTTTCGCCAGTCTTTGATAAACCAATATGGTCAACCCTTTGATAATGCCGGACCTCTGGACTGGATTTTCCCACAAGGCAAAATCAATTGTTTAGGGGCGTCCAGTACACAAATTACGCCACCCCGCACATTAAATGCAGATACGATCATGGGGCTGGTATTCAACAAAGAGGGGAGTCGTTATCAAGTCAATGATTTCCGTAACCCGGAAGTGAAAAGTCTGGATGAGTGTGCGAATTGGATGAGCTTTCAGTTTGGCAGCATGGATGAACAGCCCGCTAGCCATATCACGGCCACCATGGTGGATGTACCCACTTGGGTCAATGCTTATGAAGCGGCAATGGAATGGGTCGGTGAGCTAAAACAAGAAGCCATTGAAGCGCGACAAGCTGGTACAAGAAGCCCGCAATTGTAGTAGGACAATACTCGCTGGTTTATTCCCAGGACGATTGCCTATTGAATTATTAAATAATAATGAATATCATTTGCATATGTTAATTCAATGCAAGTAGGTGAGTAATGATTGCAGTTATTTATGGTTCAACCACTGGTAATACCTCAGATGCAGCCGTGAAAATAGCGAAAATTCTTGGTGAAGATCAGGTTGAGCTATTTGATGTGAAAGACGTCGGGCTGGCGGCGCTGGAGTTTTTTGACCATATCATTTTTGCCATTCCAACCTGGGATTACGGCGAGGTTCAGGCAGATTGGCAGGATGTCTGGGATGAAATTGATGATACTGACTTTTCCAGTAAAACTGTGGCGTTTTTGGGGATGGGCGATCAATTTGCCTATGCCGAATGGTTTCAGGATGCCATGGGCATGTTGCATGACAAAGTGGTGGCCAAAGGCGCCAAAGTTATCGGGCATTGGCCTGTTGAGGGGTATGAGTTTGATGCCTCAAAAGCCTTAACCGCAGATAAGCAGTTTTTTGTCGGTTTGGCTCTGGATGAAGACTGCCAACCCGAGTTGACTGAAGGTAGACTTGAACAATGGTGCGAACAACTCAAATCGAGTTTGTTAAAAGCTGCCTAATCGTTTTCCAGTACGCCCCAGGTTTGGGGCCGATTTTCTTAGAAAACGAAATTCTTATCATCGTAAGCCACTCTGAAGGGCAAATGTCGATACAAAAAATCCAGCCAGAAATGGGGTTCATCCACAACATAGTACCTAGCAAAAAGAGGGGATAAGGTACAGAAGTGCTGTCTAGTGATAGCTTAATCGATTATGCTAAGGCAAAGTAAGATTGGCTCTGACTCTGAGTTCATGATTGGTAGACCAAGTCTATTCCTAAAATAAATAAACTATTTAATACAATAATTTAAAAGTTAAAGTTAATTATGATTATAGGGTTGTTTAAGGTGCGTAAAGATGATGATGACCTTGATCGACAAACATTCTTTCTGGGTATATGGCTACTTTGAAGAGACAAAGCTGACTTTGCTTAAATTAAACGATCCTGTCGATATTGAATTGATGAATGGCCAAATACTGACAGGTCATGTTGAGAGTATTGCCAGAGGCATCTATGACAGCGATAACCCGAAGAGTCGTGATTTAGTGGCGGATGTAAACCCGACTTTTAACTGGGTTCGTCTGGAGCAGCGTATACCTGTGCGAATTGCTTTAGATGAGGTTCCCGAACAGACGCTGCTGGCTGCCGGCATGACTTGCACGGTGATTGTGAAAAAAAATAATGCTAAAAAAGAGCCTGTCGCCACAGGCTCTATGTCGGCGAGTTGACTCAGAGACCGATAGAAAACATCGAATCGAGATCATGTTTGCTATAAACACGAAATGCCAGCATGGTTTCTGTTTTTGTAATCGCTTCGATATCCACAATTTTACTGGTTACCAGGGTAGCCAGTTCATCATTGTCTTTGACGCGGGCAATGGCAACGAGATCATAATTGCCGCTCACAGAATACACTTCACTGATACCGTTGACATCAGCTAAGGTTTCAGCGACGTCAGTGATTTTTGTACGTTCAGTTTGAATCAAAATAAATGAGGTAATCATTTGGTTCTCCGGACAGTTGCACGAGGCTATCTTTTATAAATAAGGGGATAACAAGCTCATAAATGAGTCACGTAGTCTAACAGGCACACTGCGGTTTGCCAGATCCTTATCACTGATGGCTTCACTTTTAGCAATAATCTCATCAAAGTGCTGTGTGAGTTCTTTATTAACTGTATGCGAGAATATCTCAACCCCTAACTCATAATTCAACCTGAGGCTTCGTGGGTCAATATTGGCAGAGCCTACCAATGCGTAATGATCATCAATACACAGTAATTTGCTATGGCAAAAAGGGGCTGGTTGATAAAATATTTCCACATTCCATAACAGTAGCTCGGTCAACATGTTTCGGTTGGCCCAATGGATATAGATAAGATTATTTTTAGCGGGTAAAACAATCCGCACGCGCACTCCACGCATAGATGCTGACTGTAGTGAGGCAATCATTTCCCGACTCGGGATAAAGTAGGGCGTCATGATATCTACGGTGTTTTTCGCTGCAGAAATCACGCTTTGCAGTGTTAACGATAATGCGTCCATTGCTTCATCTGGATCTTCTGGAATAACCCGGCAGTGGTAGCCGTCCGGTTGAGGTTCGGCAGCTGGAAATGGGCAGTCCATTTTGCTTTGACTGGCGATGAGCCAGTCATCATAAAAAATACCGATTAAATCTTTTACTATCGGACCGTTGAAGCTGAAGTGAATATCTGTAATACGGCGCGGCTGCATAGGCATTTGTCGATGGTCATCACTGATATTCATGCCTCCGGCAAAGGCTGTGGTGTTATCTACAATCAACAATTTGCGGTGATTACGCATATTGATATAGATATTAGGTGGCAGAATCCTGGGCGGCGTAAATTTAGCCACTTCTATACCGAGTGCTTTCAGACGTTTAGACGGTTTTTTCCAGGAGTACCACTCACCAATGCCATCAATGATAACTTTGACTTCAATGCCACGATTGACGGCTTCACTCAGGGCATCAATAAATTCATTACCAGTATGGTCTGTTTTAAGAATATAAGTGATTAATAGAATACGTTTTTTTGCTGATTTTATCGCCTCAAGCATGGCAGGGTAAGCTTCATCACCATTATGAAAAATACTGACGTCATTACCGGGAGTGAGTTTGGTTCCTGTAATACGCTCTCCAATACTGTCCAGACCATAACTATTAATGTGCTGTATTGAGCGTTTGGCATAACCAGACTCAAAAGGAATTTTGAATAAACGTCGTTTAATACTGGTAGCGCGGCTTCTTACCCGATTCACACCGAAGAAAAAGTAAGCGATGGGGCCACCATAAGGAATAAACAGACAGGACATAATCCAGCCCAGTGCTGCACGGCTGTCACGTTTGTAAAGTAAGATGTGAAAAACACTATAGGCGGCGGGTCCAGCGTGTAGCAAAATTAACAAAAATATATAGACGATATCCATATTCACAACCTGATTGACAAGCGCCCATAGTAACGAACTCTTGGCGATAAAACGATGTAAGCTTGATATACCTCTCACATCATCATGGAGCAGCCATATCCTATGTTTTATCAGGATGGAATGTGTAAGGATGCAAAGAGATTTTTTCTACTTATTTGATTTTGTTATAGTAAATTTCAGATACATAGACATGGAAGGGTGGTCATAGTGGAAGCACCTGCAATACCAAGCGATGAGCAAGAACGCCTCAATGCTTTGTACAATCTGGAAATTCTAGACTCGGAGCCCGAGGCTGTTTTTGATAATTTGACAGAACTGGTCGCGGATATTTTTTCTGTGCCTATTGTGGCCATTTCCTTGATTGACGAATCACGACAGTGGTTCAAGTCAATCCAGGGCTTAGACGTTTGCGAAACCGGCAGAGATATTTCTTTTTGTGGTCATGCTATCTTTCATCAACAAGCGTTTATTGTAGAATATGCACATGAGGATGACCGCTTTAAGGATAACCCTCTAGTGACAGGACCACCGCATATTGTCTTTTATGCAGGTATTCCGCTCCGATACAAACATAATCAACATCATCATCTATTAGGCACGCTGTGCATTATTGACCGTCAGCCACGAACACTGAGCGAACAGCAAAAACAACAACTTCAGCTATTCGCTCATCAGGTGGAATCATTAATTGAGATGCGTTTAACAGGCCAACGTCTGCAGCAGGCGAACCAGGCAAAATCAGCATTTATGGCAAATATGACACATGAACTGCGTAGTCCAATCGCGGGCGTGATCGGTATGCTGGATATTCTGCAAGGGAGTGAATTAACGACCGAACAACAGCGACATATGGATTTGGCCAGCAAAAGTGCCAGACTGCTACTCAATATTATCAATGACATTCTCGACTTTTCTAAACTGGAAGCCAATAAAGTTCATATCCGTCATGATGCCTTTAACCTGACCAAACTATTCGAAGACGTATTTGAAAGTTTTCGTCTACGGGGCAAGAAAACCGATAAAAGTTACCATCTATCTGTCGACTGGAATGATGATTTATTCGTCGATGGTGATGCCACACGACTAGAACAAATCTTATTAAACTTGCTTAGCAATGCTGATAAGTTCACTCAGCATGGCCATATTCAGCTAAAAGCCAGTCTCATTGAGCAGTCTGATGACGATATCACCTTGTCATGTCATGTTATCGATAGTGGTATCGGCATCAGTTCTACACAACAGTCCCGTTTATTTGAACCTTTTGAGCAGTTAGATAACAGCTCATCAAAAAGCTTCGGTGGCACCGGTTTAGGTTTAGTGATTTCAAAAAAACTATGCGAATTAATGGGTGGAAGTATTACCGTTGAAAGTGAGGTCGGTAAAGGTTCTTGCTTTAGTTTCACTATAAAGCTTAAACGCATCAGCAAATCAGAGTCTAAACAAACTCACACCGATGCAAATAAACAACCAACCTACCAACCCAGTCTGTCTGACATACATGTCTTAATTGTGGATGATGACCTAACTAACCGCTCGGTTTTAGAGTTTTTCCTGACACGTTTAAATGTCCATTTCACGACTGCTGAGAATGGCGTGCAGGCCAGTCAACTGTTAACGGAGCTCGATAGTTATGAGCCAATAAAAATGATTCTGATGGATTGCCAGATGCCCGTCATGGACGGCTACACCACCACTCAACATATCCGAGATGGTAAGTTGGGTGAACAATATCAGGATATTCCCATCATCGCCTTAACAGCGAATGCCATGAAAGGTGATGAAGAAAAATGCTTATTAGCGGGAATGAGTGACTATATGGCTAAGCCTATTAAACTCGACTTGTTGCTGGAAAAAATGGTGTATTGGTCAACGCGTACACACCCTCGCTAAATTTATAGATAGGGCTGCTGCCCTCATAAAATCGTTTTGATCGCCAGTGCTGGTGAAAGAATAGGGTAGAAGCAATCTCCTTATCTCTGTTTTTTTTAGCCACAATATTCATCTAGTGTGCTCTTTGTGAGTCTGTTCGTGATTGCATCTCAAAATAAACAATATGGCTTATGGCAATGTGTAAGCAATTTGTCATAAATGACTGTTTTGTGATAACACAGTACTGTGTTTTAATGCGGAGCGAATAGCATGAGCAGAGAAACTGAAAAAAGTATGATTGTTCTCGCACGGCATCGTCTGAAATGGTTAAAAGTCGCCTTAGCGGGTAGGAATGCAGATTTAAATCTTGTTCAAAACACATTTCATCAACTAACAGGCCTAACCAGTCTCAGGTTTGTTCAAGACAATGGCTTAAGTGAAGAAACCATTCGAGAGCTGGCCATCATCGATAATCTCGCCACCCTAAATGTGCAACAGCAACACCCTGAAGTATTGGACAAACTATCAAAAGAAGCTCAGGAATTATCTAAATATCTCGATATGCCCGCGCGTGAATTGTTAGATTTACTCTTCAAACAAGGGGCGCGATTTCATAATCAGGATGCCATCTCAGTAGCACTTCACCGAGGCCTAATCAGTGATATTCATCATGAAGCTGAAGCCTACGCACGCCTGCAAGAAAGGGAGTGTCGTGATAAAGCATAGCGATAATGGTATAAAGTTTGACTCTTAAAGACGACCGGTCATATTATTGCTTCATGACATTACAAAAACACATCAAAAAAGAACAAATTCTTAACCATGGCATTCAGTTACTGATGAAGCATGGTTATCATGGAACAGGCATCAAACTGATACTCGACACAGTCAAGGTGCCAAAAGGATCGTTCTATAGTTATTTTGATAGTAAAGAAAATTTCACATCCGAGGCAATTACGCATTACATCACGCCTTTCATTTCCAGATTACAAGGCTTTTTGGATAATTCAGACTTAAATGGTCATCAGGCTATAAAAGCGTATTTCGACTCTTTGATAACTGATCTGGAACACTCTGATTTTAGCGGTGGTTGTTTACTAGGCGATATGATGGGAGAAATCAGTACCTCCAGTGAGTTATGCCGACAGACATTACTCGCCGCGATCACGGATTATTGTCAGCTTATAAGTCATGGACTCAGTGAAGGCCAGGCCTTAGGTATTATTCGTGATGATATGTCTGCAGATAACATGGCAATGCTGCTGTTCGATCAATGGCAAGGCGCGTTACTGCATATGAAAGTGGAAAGATCGACAGCCCCGTTATCACGTTGTTTATCGCAATTACTGGACGACTATTTTCTTCAACGTTAAATGACGTTGATTTTTTTCAGCCGGTTATAAAGACGACCGGTCATTTTTAAGAGGTAATAAGATGAATAAATATATTATCGAGCGAGAAATTGCAGGTGCAGGTGATTTGACCAATAATGATCTGGACCAGATAACGCACAAATCCTGTTCAATTTTAAGAGAGATGGGGCCGGAAATTGAGTGGGTAGAAAGTTATGTGACAGATAATAAAATCTATTGTGTATACAAAGCTGAAAGTAAGGATTTAATCTTGCGTCATGCAGAGCAAGGTGGTTTTCCTGCCAACGCTATCTCAGAAGTCAAAAATATGATTAAACCAAAATAAATACTGAGAAAAAACACACCCTATATAAAAAAGGGGAGAGAAATGAAAAATAAAACAAAAGTCACGTTAAGTGCCATGACATTAGCCATTAGTACCCTGTTGATGCTGAATGTCAATGCGGAAGAATACCCAGTAAAACAAGTGAGTGAGGGTATTTATTATCACCAGGGTGTTCAGGAAGATGCCAATCGGGACAATAAAGGTGAAATAGCCAATACTGGTTTTATCATCGGTGAAAAGTGTATTGCCGTAGTTGATACCGGTGGCAGTTACCTTGAAGGGAAATCGCTTTTTGCAGCGATACGCGACAAAAGTGATTTACCGATTTGTTATGTCATCAACACGCATGCTCATCCGGATCATTTTTTAGGCAATGCAGCATTCAAAGAGACTGAAGCAACCTTTATTGGCAACGATAAAATGCCAGCTGCAATCGAAGCCCGAAAATCGTTTTATGAAACCCGTTTCAGTGACATTCTGGGGCCTCACTTTGAAGGCACAGAGTTTATTGAGCCCACCCAATTAGTGAGTGTGGATGACCCCATCACTATTGACTTGGGTGAGCGTGAACTGGTTCTGACCAGCTATCCCACCTCACACACAGATAATGATCTGACGGTGCTGGATAAAAAAACCAAAACCTTATGGACCGGCGACCTACTCTTTGTAAAACGGATTCCAGCCCTGGATGGCAGTATTAATGGCTGGCTAAGCACAATTGAAGCACTTAAATCCATGAAGTTAAATACGGTGATTCCCGGCCATGGACCTGCTCAACATGAAGAGTGGCAACAAGCCTTTGATGATGAAGCGCATTATTTCAGTACGATTAGAGAGCAAATCAGAGCCATTATTTATGATATGGGCACCATCAACGAAGCAACCGAATCTGTCGGTCTGAGTGAGAAGGGCAAGTGGTTGTTATTTGATGATTATCATAAACGCAACATCACCGCTGCTTTTACCGAACTGGAATGGGAATAGAACAATGAAAATATTATTAAAACATTTCGGCTTTGCTGCTTTATTGAGCTTAGTCTTCTTGCCGTGGTTAAGCATGGCTGATGATGAGCCTGAAGAACAATGGCAAACCCTGAAAGAAATCTACTTTGAAGATAAAACCATTCTAGAAGATGCGGATGACTGGTTAATTATCGAGGCACCGAAAAGAGCAGAAGATGCGGCGATAGTGCCGATTCATCTTATTTCAAAGAAACCACAAACGACCAATTCGTATATCAAAAATCTCCACGTTTTTATTGATAATAACCCCATGCCATATTCGGCTAACTTCCATTTATCACCGGCATTAGAAACGGTGGATATTTCCACACGAATGCGGGTCGATCAATACACCTATATTCGAGCCATAGCAGAAATGAATGACGGCAGCCTGCATATGGTGAAACGGTTTGTTAAGGCGTCTGGTGGTTGCAGTGCTCCTGCAGCGAAAGACCAGGTAGCGGCAATGGCCAGACTTGGCAAAATGCAGATTCGTTATCGTGATGGGGATACGGAGCAAGCCAAACCGGTTCAGGTGGTCATCAGCCACCCTAACAACAGTGGTTTACAGATGGATTTAAAAACCCGTGGTTACATACCCGCTCATTATGTCGAAAAAATGCTGATAACATTGGATGATGAAGTGTTAATGACCATTGATACAGGCATTTCTATTAGCGAAGATCCCAGCATGCGTTTTGTGTTACCGGCGGGCAAAGAAGGGCATGGTGTGCTGAAAGCAGAAGTAACAGATAATAAAAAACAGGTTTATACAATAGAAAAACAAATTTAATGACGTAATTAATGACTGACAGGAAAGTCAGTCATGAAATGGAAATTTCCAGTTGATTTGTTCAGCCGGCATCATCTGATTCACGCTCAGTTGAATCATGCCGGTAGGATCGCTGGCTTGGCCTATCACAACATAACGCTTACCTGACTCGGTATAGCCTATGCCTTGGGCTTGATTAAACTCTTTAATAGGACTGCTATTGCGTAATGTAAAAGGCAGTAACTCATCTTCTTCATCCACTGGCTTGAATGGCGGCACGGTTTCTGGCCGTTGACGTAAACCCACAAAGATTTCCTCACCACTGGGAAGAATGAGTATATTCCAGTTATATAAGGTCATGACTGTATTGGCAGCGCTTGTCATTTACTGAGCACCTTCGATACGGTGAGTTAAAAAATACATAGGGCAATCTTCAGGTTTTAACGGGGGACTATGATAGTAGCCTTGGAATATATCACAGCCCATTTCCACTAGGGCCTCTCTTTGTTCTAGCGTTTCTACATATTCAGCCACAACCGAGACTTTCTGAGATTTACCCAATGCACTGATAGTGCGGATAATATCGGCATTGGTAGAGTTCGTTAGCACATCCCGGGTAATCGACCCATCAATTTTAATCGCATTCACAGTAAAGCGACGCATATGTAAAAGCGATGAGTAGCCCATACCAAAATCATCCATGGCCAGATGAATACCGAGATCACTGATTTCCTGTAAGATTTTTTCTACTTGCTTCGAGTCAGAAATTTCAGATGACTCAGTAATTTCTAATTCAATTTCATCCGTACTGAGTCCGTATTGTTGAATACAACGTGTGAGAAATGCAGGCAAGGCATTATCATTGAGCTGGAGTGGTGAAATATTTATTGCCATCGTCAGAGCATGATGGCCTTCTTTATTCCATTTGGCTTTAGTGATGCAGCATTGTTCAAACACCCAATTACCTAGTTTGTTGATATCGCCACTGTCTTCTGCCAGCATCACGAGCATGGCAGGGGACACAAAGCCGTAGCGTGGGTGTGTCCAACGTACCAGCGCTTCAACGCCCACAATGTGACCAGCACGATGATGCTTAGGTTCGTAAACAACCGTTAATTCATTGCGGTAAATAGCCTGACGCAGGTCATACACCAGATCCCTGGCAATCATGCCGACTTTGTCTTGGCGGCTAATAATTTGCTGTTTGGCCTGACCATGGTGAATGATAGTACTGGTGGCTTCTTCAAAAGCCAGTTGTTCTTGTTGCTGTCTGTAAACCTCTGCTTTACGAACGAAGGGTAGATAGAACACTGTACTCATACCGATTGACAGTAGTTGTAATGCTACACCGTACCATGACTCAGTGATTAACCAGGCTGATAAAAGAGGTGGTGTAGTCCAGGTCGCACCGGATGAATTGACTACGTCAATCAAGCCTGATTGAAAGGCCAGCAATGATATTGCCATCAATATCAGTGGCACGGCGAAAAAGGGGGTTAAATACCGAGGGTTAAGAACGATAGGTAAACCATAAATCAAAATATCGTTAATGTTAAAGAGGCTAGGTATAACTGAAATTTTGGCGACCTTATTTTGAACACCTGTGCGTGTGGCCACTAATATGGCGATAACCAATCCCATGGTTGCGCCTGAGCCACCTATTAAAACGAAGCTTTCGTAAACAGACCGTGTTACCCAATCAGTACTGATGGCAACAACATCATTAATAAAAAATGCCCCTTGCTGGTATGACTCAATAGCAATTCCACCATGAATGCCGACAAACCATAAGCTTTGATTAATCAATACGGTGAGTGTGCTGAGCACCCATGCACCGTACCCTGTTTTCTGTGCCCAGCTTGTCATTGTATTGTACGCATCGGGGAAGTCGGGCAATACAGCAAGAAAAGCGGCAAGCAGAAAAAAGAAAACCCCGACAAGGACAATGGTCGGAGTTAATCGCATGGCATTATAAAAAGCCGTATCTGATTCGATGGATAGGTGTAATAAGTCTGGTAAACGTTTATGTGTCAACCATGAGATTAATTCAGCGGTTGCAACGCCTAATATGATCGAAAGCATCATTGATTCGATACTGAAACTAAGAGCCGAATAGCCTAATAGAGTCAACACAACGATAAAATTTATGGCCGCGCTGATAGCAATCATTAGAGGTGTGGGCACATCAGTTTCAGATGTGCTCCGACTGTTAAGTTTATAGGCTAATTGAACAGCAATAATGGTTGTCAGCGCCAAGGCAAAAAAACTAAACGTAAGATGAGTCATCTGAGTTAATGGCTCTTTCCAACCATCACCAAACAAGTTCGTCATAAACGTTTGGTATGAATTCCAGGGGAAATAGACAAGTAAGTCGAGTGTTACACGAAGTAATGTCAACGGGAGTAAAGAAACAAAACTATTACGTGTTGCTACTATCCATAACAGCATTCGTTGTTTCAATCTCTTTCTCCCTAAAGCTTTTATAAAAGTTTTTTCTAATTGAAACATAAACACAGTGAAAAAGCTGTGCAATATCTCATAAATTTATAAAAATCATCACTTAAGCGTGAAAACCTAATCTGTATTATATTCACTTAAATGTATCACATGCTTCAACATGACCGTTCTCATAGCCGGTTTTAAACCATGACACGCGTTGAGCCGAACTGCCATGTGTGAATGAGTCAGGTCGCACCACGCCGGTGGCTTGTTTTTGTAATGTATCATCGCCAATAGCACTGGCTGCTGTTAATCCTTCTTCCAGATCGCCCACTTCTAATAACTGCCTTGCTTTATTCGCGTGATGTGCCCAGATGCCAGCAAAACAATCAGCCTGTAATTCTTGCTTAACTGATAACTTATTCCATTCAACCTGGCTTATGCTATTTCGAGCCGCATTCACTTGTTGCGATATGCCTAATAAAGTCTGAATATGATGACCCACTTCGTGAGCGATGACATAAGCCTGAGCAAAGTCACCCGGGGCATTTAACTGATTCTGTAATTGATCATAAAAACTCAGGTCGATATACACACGCTGATCGGCCGGACAATAAAAGGGCCCCATAGCCGATTGAGCTGTACCACACGCTGAATTCACCACACCGCGAAATAAAACCAGTTTGGGTGGGGTATAACGTTGGCCATTATCGCTAAAGATCGCTGACCAGGTTTCTTCAGTATCAGCAAGAATGACGGAGACAAAGTCGACACGTTCTTTTTCTTCAGCGGTTTCTTGCAATGGTTCGGAGGATGAGACGGTAGGGGCAGAAGCGGGGATACCGAACAAAGATAATAATGCCGGTAAGTTACCTGTGAATGTCGCCAACAACACAACACCTATCAGCAGAATGGCCGTGCCTTTAAAACCCAGTAATCGAAAGATAGCTGGTAGCAAACGGATAATACCGCCAGAGCCACTACGAACAGCTGAAACGCCTTGACTACGACGATCTTCAATATTGCTGCTTCTCTGTCTACCACGCCATTTCATTGTGTATCCTTTAGTAAAAAGGGAGCTTCTAAACAGGTCTGATATTACGGCATTTCGGGTACTGACTACAGCCCCAGAAAAACTGACCGGCATTGTCACCTTTTTTGCTTTGGCGTTTAACCATTTTATGGCCACAGCGAGCACATAGTGGTTCGTCCGTTTGCTGCCGCTCAACTAATTGCTTTACATGAGCCACATGCTCTCTGTTTGTTTTCAAGCTGCGTGAAAGGCGACCAGATTCAATTTGAGCAATGATGGCGTCCTTTTCTGCCGGCGTCAGCACAGGATTTGTTTTTGATTTTATATAGCGAGCATAGCCCAAGCCATAAGTCACATTATCTGGCATCGGTGTTTTAAAGTGGCTGTCACCAATAAAAACAATGACGGAAAAGACGTGTTCGTCTCTTAAGTCGAGCAAGGTTTGAAGTGTTTTGAGGTGTTTATGATTTTGATGAAGTGGATTTTGAAAACGGTATTTGTGCTTATAAAGTTGCTGAGTCCAATTTTTCTGAGAAGCACTGCCAAATATCCAGCCGCGAATATTTTTGGTTTCTACGACAAACACGCCATAAACAGAGACGATTATGTGATCAATCTGAGTCGTGCCATCTTCTGTCGGCAGGGTCACGTTTTTGATTAAATGATAATGCTGTTTATCCAATTGCCATCGGGCAATCACGTTGACCATAAACTCACCCATCATGCCTTTGAACCAGGCTGAGCGAAGAACGGCCAGACAGAGAAATAACGGAATGAAATACCAGAGAGACAATAAAGAAGAGAATATCGGAGTGAAGTCCATTTCAGCACCTTGGGGTTAATGTTCCAAGGTCATACAATGCACAAAAAAGGTGGGATAAACAAGCGGGCTGGAATAGAAGAGGAGATTTTCTTGGTGGGTGCTGAGGGGATCGAACCCCCGACCCTCGCCTTGTAAGGGCGATGCTCTCCCAGCTGAGCTAAGCACCCCAAGAAAGCGAGGCATTCTACAACATCTTTTTGAAGTTTGCTCGAAAAAAATGAAGAAATTTTTATCTTTGTTAAGGATTATTTTTAAGCAGATTAACTAAGTGATTGATTCACCGTTTAAAGCCTGATTAAAACCATTTCTTCCAACGGAATAAAATTAATAATATCAGAGCTACAACAGTCAGCATGATGATGACATCAGTAAAAGCATGACTATCATTCGCGCCTGGAATGCCACCCACATTAATCCCCAATAAGCCTGTCACAAAGCTTAAAGGTAAAAACACAGCAGCAATCACAGACAGCACATACATACGTGCATTGAGTTGTTCAGCGGTTTTACTATGCAGTTCTTCCTGAACCAATACAGCCCGTTCACGCACAGCGTCCAGATTTTCGATGTAACGAATCAGCGTGTCACTGATTTCATGAATCTGAATCCGATCATAATCAGATAACCAGGATATCATCTCCAGTGTCAGGCGAGCCAGGGCATCCCGCTCTGGTGCAAGATAACGGTGCATGCTAATCACTTGTCGACGCAACTGAGCAATATTATCGTGTAAGTTTTCTGTATTGCCTGCCAAGACAGCGTCTTCGTAGTCAGCAATCATATCTTCGAAGGCGGCAATCGTATCTGACATGCCATCGACGGTCAGATCAATAAGCTTAATTAAAAATTCAGCACTGTCTTTCGGGCCGATACCTTTATTGAGTAACTTATCCAGCTCAGCAGCAGAAGACGACATTTCACGACGTGTTGTCACAATAATATGTGGGTCGATCCAGACACGAATAGAAATCATATCGTCACAATGAGCGTGCTGATTGTGATTGATGCCACGTAAGGACATCAGCAAACCATTGTTTATTGACGTCGTGCGTGGGCGTGTTTCATTTTCCAATAAGGCATTGGCAATAACGCTGTCCAGCCCAGACTGCTCAAGTAACCAGCGTTCGGCATCAGGATGAGTATAGTCAAAATGCAACCAGAGCACACCATGATCAGCTTGCCATGCCGGCAGATCCGTCTCATTCAGTTCGCTGCTTCCACCTTGACCATCCAGTAAATGTGCAAAAGCTAAACCTGATGAATTGGACATAACACGGATATTCCCAAGCAATTGAAAAAGTGAGCTTAGCATAACAGGGGAGTGATAGAGCCAGACTAGAACTCAAAAAAAGTTATATCTTGAGACAATAAAAAAGGGAGCCAATGATGCCATTGACTCCCTTTAAAACTAAATAACTAAGGCTATTTAGCAAAGTGTTCTACTGAACAGATTTAACGCCAGTTGATAACCGATTTGTGCCGTTTGTGCATCATAACGACCACCATCACCTTCATCACGCATAAACGCATGCTCAGCATTAAACTCATGCCAGGTGAAGATAATATCGGTTGCTTTTAATTCCTGATAGATTTTCAGTAAACCATCTGCAGGCACATGGTTATCCTGCTTACCCCAAATCATTAATAACTCACCTTTGATGTCATCCAGGCGTTCCATGCTGTGCTGGCCTGGTTTGTTGGGGATTTTCTGAATATGTAAATCTGTGGCGTAGAAACACGCGGTGCCTTTGACTTCAGGTTGTAAAGCAGCACGGAAAGCAAGGTGACCACCAATGCAATAGCCCATGGCACCAATGTGACCGTTACACCATGGTTGTGTTTTGACGTACTCAATCATGGCGACGTTATCAGAGTCATAACCCTGAACATCTTTCGCTTCTTTATCTGCATTGCCTTTGTCACGACCAGCATCATCGTAGCCCAATACAGTGCCGATAGGATTCAGCTCATGAAAGACTTCTGGCACTAACACGGCATAACCGTGGCTGGCCATCAATCTTGCGGCACGTTCAATGGGGCCGGTTTGTTGAAAAATTTCAGAGTAGAACAAAATGACTGGGTAACTACCTTCACCTACCGGGCGGTGAATATAAGTACGCATCACGCCAGTAGGGGTATCAAGATCGACAAAGTGGCTTTGAATTTTCATAGTAGGCTCGCTAGATTGCTTGAATGTCTGAAGAACGAAAGCACGCTATTGTACAAGAACTTGTCTGCTTCATCATGGCTGACTTCAGCCGCAAATTTATTAGCATCATTTATTGTTTCTATTAGAGTGCATATCTTCAGATTGAAAAAGTGAAAAATAGTTAATTTTTAAAAAGTCAGGGTAAAAACCTCCCGAAGCGCCTAAGCACCGATTCATTTTTTATAACTGGTTTAATCTCTGTAATTTTAGGAATATTTCCTATATTTACTCTGTGCGATGCGTAGTAAATTTGCGTATCCTTATGTGAATTTTGTGAACATGCTCGCAGAGTTTACCCAGAACTTGTGACAAGCAATCTTACTGCAAACCATCAAAAACATAGGGTGTAGTTAATCTGGCAGCTTATCTAACAAGGGAAGCAGGCAATTGAGTGACATAGCCTTACACCATGAATCAGACGTGAGTATTCTGGGTAATTTTGAAGCAACACGTGACTCCATCGTCACCGACCTTTATCGTACACACAACAGCTGGTTAATGGGCTGGCTCCGCAAGAAAATCGGCTGTAGTTTTGATGCCGCTGATTTAATGCAAGATACCTTTTCCAAAATTTTGCAAAAAGAGGATCTGGGCAGCATCAAAGAACCACGAGCCTACCTGACCACAGTTGCACATGGCCTCATGGTCAACCATGTTCGACGCAAGGATATTGAAAGAGCTTATCTCGAGGCGTTGGAAAATATGCCCGAAGTTGACGTACCTTCACCTGAGTCTCTCAATATCATGGTAGAGACCTTAGCTAAAATAGATGAAATGCTGGATGGCTTACCTGAACGAGTTCGCAGTGCTTTTTTATGGTGTCAGCTGGAAGGGTTGTCACACGCCGAAATTGCTTCACGACTCTCAGTTTCAGTCAGCTCTGTTCGCCAGTACATCGCTAAAGCACTACTGCATTGTTTAAACCTGGATAACTAAAATGTTCTTTTATGGCTCATTCTAAGAAAGACGCGCTCTATGAAGCGACAAACTGGTTTGTTGAACTGACATCCGGTGAGGCGACAGATACAGATCGTAAAGAATGGCAAAGATGGTTAAATGCTTCACCAGAAAACAGACAGGCATGGGAACAAGTTGAAACCGTCACCAACTGTTTTATGGGGCTGGATTCAAAAACCAGTATTGCCGTATTAAACCGTCCGATTGATACCCGATATATCCAATCACAAGAACGTCGCCAGGTCATTAAAACACTGAGTTTGCTTATCGCTGCCGGTACAGCAGGCTGGTATGGCTATCAACAAAAACCATGGCAGGTTTTATTAGCAGACTATTCCACTGCCGTGGGGGAAATTAAACAGCTCGTCCTGGATGACGGCACGCAACTGGTCCTCAACACAGATACCAAACTATCTGTTCATTATGATGAACAAGTTCGTAACGTTAGGTTATTACATGGCGAAGTATATGTAGAAACGGCAGAAGACCCCAACCCAACTTATCGCCCCTTTATCCTGACCACAGAACACGGCACGATCAAAGCCTTGGGCACAAAATTTAGTACTCGCCTCATTCATGAGAGAAGCTGTGTCAATGTCTACGAACATGCCGTTGAAGTGAGCCCCATTAATGGTTATGGCGATAAAGTTGTCGTGAATAGAGGTGAAGCAGTGAAATTCACCGCCGACTTATTTCAGCAAAAAATGTTATTTGATGCCTCCATCCTGGGTTGGACAAAAGGTTTCTTAGTTGTCGATAACATGCCACTCAAAACCTTTGTTGAAGAACTCTCACGTTATCGAACCGGCATGATGCGCTGTGATCCCGCGATTGCTGATTTAGAAATCTCTGGGGCTTTTCCAGTAAAAGATATTGATGGTGCATTAAGAAGTATCACCAAAACCCTGCCAGTACGTGTTGAAAGTTACACACGTTATGTCACCATGCTAAAACCTGCCTAAGAGTTAACTCAAGATCAGCCACACAGTTTATAAAAAACACTAAGAAAGTATCGTCCTTAAAAAGCATTACTAAATCTCTGCTACTAACTGTTGAAACTGATACTTGTTTCTTTATCAATGAGCAAACTTCGTAAAAATATCTCCTCGCAAACCCAGATATATCAACGTTTATAAAAAAATTTTAAAAAAAGTCTAAAAAATAATTGTCACTTTCCAATTCTCGATTGGCATACCTAATAGAACAACAAAAAAATAATAACTATTAGTCGGAGAGAAATATTGGAACTGCAAGCAAAGGGCCGAGTTTGCCTTAAGAATAAACTCTGTCGCTGTTTATCTATCGCCACGATGAGCATGGTCGGTGCCATGTCAATCAATCATCTTGCCCTGGCAGAAGATAACGCAGCTGAACAAGTGAAACGTTATGACATTCCTGCTGGCCCTTTGGGCAAAGCCATCTCAAATTACGCAGCCGAAAATGGTGTGAGATTAACCTTTGACCCAGCCTTGGCAGAAGGAAAAGAAACCAAAGGTCTTCATGGTGAATATTCCGTTGAAGAAGGCTTTCAAAAATTATTAAACGACAGTGGCCTCGAAGCCATTGATGATACAGATGGCGGCTATTTTCTGGTGCCTGGTCAAGAAGAGTTACCTGCTTTGGGTGATGACCGCTTAATTCTGGACACCGTCCAAGTCAGAGCACAACGTTTTTATGAAGTAGGGCCATTGCCAGGTCTAGGCCTTACCAAAGAAGAAATTCCGGCCAATGTGCAAAGTATCTCGGCCAAAGAGATAAAAGAAGCACATTCATTAAGCATGACGGATTTGTTTAATACAAAACTACAAGGCGTCACGGTTAATGATTACCAAGGTAATCCATTCCAGATGGATATCCAATATCGTGGTTTTACGGCGGGACCACAAATAGGTACACCACAGGGCTTGAGTGTCTTTATCGACGGTATTCGGGTGAATGAACCGTTTGGCGATGTGGTGAACTGGGACATGATCCCCATGAATGCCATAGCTGGTGTGGAGCTATTTCCTGGGTCCAATCCTATCTTTGGTTTGAATACCTTAGGCGGTTCATTTGCCTTAAAAACCAAAGATGGCTTTAACAATACCGCTGCAGATGCTGAGGTGCTTGCTGGCTCATTTGGTCGTAAACAATTACAAATGGAAAATGGCTGGAACAACGGCACCATCGCCTTTTTCGGCGCGGCCAGTTTATTTGACGAAAATGGTTGGCGTGATAATTCTCCGAGTGAAGTGAATCAGTTATTCGGTAAAGCTAGTTATCGAGGTGACAAACTTGATTTACATTTCAGCACACTGATTGTTGATACTAATTTGGTCGGTAATGGGCTTATTCCAAGTGAAGAATATCGACAAGACAGGGAAGGAGTCTTTACCGCACCAGATACTACAGAAAATAGATTACAGCAGTTTCAGTTAGCTGGTGCTTATCAGGTAAACGATACGTTTAGTATTACGGGGCAGGTTTACCGTAGAACAAGTAGAAGAGATTCTCAAGGTGCAGATGTATACACAGATTTTGATAACCAGACAGTAAAAAGAAACCTTGCCCCTGGCGAAGAATATACCTGTCTTTATGAAACGACAAATGAATATAACTTACCAGATTACTACGTTATAGATTTACCCGGTGGGGACCCTTTCAGCTCACCAGATTATATTGATTTCGTGTTAAGCCCTACTATTGAAGATGCTTTTGCGACGCTTGATGCGAGTCAGTTCAATACAGCACTCCCAGATGAAGTGGTGGCATTGGCGCAGAGCTCAATAAACTTCTGGAAAAACTTTCAAGCAACTGAAATTTTTCAAGCTGCTAACGATACTGGAGCAGGGCCACAGCTACTTGATGAAGGGGATGAAACATCATATTCAAATAATGAACATTCCTACATATACAACGCTAAAGTTGATTTAACAGCGCTAAAAGATAGTGATCCTTTTGCATTTGCAGCAGGAGCTGAGGGGAGCTTCTATTATTACACCACTGATGGTGTTAAACATGTGATCCTACCCAAACTCCCAACTAACGCTGATACGTGTAAGGGCGATGCCGGCTCAAATGATACATTGGAAGTAGCAGGACCTGAAGGTGGTGTACAGACCGTTGATGGTGCTGCATATAGCCAAACCAATCCTGGTGTTGTAGATGGAACACCTACCGCAGTATTAACTGATAACACAATTGATCAAGTTACTGATGGTGTATCCATTCAACTCAACTGGAATACAGATAAACACAAATTCATGATTGGGGCGTCAGTCGATAGACCCACAGCGGAATATACCAGTACACAACAGTTAGGCCTTTTAACTGCAAACCGGGAGTTCTACTATGCTCCTGATGAAATTCGTGATCAGTATGTAGCGGCTGATGTACCAATTAGTAACAATAATTTTGAAGGGGAGCAATTAACGAAGAGTCTTTATTTCAGTGAAACCTGGAGTCCCGTTGAAACGTGGCATTTTAATGTTTCTGCGCGCTACAACGATACTCAAGGAGAAAACAGAATGAGGTCTAGAGAGTATGGTATCGCTTTTATTCCCAGCCTTGCTCAATTAGAAGCCTTTCCAGATTATTTTGACGTCTGTGCGCCGGGTGAGGATTGTCCAACAGGCTATGAAACACCAGACACAAGCAGCCTACTAAACGAAGAAGAAAAAGAATCATTTAGCTATTATTCGTTAAACCCCTCTTTTGGTGTCGCTTGGCAGGCAAGAGATGATTTAAATCTCTACGCTAATTTCTCACAAGGTGTGCGCGTTCCTTCCGTTATTGAGCTAGGGTGTGCATTGGATAAAACACCTGTTGGTTCGAAAGGAATTTATAGAAGTCTTATAGAAAACAGGACATGCTCACTACCTTCGACTCTCTCCGGTGACCCATATTTGCCTCAAATAAAAGCACAGACATTTGAAGTCGGTGTTAGAGGGGTAATAGATGATTATTTGCAATGGAATTTATCCGCCTATCAAACCAATATTAAAGATGATCTTTATCTGGTTTCCTATCCTGATAATCGTAACTTCTTTGACAATATTGGTTCAACACGTCGTCAAGGTATCGAGGCGGGATTCTCTGGTCAAAAAGGTAAATGGGCGTTTAGTGTTAACTACTCACTTACTGATGCCACATTTGAAGATAACTTTACTATTGCAGGCAATGACAATAGCAGTTCTTATGAGGACTTTGCCGGTAATTATAACTATAGCCGTTTAATTGATGTTGAAGCCGGTGCTCGCATGCCGGGCGTATCACTTCATAACCTTAACGCATCTGTCAACTACCAAGTTACCCCTAAATGGACCGTTGGCCTCACGGCTGTAGCTCATTCATCAAGTTATGTCAGAGGTAATGAAAATAATAAACACCGAGCAGGGCAGGTGATATACGAGACTGCTGAAATTTCCGGAACGCAAACACGCGTTGCTAGAAAAGCGACGAATAATCCAGGCAAGGTGCCGGGGTATATGGTGTTTAATTTCCAAAGTAATTATCAGCTCACCAAAAACTTCAGTGTCAATTTACTCGTAAACAATATCTTTGATAAAGAATACTTTTCAGCTGGCACGCTGGGACGCAATCCATTTACACCTGGCACCTATGGTGCTAGAGGGCCTGATGGCTACAACCACAACTCACTTGAATGGAATAGCACAAACTTCGTGGCGCCTGGTGCACCGAGAGCAGCTTGGGTCAGTGTGAGATGGTTATTTGATTAAAAAATATGGAAATAAGTTGAGGCAAGTGTGACTGCCTCACAATGAGTTCATCTTCGATCGATGGAAGTTTAAGACGCTCACCAAGATTGAAGTGAATGGGTGATTCGGGCAGCCACAAATGCCCGCCTATATCTTGTTGGTGACTAGTCCAGCTCTTCACTCAAGTCATCTAAGGCAAGATGGCTACGTGGGCCAAGGTCATTGGCTAATATGGTTAAGGTTTACTATTCATATAGCTAATGAATGTGACTGATAAAAAAGAAAAGGACATCAAAAATAGTGAAGGGGATTAAAAACAAGCAGAGGCATAGGCAATTCGGGATTTCGATATATCAACTCCTCGTTCTCTTCGTCACGCTTAGCATCATTGTTATTGTATTCATCAATAATTACGAAACTATGGATACCCAACTCACAGCCCAAGAGAATGTGCTCCGTCATGAACTCATCGTGATGCGAAGCGCTATCATCCAATACCACAGTGTCATGAATACCTACCCTCACTCAATAGAGCAGCTTGTTGATACTGGCTATTTGCGAGATATTCCTGTCGATCCCATCACCAATAGTCATGAAACCTGGGAGTTAATAAAACACGCAGAAACTGACGATGTTATTTCTGATGTCCGAAGTGGTTCTCGACTTATGTCATCAAAAGGTACCCCGTATTCAGACTGGTAAGTTCATGTTTTACAAAGCAATTAAAAAAGTCAAAAAAATGTCACTTTTTCATTTTCGATTGGCATATAGAGTAAGAGCACAAGAAACAGTGCTCCTTGGTCAATGGTTGGTTTAACTTTTTAGTTCGTCATTGCTTGTTATCTTGATTCTAGGGAAAGTGGTTTTTTATGGATGCAGTTCCAGATATTGTTGATGCGGTACTTATCTTCCTTGTTATTTTATCGGTACTTATCTGGTCAGTAGGGATTAGTAAATACCTGGCCTTTTATCGTAATAGCCGTTTTGATAGAGAATTTCTAGCGGTTTTCTCCAAAGCTCGTGATATTCAGGATTTGTTGGCGGTGATGTCTTCAACAAAAGGCCGTCTTGCTCGTGTTTGTCAGGCAGGATTAGATGAGCTGGTTTCATGGCAATATCTGGCTAACTCTGTTGCGCCAGATGATAAACGTGAAATGTTGATGCACTCGCTGAAACAACAAGCGCATGCTGAGCAAACCCGCATGGAAAATGGCTTGTCTATTCTAGCCAGTGTGGGCTCAACTGCCCCCTTTATTGGTTTATTCGGTACGGTCTGGGGGATTATGAATGCACTAAAAAGCATTACGGCATCGGGTTCAGCGAGTCTGGATGTGGTGGCGGGACCGATAGGGGAGGCGTTGATTGCAACAGCCATAGGTATTGCTACCGCTGTACCTGCCGTTCTGGCGTACAACTACTTTTTACGTAAAGTCAGGTTGTCTGCGGCCACCATGGATAATTTTGCGTCGGCATTTCATCTGTTAGTGCTCAAATCTCGTATCAAACACGATTAGGCGGCTCAACAGGAATAATGCCTGCTGAAGGCATCAACCTGTTGCTCGATAATGCATAAAGGAAATTTGTTATGGCGATGAATACTGGCGGTGATGACAATATGATGAGTGAAATCAATGTGACGCCCTTAGTGGATGTGATGTTGGTGCTGCTGACCGTTTTTATCGTGACAGCCCCGTTATTGATGAATTCGGTGCCAGTCAATTTACCTAAAGCCAGCTCAGACTTAACACTCACTCAACCTGAGTCTATCAACATTAGTGTGACTGCTGACGGCACCATGTATTTTAGTGATGAAACGGTGAATGCTGAACAACTGGATATGGCACTGATGGAGGCGGCACAAAACGTGGACACTAGTGTTGAGATTTTTGCTGATGAAAAAGCGGAGTACGGCACAGTGGCTAAAGTCATGGCGGCCATTCAACGTGCTGGCATCAGTAAGTTTACCTTTGTGATACAACCTGAGTCTGGTCAGTAATGCTGTTTATTGATTGGTTGTGTGACGCGTTAATATGACGGCTTTGGTCGTTGATTTCTCTTCAAATCGTTCGGTTGGATCAGAACGCTTTCTACCTGGTTTTTTATGGGCAGTGCTGATTCATCTGTTATTGATTTTATTATTTATGCCCACACTGGAGCCAGCAGCACCGGCAGCACCAACAAGAATCACGGTGCAGGTAAGCCAGCTTGAACCCATCGTTGAAGAGGTGGTTGAACCTGAACCAATGCCAGAACCTGTCGCTCCGATAAAAAAACCAGAAACAAACAAAAAACTGCTCGTTGCTAAAGATGATACCCCTCCTGAGCCAGAGGAAATGGTGGTGATAGAGCAGCCACCTGAAAGTGAGCCGGTAGAAGAGATAAAACCCGAACCACCCAAGCCTGAACCGAAAAAAGTTGAACCTAAGCCAGAACCTAAAAAGGCAGAGAAACCTAAGCCAAAGCCCGAACCCAAAAAGGTTGAAAAGCCTAAACCAAAACCTGAGCCGAAAATAATTGAAAAGCCTCAGCCCAAACCTAAGAAACCGATTGAAACGGTGAAACAGGTGCAGCAAAAACCGATGGCTGAACCTGAGGTTGTAGAAAAGATTGAGCAAGTCGAGACGCCAAGCGAAGTAGTTAAGGGCGTGGTGACTGATACACCAGCAGCACCGTCAGTGACGGCATCCGGTAGCTCGACCTCATCTCAGGCTGACGCCACTGGCACGGGCAATGCAGCTAATGGTAATGGTAATGGTAATGGTAGTAACCCAGGTGGTACTGGGGAAGTGGATCGAAATACCGCCTGGAAAGGTTATGGACAGTTGCTTTATGCCATGGTGTCTAAGAATAAAACCTATCCACAATTAGCGATTCGCCGTCACCTTGAAGGCACAGTGATGGTGAGTGTCCGTTTTGAGCAAGGCAGGATGGTGAGCATGTCCGTTGTTGGTCAGGGTAGTGGACATAGTGTTTTAGATAGAGCCGCGCATGAGATGGTCGAAAAAGCGGTGAAAGCCTTACCCGTTCGCGGTGATTTATCGAGAAAATCCTTTAGTGTGGTGGTGCCTGTTAACTTTCGTTTAACAGACTAAACTTATTCGTCAGCTTTTATCATGGCTATAGTGATGTATAGCGCCAATCAAGATATGATAAAGTGTGTCAGCCAAAATTATGGAAACCCAGCGTTACACAGTCTCTTAATCAACCTTGCCATTGAGGGAGGGGTGATTAAGGCAGTAGTCGAAATGTCTCTCATATTTCAAACGAGCTATTGTCGCCAGCCTTACGCGGGTATGCGAGGTCATCAGTGCATGAACTTGCGATTCAAAATCACGTATTTTTAAGGGTTTAGAATGTCGAAAATTATTTATACCAAAGTAGATGAATCACCTGCATCAGCAACGTACTCTTTGTTGCCCGTTATTCGTGCTTTTACAGCCAATGCGAATATTGATATCGAAAGCCGGGACATTTCACTTGCAGGACGTATCATTGCTAACTTTCCCGATAATCTAAGCGACGAACAAAAAATTCCTGATCACCTGTCACAACTCGGTGCCTTAACTCAGGACCCGGCTACCAACATTATCAAGCTACCGAATATTTCTGCTTCCATCCCACAGTTAAAAAACGCGATTGCAGAATTAAAATCAAAAGGTTATGACCTGCCTGATTATCCTGAATCACCTAAAAACCCTGCTGAACAAGCGATTAAAGATCGTTATGCCAAAGTATTAGGTTCTGCTGTGAACCCCGTGTTACGTGAGGGTAACTCTGATCGTCGAGCACCCGCAGCGGTGAAAAACTATGCACGTAAAAATCCGCATAGTATGGGCGAATGGAAAGCTGATTCAGCCACTGACATCGCGCATATGGATGCGAATGACTTCTATGGCAGCGAATTATCCATTACCTCTGCTCAGGCCGATGACTTTAAAGTGACGTTTGTCGATACAGCAGGCAATGAAACGGTACTGAAAAAGTCGATTCCGGTATTAGCGGGTGAAGTAGTAGATGCGACGCGTATGCGTGCAAGCAGCCTGCAGGCGTTTTATGCCGATGCCATTGCGAGAGCAAAACAAGACAATGTGCTGTTATCTCTGCATTTAAAAGCCACCATGATGAAGGTATCTGATCCTTTGATGTTTGGTTTTGCTGTCAGAGTGTTTTTCAAAGATTTAATTGAAAAACACAGCAATTTATTTGATGAACTGGGTGTGGATTTCAATAACGGTTTAGGTGATTTATACAGCCGTCTCGCCAATGTTGATGAAGCGACCAGAAAAGAAGTCGAAGCGGATATTGAGGCAGTCTATGCCAGCCAGCCTGATGTGGCGATGGTCGATTCAAACAAAGGTATTACCAATTTCCATGTTCCTTCAGACGTGATTGTGGATGCCTCTATTCCGGCGATGATTCGTGCCGGTGGCAAAATGTGGAATAAAAAAGGTGAGCAACAAGATACGCTGGCGATGATTCCGGATCGCTGCTATGCCGGTGTGTATAAAACAGTGGTGGATGACTGTAAACAAAAAGGGGCTTTGGATCCGGTCACCATGGGTACCGTACCGAATGTGGGCTTGATGGCTCAAAAAGCCGAAGAATATGGCTCGCATGATAAAACCTTCCAGGCGAAAGGCGATGGCAAAATTATTGTCACTAACCAACAGTCTGAAACGGTATTTGAGTTTGATGTGGAAGCAGGGGATATCTTCCGTATGTGTCAGACCAAAGATGAGCCGATTCGTGACTGGGTGAAATTAGCCGTCAGCCGAGCACGTTTATCCGATACACCGGCGATTTTCTGGTTGGATGAAAACCGGGCACATGATGCTGAATTGATTAAAAAGGTAAATGACTATTTACCTGAGCATGATACAGCTGGATTGGATATTCGCATTCTAAATCCGGTCGTGGCCACACAACTCTCTTTAGATAGAATTCGAGCTGGTAAAGACACGATTTCGGTGACTGGTAACGTATTACGTGACTACAACACCGATTTATTCCCGATTCTGGAGTTAGGAACATCGGCGAAGATGTTATCTGTAGTGCCACTCATGCAAGGTGGTGGTTTATTTGAAACCGGTGCAGGTGGCACAGCGCCAAAATTACTGGATCAACTGATTGATGAAAATCATTTGAGCTGGGATTCTTTGGGCGAATTGATGGCTTTGGCGGCTTCGTTGGAGCATCTATCTAATACCCAGGATAATCCAAAAGCAAAAGTGTTAGCTGACACCTTGGATGCCGCAACGGGCAAATTACTGCAAGAAAACAAATCGCCCAAAGAAAAAACGGGTGAGTTAGATAACCGGGGTAGTCATTTCTATTTAGCCATGTACTGGGCTGAAGCACTGGCTGAGCAAACAGACAATGCCGAGTTAAAAGCGGTATTCACACCTGTCGCTCAAGCCATGGCTGAAAATGAAGCTGCCATTGTGAACGAATTGAATGAGGTACAGGGTAGATCGGTTGATATGGGCGGTTACTACCTGCCTGATGATGAGATGATGAATTCGATTATGCGTCCAAGTGCCACATTGAACGCCATTCTGTCCCAGCTTGTTTAAGCGTCATCATTTAATAAAAAAAGCCCCGAATGTCGGGGCTTTTTTGTTTTTATCGCATTCTCAGTAACGACTATGATAATAGTACCGGTCATGTTGGTATTTTCTATGTTGATGTTCAACCGCTTTTCGATACTTGCGATATTCTCGAGCCCTGTCTTGACGGTATTTGGACTCTAAACGTGCCATTTTTTGTTTGTGTTTCCAGTATTTTTTATCGTAGTGATCATTGTGATAACGGTGGTGATGATCATCACGATACCGGTTTGATGAGACCTTGCTGGTGGCAACTGACCCGACAGCGCCACCAATGGCAGCACCCAAGATAGCGCCGTTTTGACCTCCCATTTCGTGTCCTACTGCAGCACCGACTGCACCCCCAATACCTCCGCCCAAAGCGGCGTTAATCGTATTGTTATCTGCCATGGCTGCACCAGAAATCAGTGTTGATGACAGTAGTAAAGGTATTAATCGCTTCATATCTACCTCCTGATGTTTGGTATTCACTTAAGTAAAAAGTGAAAAAAGAAGCTAGGCACCGCGGCTATCTATTAACAGCATAGAAGACCGTGATGTCATGATGAGTTGTAACAATCAGGAGGTTAAGTCTTGGTTAAGTGAGCGAAACCTTAATCCACAATATTCTTTTGTAGCAGGTCGGTCACAATTTCAGGTACGAATGTCCGTTTAATGGTGATGGCGTAAAAGTGTTCGTAGACATTGGGTAACACTTGGTACTCAGACAAATTGCCACTGGATATTTCATCTTTGACGACAACCGGAGGCAGGGCAGTAATGGCGCCGGTATCACGTACTAATAGTCGTAACATCGCCATGTCATCGGCTTCGGCAATAATATCCGGCTCATACCCGAGCGTGGCACAGTAGGCATCAAAAGCCGAACGAATTTCAGTGATTTTGGTAGGCAGCACCCATTTCAGTTTTTCATAACCTTGTGGAAAGGTTTTTTTAGGGTTGTGTTTTGCCGGACCAATGATAGATACCGATTGTCTCGAGACCAACTGGCTTTGCCAGATGGCATCATCATTTTGTTGGCTGACAGAGCGATTGGTCAGCACCAGATCCAGTTCATGACTACTGAGGCCATTGAGTAGGTTGGTCATGCCTCGCGTGGTGAGTGTAAAGCTGACATTGGGCTCTTGAAGTAAGGGGCTAATAAAGCTCTCAGTAAAGTTTCTGGACAGGGTGGTCAGTACACCGATTTTGATGTGTTTTTGTGTCGCTGTACCGCCTTTACTGATAAAGGATTGTAACTCTTCACCTGTCGTAAAAATTTCATCTGCATAGGTCAGAATCTTTTTGCCCATATCCGTTAATAAAAGTTGTCTGCCTGCACGCTCGAATAATTTGACGTTCATCGTGGTTTCGAGTTGTTTGATTTGCTGTGATAATGCCGATTGTGAAACATGACATTCTTCAGCTGTCTTGGTGATACTGCCAGACAGGGCAACGCGCCAGAAATAATAAAGATGATGGTAGTTTATTTTTGCCATACTTAATTAAAACTTATTTATTTGTTAATAAATATCTATTTTATTTATGTTAAAGCATTTGCCATACTTTCACCATCTTAAGGAGGTATGTGTGTGAATTTTGAACTGACAGCCGTTTTCCCAGCGCTTATTCCATTAACCTTAGCCATTGCTAGTCTTTTATCCGGGGCAAGTCGACTCAGTGACAACACCCGTCAAAGCATTCTTAAATCTATTTCGGTGGCTGTTGTCATCTCCGCCATATTAATCACTGTTTGTCATATAGAAAAACCAGAAGACTCACACGCCTTACTGGCCATGAACAATGTCAATCTGATTGTGCTGTTGCTCGTGTGCTTTATGACTATTGTGCTGGTGAAGTTTTCTCAGCGTTATTTATCCGGTGAGACAAAAACACATCGTTACTGGCGTTGGCTATTTTTAAGTCTTACCTCTGTATCCATAGTGATTGTCAGTAATCATCTGTTGATTTTCTGGCTGGGCTGGGTGTCCATCAGTTTATGTTTCCATCGTTTATTATTATTTTATCCAGACAGACCTCGCGCTGTACTAGCCGCCCATAAAAAATTCATCTTAGCGAGAGTGTCTGAGCTCAGCTTACTCTCAGCATTTGTTCTTTTATATACACAACACGGTTCGTTTTACCTCAGTGAAATAAGCCAGTACTACCTGACATCGGCATCGGCTGCTGAGTTGGGTGTCGCAGAGACTGTAGCGGCTATCTTACTGGCCATCACCGCCTTAATTAAATGTGCTCAGTTACCGCTACATGGCTGGTTAATTCAAGTGGTTGAGGCTCCCACGCCGATTAGTGCTTTGTTGCATGCCGGAATTATCAATCTGGGTGGTTTTTTATTACTGAGCTTTGCACCATTGATTGCGTTTAGTGTTGATGCACAATGGGTACTGCTTATTATTGCTGGTTTGAGTACGCTCATCAGTGCCTTAGTCATGATGACGCGTATCAGTATTAAAGTAAAACTGGCCTGGTCAACCTGTGCCCAAATGGGATTAATGTTGATTGAATGTGCTTTAGGGTTATATGAGCTGGCATTACTTCACTTAATCTCTCATTCACTTTATAAAGCTTATATGTTCCTCAGTGCAGGTGATGTGTTGCAGGAATACAGTCTTAAGCAATTAGCACCGCAGAAAAACGTCACTTTTCTCTCTGCGATGTCGAGTCTATTACTGGTCATCATCAGCACTTATGGGATTGTCTATTTCACTTCCTATTCAGGGCCGTTGAGTGTCTGGTTATTAGTGAATACTGCATTAGCTTTATATCTGGTGTCTGCAGTAAGAAACGGCACTCTATTGCAGTTCCTCACTTCTTGTCTGACTGTGGCGTTACTGGTTGGCTTTTACATGGGTGGCAAAGCGATGTTTACTTGGGTCATGCCGCCTGTGTATGCAAGTACGATGTTTGATGCCATGGACATCTGGTTGTCTGCACTGTTTATCGCATTATTTTTACTGGCTGTGCAGATGCGTGTGTTTCCTCAGGCTAAAGCCACCAGAACCTTATATCGTTGGCTGTTTTCAGGTTTGTACTTAGATGAATTGATGACCCGACTGACTCTATTTCTGTGGCCAATCACATTAAGACCAGAAACCAGAGTGGAATCTAACAATCAGCCACTTAGCAAGGAGACTTCATGAATACTGTGAATCAGTCATTGTCTGGACTCAGCGTCGAACATACCGCTGCCATCCATCAAGCGAGTTCATATATTGCTCCAAACTGGCCATTGGATCGGTTCATTGCGGTCAATGCTTTATGGGAATTTCGTGAGCAAACGATCGAGTCGGCTTCAGCCAGAATAGGGGCATTACAAGGTCTGAACACAACGATGTCAGCTGACTATTACCTCGGCTTGTTTCAACAAGGCCAAATCAGTGAGTCGGCATTACTCGAATCTGCTAAGACATATGGTGTCAACACGGCGACAGTTGATGAATTGAAGGCCTCACTTGAACATCCACAGCCCGATGCAGCATTGAGCATCGCCGAAATTGCGGATTTAAGCCGTGATCATCACAAAATGCGTTGGCAGGATGAAATTGTTCACCAGATCAGTCAGTTTTGTGGTGAGTTTGTGAATCAGGAGCCAGAGACTTTCGATCATCTCTATTCTGCCTGGTTGGATTTCACTCGTCATGATTACGGCATGTCACTACTGATGGGTGAGAAAAAACTGCGCCACGCCTTCACTCAGCTGCCTGATGACCTGGAAAGTTTGTTTGCCCAAGCGGTTGCTGAGTTGGAATTGACGCCGCAGCAGCTCGAGTTATATGCACATAAGTTATTGATGTGTATTAATGGCTGGGCCAGTTATTTTGCCTGGCAACGCTGGGAAAACCGCCTCAATAGTCAACAGACCGCCTGTGTAGAAGCGCTGCTTGCTATCAGAATCGCTTGGGATTTAATTATCTGGCGTCAGTTAAAAAGCAAGCCTGGACAGGTTGAATTTAAGGCATTAAAACAACAGTGGGAGCATCAAAAAGAATCTCTGATGTCACGTATAGCCGCCCATCATGAATATGCCTGTCATTATTGGGTTTGGGCTTATGCTGCAGAACTGACTTACCAACAACAACTACAGAAAACACTAACCCAAACACCTAAGCCGCTTGATTCAAGACCGGTCTTACAAGCCGCATTTTGTATTGATGTACGCTCTGAACGTATTAGACGCAATCTTGAATTACAGAGTGATGCTATTCAAACCATTGGCTTTGCAGGTTTCTTTGGCTTACCTATCACCTATCAACCCGCCAAGACACAGGTTAAGCGTCCACAACTGCCAGGACTGATTGCGCCGTCAGTGAAAGTGAGTGAGCAAACACCCAACCATAAAAAGTTGACCAAAGTCAGTAATGCAAGTACCTGGAAAAACTGGGCCAGTTCACCGGTATCTTCATTCACCATGGTAGAGACCATGGGTTGGACCTACGCTTATAAACTGATAAAAGATAATTTCTTTAGCAAGAAAAAAGAAAAACTAATTGATGAGTTTACTCACCATCATCAATGGCACATAAGCCATAACCATGCTGAGCTAAGCTTGTCTGAGAAAGTCAATATGGTTACGGGTGTACTCAAAGGCATGGGCCTGACCAACACCTTTGCATCAACCATTTTACTGCTAGGTCACGGTAGTGAAAATCGCAATAACTTGCATGCATCAGGTCTGGATTGTGGTGCTTGCTGTGGTCAAAGTGGGGAAGTGAATGTCCGTGTTTTAACCAGCCTGTTAAATGATCCCGCTGTCAGAACAGAGCTGCACAAAGCGGACATCCACATTCCTGAAAACACACGCTTTATATCTGGATTACATAACACCACAACGGATGAAATCGTCTGTTTTGATGCATTAAATAATGCTGACATTGATACTTGGTTAGAACAGGCTTCTAAACAAACCCGTCGCGAACGCATTCAGTTAATGGATGCAGGCTTAAAGGACCTGGATGATGTTGCATTAGAAAAGTCGCTAAAAGACAGAGGTAAAGATTGGTCAGAAGTTCGTCCTGAATGGGGCTTAGCGAATAATGCCTCATTTATTGTAGCACCGCGTGAGCGTACGCGTGGACTGGATTTACAGGGCCGTTCCTTTTTGCATGACTATGACTGGCACAGCGATGCCGAGTTTGCATTAC
The DNA here is from genome assembly GCF_002341285.1 of Methylophaga sp. UBA2513. Lineage (NCBI taxonomy): Bacteria > Pseudomonadati > Pseudomonadota > Gammaproteobacteria > Thiotrichales > Piscirickettsiaceae > Methylophaga > Methylophaga sp. UBA2513. Next base: position 31,301 of record NZ_DDNT01000004.1, on the reverse strand, counting down.
TGGAGCAAATTATGACGGCACCGATGATTGTGACTCAGTGGATCAATATGCAGTACAACTTATCGGTCACAGATAATACATTTTTTGGTAGTGGCAATAAGCTGCTACACAATGCCGTCGGCCAGCATATCGGTGTGTTTGAAGGGAATGGGGGGGACCTGCGAATTGGTCTTGCGATGCAATCCATCCATGACGGTGAGAACTGGCGTCATCATCCATTGAGAATTAGTGTGTATATTGCTGCGCCAAAACAAGCGATTGAAAATGTGATTGCCAAGCATCAAACCGTACGCGACCTTGTCGACAATGGCTGGTTGTTTCTTGTGCACTGGTCTGATGACAATACTTTCGAACGCTATCAAAAATCAGGTTGGAAGTACATTGACTAAGTAGCTGACATGGATAACAGAATGAGACAGTTAGGCTATCGACTGTTTCATTCTGAATCAGTCAGTTTATTCGCGATCAGTTGATCTTTTCTGAGTTGAAACTTCCTCCAGTCAGCGTTGGCTAAAGTTAAAAGAGGAGAGAGTATGAGAATTGAAAAGTTATCGTTTGTCGTGTGTTTATGTCTGCTTTTTGGCTTCAACACCGCTCATGCACAGAAAGACGAAAAATCTGATGTGCTCCTGCTTGGCTTCGAGTTACGTGGTGATGATACGGTTCAGTCATTACAAGAACATGATGCCGAGGTAATAGAAACATCTAATCAGTATTTACAAGAAACTCTGAATAATGACACTTCGTTTGAGGTTATTGATACGCCAGAATCACAGGCATTACTGGCTGAAGCAAGGCAGAAGTTTAACCTTGAAAGGTGTAATGGTTGCGAGTTTGATCTTGCTGAAAAAGTCGATGCCAGATACGTGGTGGTGCCATGGGTATTTCGTATGAGTGTGTTGATTCAGACACTTTATATAGAAGTCCGTGATGTAAAAACGCAAAACACCGTTCTGCGTGTTGTGCGTGACTATAGAGGCAATACGGAGAAAGCCTGGCAAAGAGCGATTGATAGTGCCGTGCTTGAAATCAACGAGTCTTATCAATAAAACAACCTTATTTATCGTGCTTGTCTCATCACAGCAAGTTTCAGTAAAGCTGCTACTGACATGGCATCTACGATGTCGCCGTTCATGGCCATTTCAATGGCTGTGTCTACTGAGACCTTTATTAATTCGATATCTTCAGTCTCTTCGAGTTCTTGCTCACCGGCTGTCAGTCCTGTCGCCAGGAAAATATAAGCTTTTTCGTCGGTCACTGAGTTGGAGGTGCGTAACTCCATCAGTGGCTGCCAGTCTGTTGCCGTAAACCCTGTTTCTTCTTTGAGTTCTCTTTTTGCCGCTTCCAGAGGGTGTTCATCCAGTGGGCCACCACCTTCCGGAATTTCGATGGTGGTTTCATTATTTGGATAACGACTTTGTTTGACTAACCAAGTATGATCATTGTCATCAATGGCGATGACGCCAATGGCATGAGACTTGAAGTGGACGACACCATAAATTCCTTCACTGCCATTCGGTCTGATCACTTCTTCATGGCGAATTTGAATCCATGGGTTGTCATAAGGTATTTGCTGGGATGTCTGAACCCAGCCGCCAATTTTTGTTTTTGTCATAAATATTTTTTTCTTTAATTAAAGAAAGAGAAAAAATACTACTTTAGTACTATACTTTTTTAGTTGTGGTGGTTATATAATTTAAGTAATCACATAAAGGAAGATTCAAATGCGTTTGTCAAAACTTGCCATGGTTGGAGTAGTGACTCTTAGTGTTAATCAGTTAGCTTACGCTGATGCTGTTGAAATAGACGCCATGTCTCTTCTTAATCAATACAACCTTATTACTAGTGGCAATGTCATTAGTACCTCTGAAATAGATGGTAACGCATTAATCGGTGGCAATGTTAACGGTGGTATGTACAACATGCATTCCACGTCAAATGCCGCTGTTCCATCTTTAACTGTCGGTGGTGACCTCAAGGGTAATGTACAAACTAAAGGCAAAGGCCTTAATATCGGTGGTGATGTGTCTGGCTCACTCACCATTAATGATGGTGGTGATGCGTATATAAACTCAGTCTCAGGAACTGTTCGAAACCTCGCTAATGGTAATGGTTCAACCTCTGTGGTTGGTAATGTTTCAGGCACTGTAGAGACTAATGGTGGTAATACTATCTTCGGTGGTACTAACACAGGAACAGTCAAAGCAAACGGTAGTGGTACGGTTATCAATCAACCGGTATCAGTCCCTTTTGATCCAGCTGCTGCAGCAGCAAATGCGGTGAACACATTAGGTCAGTTCTCTAACCAGTTAGCAGGTACTGATTTTAATAGTAACTACACAATTACCGGTGGCAAAGTCACGTTTAATGCGACACCGAATACCGATGGATTAGCGGTGTTTAATATTAACGATGGTGAAAGCTTTTTTACTAGTGTGAATGAGTTTGCATTCAACATCGGTAGTGCAACCAGCATTTTGTTTAATGTGTTTGATGACGCACTTTCTGGGTACGATATCAGCGTGAATTTCCTGGCCAACTCAGCAGTGGATTTAGCTGACATACTGTTATGGAATTTTACCGATGCAGACAGTCTTCACATTACCTCACAATTCGGCGGTAGCATTTTAGCATTGGGTACAGATGTTGTTACTCACGGGAATATTGAAGGCACCTTAGCTGCAAAAACCCTAAACCAGAACGCTGAAATTCACTCACAACCTTCAGGTTTTGTGCCGCCTTCAGCTGTACCCGTTCCTGCGGCTGCCTTTTTATTCGCTCCCGCTTTACTGGGCTTCTTAGGCCTACGTCGCAAAGCGAATACTGTAAAAGCCTCTGTTTAAGTCACACTTTCAGCGATACAAAAAAGCCACCTGAATGGGTGGCTTTTTTATGTTTGGAATATCGTTATTATTGTCTTTCTAATGTTGCACAACCCGCTGTGGCATGTTCCCAAGTTTCAACATAGCAAGTACCGATTGTATTCTCTCCGAGAATTCGACCATGAACATAACCTTGGCTTGGTGTTGATACCCAGGTAAAGGCAGTATTATCAGGATAAATCACACCAAAAAAGTTTTTGGTGCCGTCAGCATAGGTAAAAGTGCCACGAAAACGTCGATCCTGTTGTTCCGTAATGGTGACAGTTTTATCGTTCCAGGTTTTATAGCCTTTTTCATCTGAGACGGTAAGATTGACACCACTCCATGTACCGACCAGGTTTGGAATGTGTTTGGTTTTCACTTCAGTGGTGTAGTAATAATAAGCAATACCTGCAGTGTTCACTAATACAAGCAACCATAGTAGAAATTGTGTTGCTGTAATGCCAGCTTGTCTTCTTTTCATTGTTATTTCTCTCTCTAATTGGACATTCGTCAAGCGATAGTCATTATATGTAGATGAATTAATTCGTGTTAGCGCACGAATACACCTCTTTTTTTACATGTTCTCGTAATTGCCGAGGCGATAGACCAAACTGGGATTTAAAGACACGACTGAAGTGGGCCATGTCATTAAACCCTGCTTCCAGAGCAAGCTCAGTAATCGTCTGATGCATAGATTGCTGATGGTGTAATCGCCGATACACTCTGTTTAAGCGTTGTTGGGTGACATAACGCATTAAGGAGGTGTTTTCAGTTTGAAAGAGATGATTGATATATCGCACTGAAAAACCGACAGCATTGGCAATGATGGTTGGAGATAAATCAGGGTGATGACAATGATTATCTATATAGCGCTTAATATGAAACAGAGTCGTGTTTTGAGATCGAGATAACTCAACTGACTGGGGTGAGAGTTGATTAAGCGATAGAGTAAGCATATCAATCAAGGGATCAAACATAGACTGGAAGGATAGCGTGTCTAATGTAGTTAATTGTGAAGCGAATGTTTGCAGCGTGTGTGAGGTTACCGCGCCAATACCTGATGTGACTGATATTTTCTTTGCTGTTAGCTCACTTACATGACTAAGCCTTTGTTTGAGGTAGTCACGGGGAATAGAAATTATCACTTTTGATGCTGGTTCAGGCATGGTAATACGATGCCATTGGGTCGCATCGTATAAGGTCATTTCGCCTTTTTCCAGAAACACTTCGCGTCCATCTTGTTCAAGTTTATATCGCCCCTCGGTCAGCATAACGGCAAAATAGTTATCTTGACTGAGTTGTGTTGGCTCTCTGGATAAACGCTCTATTTGCAACGGCTGAGTTTTGATAGGAGAAAATCGTGTGCCATATAACCACGGATAGATGACCATATCATTGAATACAGGCTCATCAGCAATTTGACTCACATCCACATTGGCATATTCTCGTCCAATGATTTCTTTCAACCAGTTCAGCCTCTGTGAGCTCGGTAAATCATCAGTACAGAAACGCTGACCTTGCAATGTGGAAAGCTGGCTATTCATCTTTATCTCTCTTTTATTGACCATCACCTTCTCGGTCAAGTTATTGCGCCGTTTCAAACAAGACGTCTTTTTGTATAACTGGATAATAACATAGGAAAAATACAATAAATGCAGGAGAGAGATATGCAAAATACGTCAGCGTCATCCACAAATATTGTTATGCTTCGGGGGGCATGTTTATGGATATTGATGGCTTTATTGTTAGCCTGGTGTCTGGTGGGGTTATATAACCAGCTGGGTTTTTTACAAACCTTGATTCCCGGATCACCTAAGCGGGTGTTACAAGCACATCTCGATTTTCTGATTATGAGTGCCTTGATTTTAGGCTTTTATGCGGCCAAGGTAGCTCTACCATGGCATGTACGCTGGTCAATGGTGGTGGGTGCGTTTACTAACTCCAGCCTATTTTTAATGTATGCACTGTTTCCGGTACTCGACCCTTTACATGATACCTTCAATCCTGATGTGACTGGGGCAGGGGTGTTTACCTTTTATTTGTATTCCAGTCTGCTGATGACCAGCTACGGTTTTGGTAAAGGGGCTGTGATTATTCTGAAATCCACGCTCACTGAAAAAACAGAGTCACAATGAGCTAGTAATTAAGCAAAAAAAGTCACTGACTTTTTTTGAGAGTCAGTGACTTTTCTTACCACCATTTCGACTGGCACTGTGGTTATCTTTTTTGCCACGTCCCGAACCAGATTTGTTACCACCACCAGACTCTTTATTGACGGTTGCCCAGGCTATACTTTCAGCTTCCTCTTCTGAGACTCCTTGTTCTTTATAACTTTCTTCTATGTGCTGAGCTTTACGTTTTTGTTTATCTGTATATTTTTCTTTACTACCTTGCGCCATGATTTCACTCCATTAAAAATAGAAACATGTTCACAAGAGGTGACAGTGGGGGTAAACGATAGTTTCTGCTCGGTTATTTATCAGAGTCAGGATGGTCGTGTTTTGCCACTAAAAATTCAAGACCAGCACCAATATCTTCCTCGCCACAGGCTGCACTTTCATCAGGACTACCTGCCAGCGCTTCCTCATGCGTTAATATCAAGTCGCGTTGTTGGTGCAGTTGTTCACTGTCATTGTCTTCTTTGTGTTCAGGGGAATAAGTCGAGTGTTTTTGCTGCATGGTCATAGCCTGTGTCACCCAAAAAGTGTTGTATATCGATTACGTTAACATTCATGCTGACAGATACAAATTTATCACCGATATCTGTCATGTTTGCTCGATATAAATGGTTAACCAGGTGAAACCAGTGGATGTGTATGAAGGCTGATGTTCAGTCAAAAAAAAAGCCCGCTTTAAAAAACGGGCTTTTACTAAATGAAAAAACAGTCCATTGTTTTATTCCCATTTTATTAGAAGTCGTAGGTGATACCACCAAAGAACAAGCGTTCACGACCAACTAATTTACCTTCATTTCGACTGACCAGATACTCTTTGTCGAATAAGTTTTCAACAATAGCAAAGACGGTAATACCTGAGTTCGGCACGGCGTAATTCACACCCGCATTCCAGATAGTGAATCCTGGGATAGTGCCTTGCAGTCCACTGACATCTTCGTTACGAGTATTACCATCATCAACAAATTGTTTACTCACATGCTGGACACCAATTCTGGCATTCACACCACTTTGATGTTCATATCCCAGATCCATATTTAACATATGTTCAGGTGCATACTGCATTCTGTTACCGTTGATTGACGGATCAGGTCCATCTTTGTATTCAGCTGTCCATAAGTTAGTATAAGCACCTGATAGATAGATATTATTTGTCCAGTCGAAAATATCACCAAAGTTGATACGGCCTGAGAGTTCGATACCGGTTTGTTCACTATCACCACTATTATCGAATGTATCACCAAAGTCCACTAAGGTATTTTGAATATCATTGTGGAACAATGTGGCTTCAACATTGATACCTTTGAAGTAACGGCTTCTGAAACCAACTTCATATAAGGTGCTTTCTTCAGGTTCAGCACGACCGCCGTCTTCAGTAAACTCCCTATCAGCCCGAGCTGGTGCGATGCCTTTATGTACTCCAGCAAAGACTGTGGTACCTGTAATCCCATTCCATGCAACGCCAAAACTCGGTAAAAACTCAGTGTATGACAACGCTTCACGGTTATTCTGGACACCGCCTTCATAGAATTCTTCGCTGGTACGAACATCTTCTACGCGAAAACCTGGTGTGAATGACCAGTTCCCTACATACGTCGTATTTTGCAAATAATAGGATAAAGCGTGCGTTTTAATTTTTGCTTCTTCCACATCGCCCGGATTGTTTGCCAGTGCTAATTTATAACTCTCACGCTCAGCAACACTCTTCGACAGGATCTCCTGACGGTGTATGTTCTCTTCATGATAGCGAACACCAAATATGGTGTCGTGTTCTAAGTCAAACAAACTATAAGAGATGTCACCACGTGTTTCTACACCACGTGTGTAATATTGACGAGGTGCATGTCGACCTGCACATAAGCTGGCATTGACATCAGTAGCTGAGACTCCTTCTTCGTCACCTTGTCCCGGGCAGTTTCTGAATAACGACACGATATTACCGTTACTATCCGGATCGCCTTCATTCTCTTCTGTACTGCGTAGACCATTACGGAATGTGTCGGTGTAGTAAGCCTGTGAGGTTAATTTGAATTTATCGTTAACACGGAAAATATGTTGTAACTGTACGACGTCACGATCTTGTTCCCATTCATCATTTTGAATAGAGGGATGCGAGTAAGGATCACGATCATATTCATAGGGTGTTAAATAGGCCTCTGTAGAATTACGTCTGTCACGCGTGTGAACTAATTTCAAGCCTAATGTCTGACGTTCGGTAATGTCGAGCTCACCTTTGAATCGGTAATCTTTGACATCAAATTCACTGTGATCATAGACACCATCACCTTTGTTCTGGGTAAAGCCAAAAGTGAATCCGCCTAACTCGTTACCATAGCCTATGGCACCATCCAGTAAACGATAATTCTGATTACCGAAAGCGGAGGTGATAGTACCCTCGACCTTGCCACTTCGAGGAACAGGTTTAGTCACGAAGTTTACCGCGCCGCCTAATGTTTGTGGGCCATATAAAATCTGACCGGCGCCTTTGATGACTTCGATACGACTTAATGCCGTTGATGGTGGTGTGTAATGGACAACAGGATCGCCATAAGGAGCCAGTTGTAGATGAATACCGTCTTCCATAATCATGGCTTTGGCACTTCGACGTGGGTTCTGTCCCCTGATACCAATATTGGTATCAAAGCCCATGCTGCCATCGGGTACGATATTGATACCGGGCACTGTACGTAACCTTTCTATGTTAGAAATTGGACGACGCGTATCTAAGTAATCCTCATCGATAATATCGAATGAACCGGGAACGGCTTCCAATTTATCCGGAAGAATTCCGGTGACGGTCATTTTGTCTACTTCAACAGCGTCTCTTTCTTCCTCAGCATGAGCACTCAATGAGGCCATGATGAGCGATGATAACATCGCACTTTTACTCAGTTTTCTTCTTAATTCCATCTCTCTCTCCTACATGTGGAAAGAGGACTATAGCGATGGAATTAACGTGATTGTTATAGGAGTTACTCCCTTCAGGGCTGGGATGGATATTCTTTAAGCTTAGCTGTTTTCATACTGAGTAAGTGAACGAGTGGTTAAAAATAACCACTGCAACATTTTTGTGATTGATAAAACGTGCGAGCACGCTGATAGTATGAATTTACGAATAACTTAAGATGGTTATACACATCCAGTCATGTGGTTAATTTCAACCGTTATGTTAATTAATGTAAAGATTTGATAAGTGTTGTTAATTCACAACAACGTAGTGAATGAATATAAGATAAAAAATAAAAGAGGGGCTAGCGACTGTATTCCGTATAGTGAATGCGTTCATTGCAGTGAATAAACAGGTGAAAAAGAACTTAAACACGCTGCTTATTGGATGCAAGATGAACGCATCATTATTCTCTATGGGAACTCAACACTGGCTATATAGATAAAAATATTGGCTAAACCAACTCATTATTATGACGACGTTTTATAGCCAAAAAGATGTTGTTTTTTTATTTTCTCAGCGACCACATCAGGCACTAATGTTTCCCAACCATCTTGATTGTCAGTAATCATTTTCAACACGTCTGGAGAAAATATGGGCAAATACGCCTCATTAAATTCTTCGAGTTGTTGAACGTGTTCACCTTGTTTCAAATATTCATAGAGATAGGATTGCTTGGGATCAATATTAAGATTATCAACCTTGTATAAGGTATTGGTATTTGTATCTTTGTAAGGGTAGATATACAGTCTCACGTTATGTTTAAGTAAGCGGCCAAAGGCTTCCAGAATACCGCCTTGCAGGCTGCTGTAATATTCATCATTAAATAATTCGACCAGACTGGATGCGCCCATGGTTAAGCCAATACGACGATCCGTGTAACGTGAGAGATAAGAAACAAGACGATAGTATTCTGGATAATCAGAAATCATCACGGTATGACCTGTTGCCTCAAGCACATCGGCACGACTAATAAAATCTTCCAGATCAATACTGTCATTGCCACTACGCAAATTATGCATAGTAATCTCCATAATGGAGATGGTGTCTGCCGGTGAGGCTTGATTGTCTGCATCAAACTGCTTTCTGGCAGCATTGAGCATATCAATGTTCACATGAGTCACTGGTCTGAAACGTCCACGTTCAACCAATACATTTTTCTTACGAAGATGTTCTGAGGGCTGTAATACTTTTCCATCGGCAGAAAACATAGCTGCATCACTTAAGCCTAACTGCACCAACCGTAAGCTAATAACACGGTTATCAACATGTAAAAAGGCATCGCCGTGCAAATCGACCATGTCGACTTCAATTCGATCGGTTGTTAAATTATCGAGAAGTGACTTAACCAGTAAATCTGGGCTGTGGCTGTAGTGGAAGGCGCCATAGACAAGGTTGACACCAATTATGCCCAGAGCTTCTTGCTGCAGCGAGTTTTCATTATCAAGCATGCGAACATGAATAATGATTTCGCTTGGGGCGGCATGAGGTTCAGTCTGAAAACGAATTCCCAGCCAGCCATGACATTCATTTGTGCCGTGATAGTTACGTGCAGAGACCGTATCAGCAAACGCAAAAAAGGCCGTTGTCTCGCCTCGCTGTTCGTTTAATCGTTCGATATTCAGGTCATATTCCAGTTTGAGCATATCTTCAAGGCGTTCACGGCAAACATAGCGTGGTGCTTTGCCGTAGATATCATCACTCACTTTCATATCATAGGCTGAGATACTTTTTGCGATGGTGCCGGCTGCACCACCGACTCGAAAGAACCAACGCACGACTTCCTGACCCGCACCAATTTCTGCAAAGGAACCGTAGCGAATGTTATCAAGATTGACTTCGAGTGCTTTGGCTCCAGGGGAGAGGATTTTGTTTTCCATAATTGACCTTTATGAGGTGACAAGTGGATGACGTATGTCGTGTTCAAAAACGAGAAACAGCATGACTTAACTTATTTTTCACATATTTAGTGAAAGTATTCAAGCTTAAACTGGTTATTAATAAGTCACTATTCGATGAATATTGTTTGGTTTAAACGCGATTTACGTATTCAAGATCATGGAGCATTGACCCTGGCAGCTGAGCAAGGTCCTATTCTGCCTGTTTATGTGTTTGAACCAGAGCTTTGGCAACAAGGTGATATGTCTCGCAGACAATACCTGTTTCTAAAAGAATGTTTGTACGAACTCAATCAGGTATTAACAGCAAGAGGATGCCCACTCATCGTTCGGGTCGGCGAAGCGGTAAACGTTTTTGAATCATTACGTCAGCAATATGCCATCACTGATGTATGGTCACACCAGGAAACCTGGAATGGTTGGACTTATAAGCGAGATATAGCAGTTCAAAGCTGGGCTGACCATCACCAGGTTAATTGGCATCAACCGCGCCAGCATGGTGTGATTAGACGACTTAAAGATCGTGATGGTTGGGCCAGACGCTGGTATCAGCATATGAATCAAGCATGCTATGTGTGCCCAGATAAACTCAGCGGACCTAGTGAAAAAAATGACTACCTACCTAGTCCGGATAAGCTTGGCTTGAGTGATGATGGATGTAGCCAAAGACAGAAAGGTGGTAGGGAACAAGGACTTCGTCTTTTAGATACGTTTTTACATCAGCGTGGGCAGGGGTATACAAAGGAAATGTCCTCACCGCTGACAGCAGTAGATAGTTGCTCTCGACTCTCACCTTACCTGGCATTTGGCTGCTTATCGATGCGAGAGGTTTACCAAGCTACAGAGAATCGTATTGCCAGCATTAAACAGAGTGATATTCCGGCAAAAGTTCAGTGGCGACAAGCTATGCGTTCATTCTCAGCGCGTCTTCGTTGGCATTGTCATTTTATGCAAAAACTGGAAGATGAACCGCGTATAGAGTTTGAGAATATGCATACGATATATGATGGCTTGCGTACACCTGATCTCAACCAGACTTATTTTGAGGCATGGCGAAATGGGCGGACTGGCTTTCCTATGATCGATGCTTGTATGCGCGCATTAATCGCTACGGGTTGGATAAATTTTCGGATGCGAGCCATGTTAATGAGTTTTGCCAGTTATCATCTCTGGTTAGATTGGCGACAACCTGCGTTATATCTGGCGAGATTATTTACGGATTACGAACCAGGTATACATTACCCTCAGGTACAGATGCAGTCAGGCACAACAGGTATTAACAGTATCCGTATATATAACCCCATTAAACAAGGTATCGAACAAGATCCAGAAGGGGACTTTATCAGGCAATGGATACCTGAGTTGGCTGATATGCCTGCCCCTTTTATTCATCAACCGTGGACGCGTCCGTCATTGATGAATGGGTATCCAGAGCCTATCGTGGAGGAAAAAGCTGCCAGGCAATCTGCTGCTGCAAAGATTTATGCCTTAAGAAAACAGTCCCAACACAGGCAACAGGCTGAGGTCATTGTAAAAAAACACGCCAGTCGAAAACGTACCTCTCATAAAAAGAAACAGAAAACACCATCCTGGCAACAAGGCGAACTTCCTCTATAGATGAAGCCAAGTTGGCGTTATACGCACTTACAAAATAGATGTCATCCATTTCTACTCGCGACATCATGCGCTTATCAGAGCTTAAGTGCTCAGTCATCTTAATATTGGTTTAACCCAGTTTGTGTTACATTGCGCGCCTTTCCGGACAAGCTAATTGAGCAGATGACTTCTTCAGACACTTCAGCACGATCTTATTCACTAGCATGGGTTATTTTCGCCTTGGCTATCGGTGGCTTTTGTATAGGTACCACTGAATTTGTGGCGATGGGCCTTATTCAGGAAATCGCTGCTGATCTGAAGGTATCTATTCCTTCTGCCGGACATTTCATCACAGCATACGCATTAGGCGTAACGATTGGCGCACCAGCATTAGCTATTTTAGGGGCGAAGTTACCGCGAAAAACATTGTTGCTAGGCTTGATGGTGTTTTATGGTTTGGCTAATGGATTAACGGCATTAGCTGATACTCCAACATCAATGCTGCTTAGTCGTTTCATAGCAGGCTTACCGCATGGCGCTTATTTTGGCATTGCATCACTGGTGGCTGCCGATTTAGCGGGTCAGCATCGCCGGGCGACAGCTATTGCACAAGTGATGATGGGGCTAACCATTGCCAATGTCATTGGTGTACCTTTCGCCACCTGGCTTGGCCAATCCTTTGGCTGGCGCGCGGGTTTTGAGTTTTCGGCGATGATTGCGTTGGCAACCATATTAGCTATCAGCTTTTTTGTACCACGTATTGATGCACACCCCACAGCGAGTTTTCGTGGTGAGCTCGCTGGATTTAAGAACATCAATATGTGGCTGACCTTAGCGATAGGTGCAATTGGTTTTGGGGGAATGTTTTCTGTCTACAGCTATGCATCACCCATACTGACCGAATATACGGGGGCTAGTATCAAAGTCGTGCCTATAGCGCTAGCTGTGTTTGGTACAGGTATGGTCATTGGTGGGTTAGTCGCTGGCTGGCTAGCGGATAAACATTTGAATAAAACGATTGTCGCCGTGCTGGTCAGTTCTTCTATCGCATTTATTATTGCTGGCCTGAGTATGGCGCAGCTATATTCAGCGATTGCCGCCTTGTTTTTGATTGGTTTCACGGTGACAGGCTTAGCAGGGGTATTACAGATCCGTTTAATTGACGTAGCAGGAGAGTCTCAAGCATTAGCTGCGTCATTGAATCATTCAGCATTTAATGTCGCCAATGCATTAGGCGCTTTTTTAGGTGGATTTGTGATTAGCCAACAAATGGGCTGGGTGGCACCTGTTTGGGTTGGACTGTTTTTAAGTTTGTCAGGGCTTGCTGTATTTAAACTGGCTCTACATGTGGAAACACGCACAAACTAATTACTCCAGCAGTAATTAAGCCTCCTACTTTGATAACCTTAGTGAATAGAGGCGCCATCTTTCTCTAGTAACAGCTCGAAATCTTTGTTCGGTACGGGTTTAGAAAACCAATAGCCTTGCGCGTAATCGCAGCCAATCGATTTTAGGAAGTTTAACTGTGCTTCGTTTTCAACGCCTTCAGCAATGACTCTGATATTGAGTTTGTGTGCCATCACGACAATGGCCTCACACATAGCTTGATCATCAAGGTTGAGGTGGATATTCTGAATAAACGTCCGATCAATTTTTAGGTAATCTACATTCAGCTTTTTCAAATAAGCTAGTGAAGAATATCCGGTCCCAAAATCATCCAGAGAAATTTCAATGCCTGCATGTTTTAGCATGTTGAGGCGCTGTTCAGTCATCGGTCCTTCATTCATCATCACGCCTTCCGTAATTTCCAGGGAAATGGCGGTATTGCTAAGTGCTTGTTGTGATAAGAAATCTGTCCACTCTTCTAGATCACAAGATTCATTTTGAAATTGTTTTGGCGAAATATTGATGCTGACTTGAAAGCTATCGATATATTTTTCCTGCCAAGCTTTTACTTGAGAGGCACTTTGTCGAAATACCCAGCTACCTAATTCGCATATCAGACCGATATCTTCGGCTATCGGGATAAATTCATCAGGCGTGATATTACCTAGTTCTGGGTGTGTCCAGCGTAATAAAGACTCAGCTTTATCTATAAAGCCGGTCTTAAGGTTAACAATCGGTTGATAATGTATAGAGAACTGCTCAGATCCTATTGAGTTTCGAAGATGTTTTACTATCTCTGTTTTTGTGAGCGCGTTTTGCTCCATGGAAAGATCAAAAAAGGAGAATTTATTACGACCAGAAAATTTTGCATGATACATAGCCTGGTCAGCATGCTTGAGTAATTCTTGAGTTGATTCACCGTGCTCAGGAAATAAGGCAATACCAATACTAAACGAGAAATAGAGTCTTTCTTCTTCTAAGATGAAAGGGGATGTCATGGCATCTAATAGTTTTTGAGAAACAGTGCTGGCGTCATCAGCCGTATTCAGGTTTGTCAGACAAACCGTAAACTCATCGCCACCTAAGCGAGCGATGAGATCATCCTCACGAATACAGGTTTTCAAACGTAATGCGGTTTCTTTGATGACGGCATCACCAATATCATGTCCTAAGGTATCGTTGATATCTTTAAAGTTATCAAGATCCAGAAACAAAATAGCGAATAATGACTGGTCAGCTTTGGAGTGTGATAGATGTTCTTCAAGGCGTTCCATAAACGCACGACGATTGGGCAGCTCTGTTAGCGGATCGTTATATGTCAATCTACAAATGGCTTCTTCTGCCGCTTTGCGTTCGGTAATATCGGCGAAGATTGAGCAGTAATGTGTGATATCACCAGCACTGTTAGTAATGGCATTGATAGTTATCCATTCCAGAAACAACTCACCATTTTTGCGTTTATTCCAAATCTCACCATTCCATTTCTTGTCGTGTGAAAGTGCAGCCCACATGTCTTCATAGAATTGTTTATCGTGTTTACCTGAACTGAGAATTCGTGGGTTTTTACCCAAAATTTCGTGTTCCTGAAAGCCTGTAATTTGTGTGAAGGCATGATTCACAGCAATAATTTTATTGTCATGACTACTGATTGTCATAGCCACTGAGCTATGAAAAAAAGCGGATGAAGTAATATTAACGATATTATTTTCATCAGACTCCTTCTGGCCAGCCATGACTAAGTCTGAGAGCTTGTCAAAACTGACGGGTTTCAGTGGACATTGTTGCTGGGCTAAACAAGGTAACTCGAATGGCGAAGATATGATGTCATGATTCTCATTCAGTAAAATGATATTGACGTTGTCATTGAAGTGTCGAAACTGATGTATCGCGCAGTTCGGCATACCTCTGAGAAAAGCGGTATCGGCAACGATAGTGTCGATGGCATGCTGTTTATATAACGCTATGGCAGTTTCATAATCCTCTGCAGCCAGATAAAGGTTGATACGAGAACCAAGATAACGACGAATTTTATGCTCCAAAGGCTTATCTTTGCCCAGATAAAGCACACTCAAATCTACCTTTGAAGAGGCGGTTGATATCGTTGAGGTCATTGACTAAAACTCGTTCAGGCTGCTAGAAAATGACCTCGATGCTTTCACTGGGAGAACGAAATAGGACGTGTTTTCTGATAAGAGGTATACGTGGACTTTTATTGATAACTTCTTTTTATCTTGTCCGGTTTGAACATTCGCTGGCACGGTTTTTAAACCTCAAAAAATCGTATTCGAAAATACGAGTATGTTATTAATACACATAATAAATATATGGTTAAATAACCATATGTTTATTGAGGTTGTCAACTAAAAATCATGACCTTTTTGTAATATTTACAATCTTTACTGAAAGTGAAGAATCTAAATGTTTCTTAGTCTTTCACTTATTCAGATGGGAGGAGTTGTTGAGTCATGTCTGAGTATTAAACCACTTTATTAGAGAATTATAAAACACTAATATAGATCGCCAAATATCTCTAAATGGGTAAGGTAGACCCGCACATCGAACTCAAGCTGATGATAGTCAGGTTGTATGTGGGTGCAAAGTTTATAAAAGGATTTGTTGTGGTCTTTCTCTTTTAAATGAGCCAGCTCGTGCACCACAATCATATTTAAAAATGCCTCGGGTGCCGTCTTAAATACCGAGCCGATACGCATCTCATTTTTCGCTTTTAATTTACTGCCCTGAACACGTGATACATAACTATGTAAACCCAGAGCATTATGAAGTACATCCAACTTGTCATCGTAAAGCACTTTGCTGAGCGGACTAGACTGACGCAAGTGTCGATTCTTCATATCTATAACATAGTCATACAAAGACTTATTGGTTTTGATGTTGTGTGTATCAGGGTATTTGCCAAGCAGATATTGACCGAGTGTTTTCGCTGAAATGGCGGCACTGATTTGATCTAGAACAGGGGCAGGGTAGCCTGATAAATATTTTAGGGCCGACATAATGATACGATTTGTTTCAATTGGTTGATGAGGTGAAGTGAATTGTAAAACAAATGCGAATGAAGTGAGGGACTGTCACCCAAATAATGCCAGACTGTTATGTCTTATTCCTTGACTATTGCATGCTGAAAAGCCATAAAGGAACATTGTGTTTTACTAAATAATTGTGTCGTCAGGTACTTCATTTCTATTGGAAAAAGGAAGCAAAATGCGGAAGGTGTTTGCGAAAGAATCCATCAAGTTTCTCAAGCTTGGTGTTGTTGGGCTATTACTCATCATCGTGCTGATTCTGGCAGGTGAAAAACTAAGCGGCGTAGAAGCGTTGATATTAGGGTTGCTTCCTTATGTGCTGTATCAGATTTACACGGTCGTCCAGTCAGCAAAGAAACACAAAAAGAAATAAGGAGAGCTTTTGTTATGGTGAGCCAGTGGTCAGACGGACAGGGGAGTTATCAAAACAAACTTGCCTTAGGTTGGTTTCGCTAGAGAGAAATTATTTTTACCCTGACGTTTGACATCATACATTGCACTGTCAGCGACTTTGAGGAGATTATCCAGAGTTGTGCCATGCTCAGGAAAAAAAGCAATGCCGATACTGACACCTATGCTGACTTGTCTGGTTTCATTGTCTGAGGAAGTGAAGTCGATGGGGAGCTTTAACCCATCAATCAGTTTTTGAGCCACAGTTTCCACATCACTACGATCCTTGAGATCATCAATCATAATAACAAACTCATCACCACCAATACGTGCTAACTGATCCGCCTGGCGTAATAAACCGCTAAAGCGATGTGCCACATTCCTCAGTACCTGATCACCTGCATTGTGTCCCCAAGTATCATTGACCGATTTAAAGCCATCCAAGTCTAAGAACATTACGGCAATTTGTTGTTGCTGACGCTTAGCTTTAGCTAAATAGTCCGTGGCATGTTGTTGTAAATAATGCAGTGAAGGCAGGCCAGTAATAGCATCGAAATGTGCCTGTTTTTTTAATTCAATTTGAGCTTGATTTGCAGCGTCCAAGGCTTGATGCAGCTCACTCACATCATATTCCGTGACCAACATTAAAAACTCTGCCGTTAATGGGTGGCGTGTGATGCGTATATCCAGCGTATGCTGACGTAAGCCTTCACTAGTCTTCATCATATGCGTCCACCGTCCAACCCGCTTTTCAGTGGCATCTTTTAGTCGCTCAATGCCTTCTTCTAGATGTTCAAAGCGGGCAGTGAACGCATTTTTATCACTATCAAGTTGTTGTGGAATGATGTGTTTATAGGCTTCTGTTGCAGCTGGGTTTTCGATAACGATGTCACCAGCAAAAGTAAACGTGCTTACCAATACCGTTGTATATCGCATCGCTTCAACGAGTAGCAAGTTTTCAGGTGTTTCCCCGAGCTCAACCTGTTCATTCACATAGGCGATAATGGCGCGATGTCGTTCAGGGCCGATTAAAACAGCTTTATGCAACATATACAGTGTTTTAGCTTTACCGTTAGGATAGGTCGTCCACGGGTCAATACTCAGACCATTTTTCGCGGCTAATTCAAAGGTTTGATGAATTCTATCTCGTGCACCCTGGGTATCACCCGATAAATCTTTATGGACCAGCTCATCAACGGTGCTCAATCCCCAAAAAGTCAGTGCCGCGTCATTTCCCCACCACCAGCCATGTCTATCAAGATCAAAAATCCAAACCACAGTAGGAATCAGTTCGTAAAGATGAAGCTCATCTATACTCTTGATATGGGTAAGGTGACTGTAATCTGCGGTCATAGAGGGTGAAATTTACCGTTTGTAAGCTGTTGAATTTTTCAGCGTTATTATCGCACATTCACAAATACACATAAGTCAGAAGTCTGGCTTGTGTGAGATAGTGATTAATTACACATGAAAATGCATTACTTTTCTGGCTATTGTTCTCCCCCTGTATCCTTATGAGAGCATTTAGTCTATTTACTCTGTCTCTTAGTTGAAAATAATAGAGTAATCCCACACCTTTAATTAAGACTCTCATTATTAGTGGATACCTGTTTCATGAATGACACAATTAAATTGCTAAAAAATCATCGCTCAATTCGGCAGTTCACATCGGACCCCGTCAGTGATGAAGTGGTACGTGAGATTATCGATGCAGCTGGCTGGTCAGCCACATCTAACTTTGTTCAGGCATACACGGTTATAAGAGTCAGAAATCCACAAACACGTCAGCAGATGGCAGAGCTAGCCGGATCACAAAGTTGGGTGAAAACCAGCCCGGTATTTTTAGTGTTTTGTGCTGATCTCAAACGCAACCAGGCTGCCTGTGCTTATGAGAATATGGAAATGGTCTCCGGTTATACCGAGCAGTTCATAATCGCTACAGTAGATGTGAGTCTAGCTGCACAAAATGCGATGATAGCTGCAGAATCGCTTGGCCTTGGCGGTGTTTTTATTGGCGGTATTCGTAATAACCCTGAAAAAGTGTCTGAGCTGCTTAATCTTCCTGAGCAAGTTTATCCAGTGTTTGGCATGTGTCTTGGTCATCCGGCTGCAGCGCCTGAGCAAAAGCCTAGGCTACCTGTCGATGTCGTTTTGAAAGAAGAGTCTTATCAAGAAGATGAATTAGAACTTGGACAGTACAATGAAACGTGCAAAACCTACTATCAAAACCGATCCAGTGGTTCGCGTGATGAAACCTGGACACATCAAATAGCCACGATGATGAGCAAGCCAATGCGTCCACATATGAGAGCGTTTCTTGAGAAAAAGGGCTTGAAGTTTAAGTAAATATTTGGAAAGTCATCTGAGTGAAAGTCCTGCCAACATAGAGTTCCAGTAATGGTTTTTCATATCGATACTATTATTGAACAATTCAAGTTGGTTTTGGTCTCGCTATTTCAATGCTTGAATTTTGTTCATTGAGTTCAAGAGCAGTGGTCGAGATTATTTGCCCGTTGGTAATGATGCAAAAACTCTTGCATAAAAAAGGCTAAATCATCATTGATGTCACGGACGTTGATAATATTTTTGGCGTAACGTCCCCATACATAGCCCCATGTACTCTGTATGGAGTCATCAACAGGAAAAAACACATGTCGATGAAAGTCTGCATAGAGCAGGAAACGACCAGCATGCTCCTCAACCCGAACAATTAATCTCGCATCATCACGCTCAGCTAATGTCACAGGTAAAGACTGAAAAGCTGCTGACACAACCGAACGAAGTTCAGCTTCATTAACCGCTTCAGGCTCTAGTAGATAGCCAATAGCCACTTCACAAGGATTGTTTAAACGTAACGCGGTATCTGCCTGTGCTTGTTGGGTGATGAGAAATGAAGATAGGATGCTTACCAGAAGGGAAGGTAGCCATTTCATATGTGGAGTCCGCTATTAAAAAGCGTTTAGCATACTATCTAATTCAGCTATTTTGAGATGCGTGCAGTAATCAGGGAAAAACTCATACCTTCGATCAAGTGACGTTACCTCGATAGGCTCTTTGGGGTTCATGCTTCTACCCAAGCCACGCTCTTTGATTTGTGCACTTTTAAATATACAAACCTATCTTGTATTTATTATGCTTGGCTTTCTAGCAAATATATAAAAGTGTGTGGAGCTTAACAGGGATATGTATGGAAAAGATTGAGGGATTATTAAAGTTAGCTGCAACAGCGGTAGCGCTAGTTGTGCCATGTATTTTGTTGTCTGGCTTTAGTTATCATATTGGTCATATTTTTGCATTTGGATTAAGTCACGAACTCATAGATAAAGACATGTCTGATGTCTTGGTAGAAAGTTGGTACATCGGTGTTTTAGGTGCAGGGTGGTTACTCTCTAAATGGCCTTATTTTCTTGGTTTCTTTGTGTTTCTAGTGGTTAGTGGTGTAGCAGCAATTTTGTTTGCAAGACATGCTAAAGAAAATGGTAAAGATTGGTTCTTTGAAGAATTGAGCAAGGAAAATCAAGGTAGAAAAATATTAACCATCACTCGGTGGCAGTGGAGTCAATTAGGAGGGATGATTAATGAACTTTTTTCGTGGTTAGCCTATCCCATCTTTATTGTTTCAATCGTATTAGTTTTGGTGGGATTTTCTTATCAACGAGGCCAGCAAGATGCCGAAAAACAAATGAAAATATTTGTAGAATCAGGTTGCCAGAGTGAAGAAAAAGTTGGCCGCTGCACTTATTTGCTCGATACCAGTAAAAATAATCTAGTGATTGCAAAAGGCATTCTTATCTCAGCCAATGATAAGAAAGTCGCTCTATATAACAACAAAGTAGAAATCTGGCCTTTATTAGATAGTTATCTAATTAGAAAAGATAAATAACGTACTTGTAGGTTGGGTAGAGCTATAGCGAAACCCAACAAGTTATGATTTAAGTAATTTGTTGTTATTTGAGGGGGCATTTGTTGGGTTTTATGCTTCAACCAAACCTACGAAAGATATCAATGTTTGTTTGTAGGTTGGGTAGAGTGATAACGACACCCAACATGTCTAAGGAGGGTATAAAACTCAATTTCTCTCACCAAATGTTTTCATATCAACACTCTCATCATATCCCCAGTTTCTATCAATTATTCCATCACGAACAAATTTATGAATGCTGGAATAAGGCCAATCGATGGCTTGATTGACATAACCATGTTTAACCGGATTGTAATGAATATAGTTAACATGATTTATATAATCTTTTTCGTCACGAATTAAGTGTTCCCAATATCGACGTTGCCAGATACCGCGTTCATTTTTCGAGTGCCGGGTTTTGTTGATATGCTCATCCTTGGGCAAGCCTCTCGAAAATGTCGATTTAATCAATCGCCAACGCATTGCAAAATCAGCATCAGTTTCAGGCAAAGTCCAAATGGTATGTAAATGATCGGGCAAGATAACAATGGCATCGATGTTAAATGGATGAGCTTGTTTGACGTATTGGAAAGATTGTTTTAACAGAACGATATTATCCGTTAATAACGTTTTATAGCGTTCCAATAAAGTGACCGTAAAGAAAAAGGTACCACCGTCCACAAAGCTGCGTCGATATTGCATTGTTCACCATCCATGTGAAACAAAAAGTAACCATTATTGTAGGTTGGGTTGAGTGATAACGAAACCCAACATTTTGATGATATGAGAGTTGTTTAGATATTTGAGGCGTGTTTGTTGGGTTTCATTCTTCAACCCAACCTACGGGCTGAAGAATGTTGTTGGATATTAAAAATATGCTCACCTCGAAGGAGCTTGCTATATGCTCGCAGTGACATCCATGCATATAAACCAAGTACAGGCACAGTAAAAGTCAATAAAGAAATAATTTTTGAAATTTCTAATTCAAGTGCCGATGAAATTATCCAGGGTGATAACGCTCCAAATGCCAAGATAAAATATAGAAATAAGTACATCTTCTTTCTCCAATCTCTCGAGAGGTCAGATTTATATTTGTCTTTAAATATAAGCTTAAAATCATCATCTGTATCCGATCTTTCAAAAAGTTGCTTGGATAAAACAAAATCATTGATGCATTGGATAGGATTTTCGAGAGATAAAATATACTCTATTTCATTTGCTTTTACTGTGGTTGTTCCCGCAATTGCCTGATAGCCCTTGCCTAGAGTATATGGATGGAGATTTTCTTTACTTGTCTCATCTATAAACTCTTTAGCAAATTTATACTCTTCCCTGTAGTTTGTTCTTTCCACAAGAAAAACATCAAATAAAACCTTGCCTGCGGTAAAAATAGCAGCCATCGCTATGATAAGTTTGGTAAATAGCTCCCATTCCATATGAAAAGCTTAAGGGAGCTCTGCTCTTCGAGTTAGTTTGATTCCAATTTTCATTGCTGGATTTTCAATCATATATCCCTGAAGAATGAACTCGTTACGTTGAGGTTTTCCCGATAAGCTTAACGTAAATTCGTCAATATCACCGAATATAGATTGGAGTATTTTTCTATCATTAGTACATTTGACTTCGGCCTTAATTCTTAATTATTCCGTTTTCGAGCTTATAATTACCTACAAAAACAAATGAAGAATCTCCGCCAAGAATACGTTCAGTTTCTAGTACTACAACTCCATACCCAGCATCATTCATGTTTGATTCAAACTCAACTCCGTACAAAGCTTCTATCATGTCAGACTCCATTAGCAACCACTAAAACAAAAAGCCGACATAAAAGTCGGCTTTTTTCGTTGGATCTCAGATAAGTTGAGATAATGACAGCGTTGAGAAATATATAAATCAAAGGGTTACGTCACTTTCGATTCATAAATATTACATCGAATTTCATAAAAAATGAGATTAATCGTTGAGAGTTTCAGAAAAGTTGATGTTGGATAACGTGCCGATATATTTGAAGAAAAATGTTTATTTCAACCGTTAGGAAAAAAATCGAGTCTGATATACCACTGTAGAGATATTTCTATCCATTCTAAGTACTCTCTGGGAGAGATTATGAAAACCAACCGCATTCTTCCCTTGGCTATCAAACGCCATTGGAGTTTGCTGCGGCCAATCGACTCGAGAAAAATAATTCACAAACCACGGGCATTACTAAGCTGAGATTCGATTAAAGACAGGGGGCAGGTCACCTTTTGATGAGCGAGGTTTTCTGTACCCAACTTGCGCTTTGATGCCTGCCTGTTTCATCAGACGCAACACGCGGTTCGGACCACAATGCTCACCATATTCGAGTAGGTCGCTGTAAATCTTTCGATAGCCATACACCGCACCAGACTCTAGCCAGAACTGTTTAATAAGCCCTAATAACCGCTGGTCAGCTATCGCCCGGCTTGATTTGGGTGTTTTGAGCCAGGAATAAAAACCACTGGGGTGAACATCCAGCAACCGACACAATTTCCTGACCGGCCAAATACGCTGGAATCGTTTGAAAAACGTGTTGCGTTGACAGGTTGAATCTACAACGGCTTTTTTTAGGATGTCTCGCTCTTCTGTAACGCGTTTCAGTTCTTTTTGGATGCGTTTTATATCAGCATCGGCATCCGCTTGTTGCTGAAAATGTGGTGCTTCCGGACCTTACTTCTTGAGCCAGGCGTAAAGGCTATGCGCCGTGACGCCAAGTCGACGTGATACATCAGCTACTGAGTAACCTCGGTCTGTGATTTGACGGACGGCTTCGATTTTAAATTCTCAGGGATAACGTTTGTTGCTCATTTGCACCCCTCTGATTGCCATTTTGAATGGCTGAAAGGTGTCTAGCAAATCGGTGACTATTCAATCATTAAAAGTAAGCAATGAGGAAAGTGGCTGAAATTGTGTCACAGTCACTATTGCGATAGAGTTAACATTTTTAATTGCTAGGATGGCGCTCTGCAAAGACAGGATAGCTAGCCATTCAGGTAACTGAGTAACAGTTCATCAAGGAATGGCTAATGTCATCACACTTAGAAAATTTCCTGCGTTCCCTAGAAATTGCAGGAGTAACCTCATTTTTTCTCTATGCCATCCTCGCAGCTTTTATTGTTGCTGTTGTCGCACTGGTATTTAAGAGACTCCGTAACTATACAAGCTTCGTTCCTACACTACTTACGAGTATGGGTATTCTCGGTACGTTCGTCGGGATAGTCATTGGTCTGATGGGATTTGAAATAGCCAATATCGATGGCAGCATCGAAAAACTATTGGCCGGTATGAAAACCGCATTCATCACTAGTCTTTGGGGAATTACTTGGTCTTTAATTTATAGAGGCGTCGCTGTTCCAATAATAATGGCGTTTCAAAAAAGTACGAAAAGAAGCTCTGATAGTGTCAGTCCTGCTGAAGTACTCGCTGCTATAGAAGCTCAGGGGCAATCCCTTGATAGCCTATCCCGCACAATTGGTGAGGAGAGTGAGAGTAGTGTTATTGGACAGCTAAAGCTTATGCGTTCTGACATCAACGACAATAGTAAAGCTGCTCTCAAGAATTTAGAAAATATAGACACACATGTAGAAAAGCAGTCCGAGGCTTTTTCTGAGTTCGAGAGTAAGCTTTGGATCAAGCTTCAAGACTTTGCAGATATGATGTCTAAATCTGCCACAGAGCAAGTTATAAGTGCATTAAAAGAAGTTATTACAGACTTTAACAATAATCTTGTTGAGCAGTTTGGTGAGAATTTCAAACAGTTAAACCAGGCTGTGCATGAATTAGTTGAGTGGCAAGAAAACTATAAAGCCCAACTCCAAGACATGCGCGAGCAATACGACAATGGTGTTAAAGCAATCACTGCTACTCAGACATCCGTCGCCAGCATAGAGACTCATACCGAGAATATTCCGTCGAACATGAAACATCTGGATACGATTATTAAAACTAATCAGACCCAAGTTGAGGAGTTATCTAGGCATTTGGAGGCATTCAAAGACATACGTGATAGAGCTGTTGATGCTGTACCTCAGATCCGTGATCAGATTGACCTCACCTTGAAGGGAGTCAATGATGCAACTGGTGAGTTATCCAAGGGATTAACTGAGAGCAGTGCAGAATTACAAAAAGCCATAAATGATGGTGCTCAAGTGTTCGTAGATAACAGTCAACGCGTCAATGAGTCACTGCAGACATCTTCAGACTACATCAGTAAAAACAGCTCTGATACAAAAGAGCTCATGGAAGATTCTATTCGGGATCTTAGTTCAGAGTTAAGAGTTCTCATATCAGATATATCAGAGGGCTCAAAAGCCATTACCACTCAAATTGAATCTGCTGGTAAGAGTGTGATTGACGAGACAAACAAAACATCACAAGCATTTCGTGACCAGATTGAAGATATTCAGAACAGACTTGATGAGTCCATCAGAAACACCACAAGCCATCATGCATCAGAGGCGCAAAAGATGTTGAATGGTCTATCTGAGACAATACAAAAGTCTCTCAACGATACTGGGGAATCAGTTGAGAAACAGGTGAGTATGATTGACAGAACTATGCAGGAAGAAGTTAACCGTGTCATGCAGGAGATGGGGAGGGCTCTTACAAGTATTAGCGGACAGTTCACTAACGATTACCAACAGTTAGTGGGACAAATGCAAAGTGTCGTAGCCAACAATGGTAAATACTAATGTTTTCGAGTGGACACAACGATTCATCCCACACTGAAGATTCTCACTGGCTGTCAGTATCAGATTTGATGGCTGGGCTGATGATTGTATTTCTGTTCATAGCTATTTCATTAATGAGGAATGCATTCATTGAGAGAGACAAAATAAAAAAAGTAGCGGTCGCCTATCAGGACACACAAGTTGCAATATACGACGCCTTGATGGGGGAGTTTGATAATGACATAGATAAATGGAATGCAGAAATTGATAAGGAAACAATTACGTTCACTTTCAAATCACCGGATGTGTTGTTTGAGAACGGCGAAATTGCTTTGAAAGAAGAATACAAATACATCCTGAGTGATTTTTTCCCAAGGTATATGGAGACTTTGGATAAATTTTCTGAATCGATCAATGAAGTGAGGATTGAAGGTCATACAAGTAGTATCTGGAATAACGCTGTCAGTAATAACGAAGCTTACTTCTTGAATATGGAACTATCACAAGGTCGTACTCGCTCAGTTCTCGATTATGTATACAACCTCACCGAATTGGAGGATAAATACAAGCCCTGGATTAAACAGAACATCGCCGCAGTTGGTCTTTCCTCATCCAGAGCCATTTATGAAAACGGTGTGGAGAATGAAGATAAATCACGAAGGGTCACTTTCAGAGTCATAACTAACGCTGATATTCGTATCAAGCAGATATTGGAAGTGGATGCGTGAAACTCGATGTAGACCTATCCCATCTATGGAAAGTTGTGAGTGCAATGGGTGCTGAGATCGTAAATGAGTTTCACCTAAACCCACAAACTGATGACATAGAGTTTGATATCGATAAGGAGTTGAGCTCTAACGAAGGTAAATCAATTACACTCGATGAGCTTGATACCTCTCAGGGAATATTGAGTGTAGAAGGACGGCAAGTCTTACTTTTCATACCTGATCAAAGCTTCAGGATAAGTGAAGTTATTGAGGATCCATCTAAAGGCAGGAAGTTTCATGTGGCTGACTGCAAAACGCTCAAGTCAATGAGACAAAAAAATCGGTTTGACAGATACAGCGTCACGAATAATCTCTCAGGGTTGTTTAGAGTCTTTGGTACCGAACAAATAACAGGCAAAGACGTTGATGATGAGGTAGAGCTAGAAGTTTGTAAAAACTGTCTGGCCTTTCTCAATTACGAAAATTACCGTAACAGTTCAAGCAAATGGAAAATCTTTTCAAATTTTACGATTGATGATTTTTTTTCGACCTACAGCACGGTCTTTCCTCACTTGCCCAAGAAATTTTCAAATAACAACAAAACTGGTTATACCAAAGATTGGAAAGACGTTTCTGAAGCCTACAGAAAACAAAAATCATTCATTTGCGAGTGTTGCAGCCTGGACTTAAATTCACACAAAAAGCTGTTGCATACGCACCATATGGATGGAAACAAGCACAATAACAAAGAACAAAACCTGCAAGCACTTTGCATTGACTGTCATCGTAAACAGCCACTCCATGAGCAAATGTTTATTAAGCAAAGTGATATGCAAACTATAACCTTACTTAGAAAAGAGCAAGGCCTACTAGATGAACTGACTTGGTCAACAGTCCTCGATATGTCAGATTCTTCACTGCATGGACTGCTCATGTTCTACCAAAAAAAAGGAAAACAATTACCGGAGGTCGGATACCGTGTGGAACTGGGAAGTGAAGTAGTTCTGTTGGAATTAGCCTGGCCTTCTGCCATGGAGGGAGTCGTGATGACCTACCGGGATAAAGACAAGTTGCGGCAGCGTAATTGGAATATTAAAACTCTGGGTGAAGCTTTTGAGGAAATGAACCTTTAATGTAAACGACTCACAGGCATCAATCACACCTCTCTCTCCGATAAATGTCCACCAAGCTTTATCGTACTCGGGTTCATATCTCATCAAAGAAATGATACTGATTCAGGGGAAAAGTCAGTTGTAAAAAATTGGCCTGATTATGTGGTGAGCGAAAAAGTTTCTGGTAAGCTTTCAGCCTGATTCATCAAATGTATAAGGATTTACGTGTCGAAATTTACATGGATTCCAGCTTTCAGTGCTCTTTCTGAATGGTTGGAAACGCAGCAAGACCATCAATCAAATCTTATCGATACTCTTGAGTCTGTTGGCGTGAAAAACGGACTCATAGACCGAGACAACTCTGAACAAGAGTCCAGATTATCGGAAATGGATCCATTCACATTCTTCGCCATGCTGATGAAACAAGGGGAAGAAAAGCGTCTAATAATTTTTCAATCCTTAATTAAAGAATTGAATCTCGATGCTGTAGCTCCAGAAGATTTTGATGGCGTCCCTTCAGCACAAGCATTAAGGGCCTGGCTCTTCCCTTATAAAAGAACAAGA
Source organism: Methylophaga sp. UBA2513 (assembly GCF_002341285.1). Taxonomy (NCBI): domain Bacteria; kingdom Pseudomonadati; phylum Pseudomonadota; class Gammaproteobacteria; order Thiotrichales; family Piscirickettsiaceae; genus Methylophaga; species Methylophaga sp. UBA2513. Next base: position 4,033 of record NZ_DDNT01000004.1, on the reverse strand, counting down.
ACACCAGATATGGTGGAGACTCTCTGGAAAGTTTTTTTCAAAGCCAAAACCAGGGATATTGGAGCCGATCGTTTTGATCAAGCGCTAACAGTACCCAATACTGGCTTCGCAAAGTTAACCCAATGTTTGTTTTATGCCTACCCTGAGACCTATCTCCCAATAGACAGTCAGACACGACCATGGTTGGAGAAAAACTCCATTCCAGAACCTAATCAGAGCTGGGGATCCTACATTGAGTGTTTGGACAAAGTTCGAGATAGATTTCCAGATAAATCATTTCCTGAGATTTCAAGGGAAGCCTGGCTGGAGAACAGAAATAATCCTTTTAATGCGGCGAGTGCGATCAGCCACCTCATAGATCGGTATCCTGACAGCCCAAAACCCACTCAACATATATTTGCAGTACAACTGGAAAATGGGAAAGAGCTTGCGCTTGACCCCAAAACATCCAGAAGTGCAAAGATATTTTTCTCCCAGATGCCCAGCAAGTCTATTTTTGATGGTGAGTTAAAGCATTACATGCCAGAGAAAAGCAGAAATCATCATCTCAAGCAAAGAGCACCATCACTCTCTATAGGCAATGATGCATATCTTCTGACAGTGACTTCACTGGAACAATTAGAACAGCTTTGTGATTGGTATGAAGAAAAAATCACCAAGGAAACAACAATGGAAGCGAGTACTAAGGAAAATCTCCCTGCAGAATTGAATCAAATTCTCTATGGTCCCCCTGGAACGGGTAAGACTTATGCGACCACAGAGCTTGCCGTTCAATTAGCTGAGCCGGATTGGTATGAGCAATTGATGCATCATGGCATGGTTAAAGGGCCAGCACCCAGGGATGAGATCAAAGAGAAATATGACGAATTGGTCCTTCAGGGAAGAATCGCTTTTACGACCTTTCATCAAAGCTTTTCTTATGAGGATTTCATCGAAGGGATCAGAGCTAAAACGGATGAAGAATCTTCAAATATTAGTTATGAAATTGAAAATGGTGTTTTCAAACGAATAGCAGAAAAAGCAAGTAAGGCGACTGATTCAGGTAGGCAGTTAGGCATCTCCGCAACACCAAAGATTTGGAAAATATCAATCGGGAAAAAAGATGAACATGCAATCAGAACAGCCTGTCTCAACAGTGGTGAGGCTAGAATCGGCTGGAATGATACGGGAGATCTCTCATTAGAAACAGAACAGCGATCGTCTGAGCAAATTGATTATTGGGAAAAGCTCTCTGAGCAGAACAAAAACACGATTCGAAACTTTTCTGAAGATATTGAGGTTGGTGACATACTCCTCTGCTTGAGAGACAAATCAACGATTCAAGCGGTCGGTGTTGTGACAGGTGATTATTTCTTTGATGAGGATGCAGAGAGCAATCCTGGAGAGACTCAATTTGCTCACTGTAGACCGGTCAATTGGCTCCTGAAAGATATAGAGCTGGATATTAAAGAGCTAAACCAAGGAACCAGACTTGTTCAGAAAACTGTTTATGCCCTAGACCGGATGAATTGGGATGGTGTTTTAAATGCCATTCATGAACAGGGGTATCAGATTGCTGTTGAGCGCCATGATTCTAAAAAGCCAAACTATGTTTTGATCATTGACGAGATTAATCGAGGCAATATTTCCAGGATTTTTGGCGAACTAATTACGCTCATTGAGGCCGATAAACGCATGGATGGGGAAGATGTCAGAAGTTCTCTGCTTCCATACTCAAAAGAGCGGTTCTCTGTTCCTTCCAACCTGTATTTGCTTGGAACAATGAATACTGCAGATAAATCGCTTGCTCACATCGATCTCGCCTTGAGAAGAAGGTTTTCTTTTGTTGAGCTCATGCCAGCACCAGAATTACTGGATGAAGTTGAAGTTTACGGTTTCAAGGTTGGCGATTTACTTAGAACAATCAATAATCGGATCGATGTTCTTTTGGATAGAGACCACCTCATCGGACACAGTTATTTTTGGCCATTAAGAGAATCCGACGGCTCCTCGAAAGAAGAAAAGCTTGCTTACATTTTTGAGAAGAAAATAATCCCCTTACTTCAGGAGTACTTTTTTGCAGATTGGGAAAGAATCAGTTGGGTGCTTAACGACATAGATAAAAACGAGGATGAACGTTTCATCATCCTACAAAATGGTGATAGTGATCTTGGTAAGCTTTTCAGTGACAAAGTCCTTGATACGCTTCAGGATCGACGATATCTGATAAATAAATCAGCTTTCTCAAACCCGCGCTCTTACTTGGGTATTTTTAAATAGTCCTTATGCCTGTGCAGGTAAGAGAATATGCGAGGCTGACTAAGTGCATTTCGCATGTACCATCAATTGATCTGGGGCTGATCTCAGAGACAACCTTTAATTGGATAACGAGGGAGTTAAGAGGTTCAGAACAATCTGCGAAAGTCTGGAAATATGAAACTCCTGATACTCTGAAGCTTGGCAGTTTTGTAGGTTACATAGAAACTCCAAATGGTGAGTCAATAGAGGTATTACCAAAGACTAGCCAAGGTTCTTCAGATATAGAGAAGGACCGTCTTTTATTAAGACGAATGCTACTTTCAGTCTTTGCCTTGCCTAGTCGTGAGATAGGACCTGCGGATCTGATGAGAACGGACCGCCCGATTCATGAGTGGATATTGGCTCAGTTTTTGGGTGAATTAAAGAAGCTCGTCAAACTCGGGTTCAGATTTGATTATGAGCGTGTAGAAGAAGAAAGCTATTACCTACGCGGTCAGTTGGATGTCGCTCGCCAACAGCGTCAGCCTGCTAACAAGGCGCATCAATTCCATATTCGTCACGATGTGTTCTCACCCAATAGAGTAGAAAACCAACTCATCAAGACGGCACTAGAATACTCACTAAAAGTCACAAAGGACAACGAGAACTGGCGTCTAGCGAATGAGCTTAATCACTATTTGGAAGACATTGAGTCCTTGACCAAACCACTGCATTTCATAGAGTCATGGACTCATTCAAAATTAATGCAGGCATACACTGACATCAAACCATGGTGCGTGCTCGTTTTGGAGAAATTGAACCCTATTTTTCAGAAAGGCAATCACAGAGGCATTTCGCTACTTTTCCCTATGGAGCAGTTGTTCGAAAAGTATGTGGTCCAATGCCTAAGAAAGTCTCTTCGCAGCCCAGCAAGATTACAAGAACAGGCGAAGTCAAAATACCTTGTCAGTCATCAACCATCGGGAAGAGCCGAGCCAACTAGGTGGTTCCAATTAAAGCCAGATATTCTCTTGTGGGGGAGCGAAACCTCTCATGTACTGGATACGAAGTGGAAGCTGATTAACGAGAGCTTGAATACCAGTGAGAATAAATACGGTGTCAGCCAGGCAGACATGTATCAAATGCTTGCTTATGGTTATCGTTACCAGTTAGGACAAGGCCACATGATGCTTATCTATCCAAAGCATTCAGGTTTTACTTTGCCTGTTGGTCAATTTAATTACTCAGATGATCTTAAATTATGGGTTGTTCCGTTTTGTTTAGAGTCTGGTTTATTAATCCAGGGGGAGTGGTCTGAATACTTTCCACCTCTACAATTTGAGGGCGGGTAATCTGCATTAGAACTTCTGACTTTTGAAGAGGTACTGATATGACAGAAAGACTTGAGATGACCAGAACTGAACTCTATGAGCTTGTTTGGTCAAAGCCGATGAGCAAATTAGCGAAAGAGTTTCATCTGAGCGATAAGGGATTAGCCAAGAAGTGCATCAAGCATCATATTCCTAGACCGCCTGTTGGCTATTGGGCACGAGTAGACAGTGGCCAGAAACCCAAGCAAACACCACTACCGAATACTAAAGATCCGATTTTAGACACAGTCCACTTTGAACTGAATGAGAGAAAAGGTGCTGACCAACTGTTGAGCAGTACCTTTGAAGTTGACCAGGACTTACTTGATAAAGCTAGAGAATTCAAACTCCTAAACTCAATAAAAAAATTCCACCACATCATCAGAGAAACTAGAAAAGCAAGGTTAGATCATGATGATAAATAAGGTGAATGAATTATTTACAAA
>NZ_DDNT01000012.1:0-33149 GCF_002341285.1 Methylophaga sp. UBA2513 | reverse complement strand
CCGGAATTAGTTGACCACTACACTCATGTCCTACCAAGATTCCGATAATTTATCTCGAAGGGGGCCGGAAATAATATTGGAAAGGCAGCGGTATATTCTTCGTAAGCAGGCTTTTTAGAAACAGAAAACAGCTTCAAGGCTTAATCCTCAAATGCTTGAATGCTTTCTTTAAGTCCTCTTCACTGGCTGAAAATAATCTATCCGATGCTTTCGTGACTTTCTCGGAGGTAAGCTTTTTATAAAATGCTTCAAACTCAGGTCCTCGGTCAGTCTGTTTTGGCGTCTTCTTTTGCTTATCACCTTTCGTCATCGACACCATCCTTAAATGAGTATCATTCGGTCTGACTAGACGGCTTCTCATCGATATGAATGACAGCCGGTTGGTAAGCTGTGTCTTTCACTGTCAGCAGGTGAGGATAGCCTCTGGCGTGACGACATATTCTGGTTGTCCCAATATTAAATGAGTTTTCACCATGCACATGGCCGTAAATCCAGGCATCTGGTTGATGATTTTCAATCAAGCTATCAAGTCGGCTGGCATAGGCCGCAGAAATCAAATCAGATTGTTCATGCAACGGAATGCATCCTAGGGAAGAGGCATGATGTGTCACAACCACTTTACTTTTAGCTGCAGGCATCATCAGTCCTTCCTCAATAAATTGTCTTTCAAGTTTGTGCCAGAGCAGGGTGTCTCTGACTGTTAGTCTGGGCGAAAACGGTTTATCTGGCAGCCGAATTTCGGCATAGTCAGTCATGTTGAAACTGGACAACGCTATGCTGATGCAAAAAAACAGAAAGCCGGTCGTGACAAATAAATACAACCAGCCGAAGTGAGTAGTGGTAAAGTCTAGAGCAAACTCTACAGACTGTGAAAATGTCACTGGGAGTAGGGTTGCTATAGCAATGAAACCTCCGAGTAATATCAACGAAAGATAAAAGACCCAGCCGAGATGTGACGGGCGGTCAGTATTATTGCCTATCATCACTATACTTTCAGACAGCTTATAGTTCTTGAAATCAAGTTTAATTTACTTACTTTGATTCGTTAATTAAGGATACTTTCGGGTATACCCGATAGATAAAGCCTTGTTGCGGCATTTACTACAGATACCCACACCACAACTCAGATGTGTCATGTAGTATCCCCGATAATATTGGTTTGGGCCAACAAATCCTCAGCATGGGCAACAAACGGTAACCCTGGTTTTCCTGTACAAAGTGGTGTTTTATGGAAGCTGCAGAAAGTTTTGGAGCCGCCAGCCAGTGTTTTAACTTGTTTGAAACCCGATTGAACCAGAACCCTGTTTGCAAGGTAGCTTCGAAATCCTACCCGGCAGTACAAATAAATGGGGGAATTAACAGGAAGGCTCTGTAGTTTTTGACGCAGCGATGCCAGTGGGATGTTAATGGCACCCTCAATGTGCCAGGTATTGAATTCCTTTTCGCTACGCACATCAACAATAAGGCCGTCACTAATAGAATCAAACTCTTCTGCATACCAGAAATCAATATCACCTTGTAGCAGATTGGCAGCTACAAAACCTGCAATATTGACAGGGTCTTTAGCCGCACCATAGGGTGGTGCATAGGCAAATTCCTGGTTTTCCAAATCAAACACGGTCAGGCCTGCCCTTAATGCGACCGCAAAAACATCAATACGCTTATCGACTCCATCGTAGCCAACGATTTGAGCGCCGAGAATTTTTCCCGAAACAGGTGTAAATAAAAGTTTGAGGTGCATTGAGTGCGTTCCGGGGTAATAAGCAGCATGGCCTGATGGATGAATGTAGATTTTTCTGTAATCAATGCTTGCTTCTTTGAGCCGGGTCTCGGAGGCGCCAGTCAGACCGGCGGTCATATCAAAGACTTTGAGGATGGCTGTTCCCTGAGTTGTTAAATACTGACTGTCTTTTCCAAATATATGGTCAGCAATAATTCTTCCCTGGCGATTGGCTGGGCCAGCAAGGGCAATCAGGGCAGGTTTTTGTGTAATATGGTCAGTGACTTCTACTGCATCACCGGCAGCGTAAATGTCTGCAACGGATGTCTGCATGTGAGGGTCGACAACGATACCACCAGTTTGTCCGATTTTGATTTGAGTCCCCTTAAGCAATTTAGTGTCGGGTTTGACGCCGACAGCCAACAAGACAAGATCGGCAGAGAGTTTTTCATTATTACCCAGCGTGATTTCCAGTTCTTTTCCACTGTCACTAAACGCTGTAACAGCCTGTCCCAGTTTTAAATTGATGCCGTGGTACTGAAGGTGATAACTCAAGTCCCTTGCCATCTCTTTGTCGAATAGAGGCATGACCTGATGGTTATGCTCAACAATAGTGACGTCAAGGCCGATATGTTTGAAGTTTTCGGCAGTTTCCAGTCCTATATAGCCTGCACCGACCACGACAGCCCTTTTAATGTCTTTATCAAGAGAGGCCTTGATTCTATCCATGTCTTCAATGTTTCGGAGCGTGAAAATCTTTGGATTTTCAATGCCGGGTAAATTTGGAGTAACTGGGCTGGCGCCAGGCGTTAGAACCAGTTTGTCGTAGTCAAGTTGGTAATGTTCATTGTTGCTTAATGATTTGACAATGAGTGAACGCTGCTCAGGCATTATCTTAGTGACTTCATGCCCAGTTCTGACATCAAGATTAAGCGAGGCGGCTAATGATTCTGGTGTCTGCAGTAAAAGTGAATCACGTGCTTCTATGACATTGCCCAGATGATAGGGAAGGCCACAGTTAGCAAAGGACACATATTGTGTCTTTTCCAAAACAATGATTTCAGCGTCTTCAGATAATCTTCTGGCTCTTGCTGCGGCAGACATTCCCGCGGCAACACCGCCTACAATGACAACTTTCATTCAGTGCTCCGTTATCTTATAAATTCTCAATGACAGGGTGCATTTAAAAGCTCTGTTTGACAACAGCAGTATTAAGGACGGTTTTATGGATATTTATGAGCTCTGACAGGAATCAACAAACAAGATCAGTTGTTAGGCTGACTTGAATGGCATAATAATGTCACCAAAGTGCTCTGGTAGGAGTTATCACAGCGGATACAGTGGCTTGAATGTTGATATGCAGGTTCTTAATAATGAAAAAAACAATCCTTCATCCAATACTCATAAAATCGATATACCTGTTGGCTTTAGTGCTGTCACCGTTTCTTAATTCATCAAGCTGGGCTGATACCTCCAAACAATCAGGGAAGTTCAGTTATACCCCCTATTTATCTCTGCGAATGCAGGCGGAATCAGTCCACCCGGATAATCAATCCAGCATGAACGATTATCGTGGTCTGCGCGATGCCTTCTCGCGCGTCGGGGTCAATGCAGCCTACCGTTTCTCTGAAGACTACCGTATTTTTGGTCAGCTTGAAGTGCCGTTTGATACCGCCAATTTTCGTTTCGGCGACCCTTATGATCAGGGCGGTGCCGGCCGTGATGACAGAGAAGATTTACGGGTAGCACGTCTCGGTCTGGAAACACCGATAGGCACTTGGGTGGCCGGTCAGCAGTGGATGCCCTACTACAACACCATTACTTATCCGGTCGATCAGTTCAGCACCTTCTACAGCGGCTTTGCCACCTATACCACTTTCCGCGTCAAGGAGACGCTGAGTTACGTGAGCCCAACCATGAAAGGCTTCAGCTTTGGTGGTTCCTATTCTTCAGCAGCGGGTAACGTACGTTCACCATCACGCATTGATGATCGTCGTATCCAGACTTTCGCCCTTTATAGCTACCTTGACACGGTACTGGGAATAGGCATGGATGATCGTGGCAATGCCGATGGATACACAGATCGCCTCTACGGTTTATCTGTTGCAAAAGAGTTCGATAATTGGAGCTTAGTCTTCAAATACGAAACTACTTACACCGATAACCCTAACAGTTTTTATGGCGACGGCGCCGATGGCTACAATATTTATACCGAATACCGCCATGGCAAATTGACCTACAAAGCGATGCTTGCAGATGTGGAATCCTACGGCGAAACCGTGCTCCATATCGGCATCGATCACCAGATCAAAAAAGACCTGATCTTGTTTGCAGAATACTATCAAGAACAGGAAACGGCGGCACTGACTGGCAAGCAGGACGGACTCGCAGGCTTTAACAGCAGTATCAGCGGTGGCAAAATGTTTGCCGCTGGTTTCCGTTACTTCTATAGCTTTTAGCGCTCTTTATCAGGCTTGATCTATTGAGCCGTTGTTATTGAGCATATCGTCATGTTCCTGCATCTTCCACGGCAAAATGCCGGGTGAGATATGCAGAAAGTGCAGATACTTCTCAAACTGGTGCAGAATATCCTCGATGATTTCCTCTTCTTCGTAACCGTAGACGTTGTATTGCTGGCCACCTCGCCGTAAAAAAACCTCGGCCCGATAATAACGCTCATTCCCGTCAGATTCTCTGGGCCGCTCTGGGTAGGCAAAACTCGGTCGTGCATACGCCCGCATGCGGATGTCGTATATAAAGTCCATTTGATCTTCCAAAACCACTTCAATATAGGCACGGTGATGAGTTTCATCATGCGAGACCACTACCGGCCAGCCTTTTCCTTTGATCACTTCCTCAACGCGCTGCATAGCCGGGTGCACAGTGCTAGTGATAAAACCTGCCACTTCATCGTAGCCGGGGTAATCAATCAGTCCCGACAACCTCTGCCGCCAGCCCCGTTTACTGGCTGGCCCGGCTGATTGCATATGTGCCTGCAGGCTGACCTCTCTATGCCCTTCGATTATCAGTGCCCGCCACATACCGATAGCTGACAGTATCAAAATGATGGCAAATGGTAGGGCACTGGTAATGCTCATTGTCTGCAGGGCACTGAGACCACCGGCAATTAGCAATGCGGCGGCCAGCAGGCCTTCTAGTGAAGCCCAGAAAACACGTTGCCAGACTGGTGTCTGGCTGGCGCCGCCCGAGGCCAGCGAGTCAATGACCAGAGAGCCGGAGTCTGAAGACGTAACAAAGAAGGTCATGATCAGGATCACAGTGATAAATGACACGATCGAGGTCAACGGCAGCTGTTCATAGAGCTTGAACAGGGCTATTGCCGTGTCGTTCTGGACTTCGGAAATCAGCGCGGTATACCCCTCGTTCATGATCATGTGTAAAGCAGTGTCACCAAAAATCGAGAACCACATAAAGGTGAATATTGTCGGCACCAGCAGAACCCCGAACACAAACTGACGGATAGTTCTGCCGCGGCTGATTTTGGCAATAAATAGACCGACAAACGGTGCCCAGGCAATGGTCCAGCCGAAGATAAACAGCGTCCAGTTACCGATCCAGTCACTTCTGGAATAGGCCTGCAGATTGAATGTTCGCTCGACTATGTTGTTTAAGTAGCTGCCGGTGTTCTGCAGGAAGGTTTCCAGAATGTTCACGGTCGGCCCCACAATAAACACAAAGCTCATGAGCGCCACGGCCAGCACCATATTGAGAATTGATAACCTCTTCACGCCTTTATCCATACCGGCGACGACCGAGATTATGGCGAGGCCGGTAATAAAGGCAATGGTAATCACCTGAACTGTCGTGCTGACGGGGATAGACGACCAAAGGTAATTCATACCGGCGTTGATCTGCGCCACCGACAGCCCCAGCGTAGTGGCAATACCGAAAAGCGTACCCAGTATCGCCACAACATCGACGGTATGCCCAATCGGACCGTGAATACGCTCACCGATAATCGGATACAAAGCTGACCGCATCGATAATGGCAGACCATGACGAAAAGCGAAATAAGCCAATAGCAAACCGGTCAGGCCATAAATACCCCAGATATGAAAACCCCAGTGGAAAAAGGCGATCTGCATAGCCTGTTTGGCGGCATCGATCGTCTCCGGTGCGCCTTGTGGCGGTGTCGAATAATGCAGGACCGGCTCGGCGACACCAAAAAACAGTAAAGCGATACCGTAACCGGCCGAAAACAGCATCGCAAACCAGGCAGGGAAGCTGTATTGCGGCAGCGCATGATCGGGCCCCAGTTTAATACGCCCCCAGGGAGAAATAGCGAGTGCCACTATAAACACCAGAAAGAACGCTACCGCCAACATATAAAACCAGCCGAAGTTTACAGTCAGGTAACTCAGGGTCTGATCAAAGGCCCGTCCTGCCAGTTCGGGGTTGCTGATCGTGCCGATAACCAACAGCAACGTAACAATAACGGCGGGAAGAAACACCGGAATTAGAACCGTGGACTTGACTGATTTCTTAGAATTAGAGTTGGCCATATTTTTTCCCTGTTAACGCAAATAATCACGATAGTTATCAGTTTGGCTCCTTCATTTAGCCATTCAGCAACTCATCGCCTGTGTTGAATAAACATTACACCAGAACAAGTTTGAGTTGAATCAGTAAATATTGCTTCGATGGTGTGCTTGATTATTTTTTAATGAAAGTGGTTCATTTACCAAGTAAAAACTACTCTATAATTACTGTACGCCAGCAATTAAAAACTGTGAGAGTATCCATGAACGATCCGATAACTCGGGAAGATGATGACGATCAACTGCTGATACTGCATTCCGTTTTCAATAGGGCGGTTGTCAAACATCATGCTGGGCGTTTGAAGTTGTTTTTACATCTGCAATTTCCGAGTTTGATTCAATCAGACAACATAGATGAGCTGGTTCAGGGACTGAATATATTGCCTGCGCTTGAGGGGGCAGCACCAGATAATGTCAGAAAGCATCCATTGTTTAGTCATGCCCAGTCTCGTCAAGCTTCAGTGTTGACATTGGCAATTCAGGCACTGTCGGCAGCCATGGAGAATAACTTAGACACTACACACTTTTGCTGTCTGGCAGATGCCATGCATGACTTTGATACTTCAATGGAACGCTTTGATGCCGGTTTAACCGCGTCATTGACGGATGTTGATGAGCTCACTGGGCTATTAAATCGCTCAGCAATGGAAAGAGATCTTCTACGTGAGATTGCACAGTCAAAAAGAAAGGGAACGCCCCTCAGTCTGGCGATGGTTGACGCAGACCACTTTAAAGAAGTGAATGATCTCTACGGTCATGGCTTTGGTGACTATGTACTGGAAGTCTTAGCCGATCGTTTTGAAGCCAGTCTCAGGCCACGAGACGGGGTATATCGTTATGGTGGTGAAGAGTTTGTCGTTATGTTGCCTGAAACTAACCTGGATCAGGCGGTTACCGCACTTGAAAGATTGAGGATACAGGTACATCGTCAACCCATTAGCAAGGATGGCATCAGCATCACACAAACAGTTTCTGTGGGCGTGAGCGAAGTGTTTGAAGGTGAGAACATCAATGAAGCATTAAAGCGAGCTGATAATGCTCTTTATCAAGCAAAAGATGCTGGAAGGAATATAACGGTAAGTGCATAGCTTACAAACAAAGCATATGGCTTCATGATGATTTTAAACACTCTACTTTTCTGTAAGAAACAACAACGTCGATTCACAGTGTGCATTGTTGTTATGGTGCTGGCACTGATGACGATTGCGCTCTTGTTTGAGCGAACAGGCATACAAACTCAAGTCTTAATGGACTTGATGTTGATACCCATGCTTGGCATGAGTTTGATAGCGGGGGCGTTAGGGGCAGTATTTGCCATAGCGCTTTTGTCAATCACACTCATCATTGTAAGTCCCGATTATGGAAACATACTCCAGAATGAATGGCTAAAGTCAGGTGTTTATCTCATAGCTGTTATTCTCACAGCGTATTACAGCCACTTTCAGAAAAAACAACAAAAAACGCTCAGGGAAGCACTAAACAAAGATCCGGGCACAGGACTCCCTGGCCGAGTCGCACTGTGGAAAGCGCTAGATGATCATCTCAATAATTTAAACAACTCGAAACAAAAAAACAGTCTCGCCGTAATAACGATAGAAAACTTGCAGGATATTGCCGCAACATTCAGTCATGACGCCGCGGATGAACTGATAAAGCAGTTGTGGGGGCGTCTGGCTGAAAGTTTCCCCAGTGGTGCTGATGTCTTTCATTATCATCGAGAGCGGTTAGCGGTGTTGTTTCAAGAGTCACAGAACAACTTTGATTCATTGAACCAATCTCTTAAGACGCATTTTGAGGACTCGATTCTTTACCAGGGTATTCCAATACACTTTGTCGTGCATATCGGATACGTCAATCTGCATGAGCAAAATAGCAGGGTTGTGATTACGCAAGCAGAGGCTGCCATCGAGTTTTCCCGCCAAAACGACGTACAGTCAGCGGTCTACACAGAAAAAATGGCGCGTGATTTACGTCAATCACTGGCGCTGCTCGGAAGTATGCGCACAGCAATGTCCAGTGGCGAGTTGATGTTGTATTACCAGCCCAAGGTTTGTCTTGAGACGCTTGATATTGTGGGCTTTGAGGCACTGGCAAGATGGAAAGACAGCAAAATGGGGACTTTTGCTCCTGATATGTTTATTCCATTGATAGAAAGAACAGAGCTTATTCACGCATTCACGCCTTGGGCAGTTGATACAGCTCTGTCCACGGTAAAAAAATGGACTACAGCTAACCGCTCATGTCCTGTGGCTGTCAATATTTCAAGCCATAATTTGACGAACCCGACCTTTCCAGCTGAAATAAGATCGCTGCTTGATAAACACGACTTGCCATCAAGTGCGCTAGAGCTAGAAGTCACCGAGACGGTGATAATGAAAAATCCACTCAATGCGGTAAAGGTGTTGAAAGAGCTTGCTGATATTCCGGTTGCCATTTCGATTGATGATTTTGGAACCGGTTATTCTTCTCTGGCTTACCTTCATAGGTTGCCGGCTACTGTGATTAAGATTGACCGACACTTCACCAGTATGATTGAGCGTGATCGGGGGATCAGGAAAATTGTGGCTGCGGCTGTTCAATTAGCCCATGATCTAGGGATGAAAGTAGTTGTAGAAGGTATTGAGTCACAGGCACAGTTGAGTATTTTACGAGACTTGGGCTGTGACATTGGTCAAGGCTACTATTTTTCTTTTGCGCTGCCTGCTAATCTTGCCGAGACGTGGCAATTTCATGATTGAAAAAAGCTATTCAGAAAGTCTGTGTTATGGCCGATTAATTTTCAAACTTGCCTATAATCACAACTAAGTTATCAAGGAATATTTAATGTCGAATGAAGGCTATCACGAACCTGTTCAAGAGCTCAGTGATGAAACACGAGATTTGCATCGAGCGATTGTCTCTCTAATGGAAGAATTAGAGGCGGTTGACTGGTATAACCAGCGCATTGATGCATGCAAAGATGATGACTTGAAATCCATTCTCAAGCATAATGCGAATGAAGAAAAAGAGCATGCGGCGATGGTGTTAGAGTGGATACGAAGACGTGATCCTGTATTCGACAAAGAACTTCGCGAGTGGCTTTTTACTGATAAACCTTTGAAACATTAGTTATTCATCAACGCTTGTAATTTTCACCTCTGCACATTGACTGGAGAGTGCGAGACTCAGAAGTCATTAATTGAGTCTTTGATTTTCTCTATCAATACTTAATTGAACGCTCTGTGCGTCTGAGTAATTTTTACTCTCAACACACGAATAACTGCTTTGACAGAATTCAGTAATCAAGTCTACAAAGGTTTGGTACTAGCGAAGTTTCGATTGAATTATCGGAAAGACCGCATATTTAAATTGCGAATGCATGGTTTAGCAAATAATGCTTCATTTTTCGTGGTAGTGGTCGCTATATTAGTATTCAATAATCTTCATCGAAATTTCTAAGCTGTGAAAAAAGTTAACCACACTACCAAAAAAAGCGCGCTCAAAATTGCCTTTATCTACGCCAGTATATCCATTATATGGATTTTATTGTCCGACAGAATCTTGCACAGTTTATCCTTGGATGCCAAAACAGTCAGCATAATCAGTGTCATCAAGGGATGGGGTTTCGTTCTCCTGACCGCTGTTCTTCTGTATGCAGTGACTCGAAAGTACCTGAATGACTCCAGCAAAGCCGTGCGCAGACAGGTAGAGCTTGAACGGCGTTGGGAATTCGCGCTTGATGTCGCTGGGGACGGTGTGTGGGACTGGCGGCTGGATAAAGAGCGTTATGATTATGCCGGCAGGTGGACTGATTTGTTAAACCAGTGTGGTGGACAAGCTGGACACCAGGAAACATGGCTAAATGTTATCCATCCAGATGATCTGGAACCATTTCAAAAGGCTGTCAATGATCACATACGAGGGCTGACGGAGAGGTTCGAAAATGAACATCGTGTGACCTGTCCCGGGCACAACACGAAATGGCTATTGGCGCGAGGCCTTGGTACTGAACGAGATGCTGATGGCAGAGCGAGGCGGTTCAGCGGAGTGGTTATTGACATCACCAAGCAAAAAGAAGTGGAACATGAACTTAGAATTGCTGCCACTGCATTTGATTCCAATGAAGCCAAAATGATCACTGACACCAGTAAGAGAATTGTCAGGGTTAATCGCGCTTTCACCTTAATCACTGGCTATTCACAGAATGAAGTTATCGGTAAGGACCCCTCCATTCTGAAGTCCGGTATCCAATCCACCGACTTCTATCGTGAAATGTGGCGCAGCATCCATGAAAAAGGCTATTGGCAAGGTGAAATCTGGAATAAAAGAAAAAATGGTCAAGAGTACCCAGAATGGCTTCGAATTAACGTCGTCAAAGACGCCAGAGGTGTGGTGACCAACTATATCGCTTCTTTCAATGATGTCAGTGATTTGAAACAGGCTCGCAGGCAGATTGATCACCTGTCTCATTACGACACACTAACACACCTGCCTAATAAACAGTCCATGATGTCCATGCTCGATGAAGTCACCATGTCTTCAGACAGGACAAGTAAATATGCTGCTTTGATGTTTGTTGATCTGAAAAATTTCAAAGCGCTCAATAGTGCGATGGGTCATAGCATCGGTGATGTCATTCTCGAAGAGTTAAGCGCCAGATTGTCAGATGCTTCTCAACACATCGCTGTTGCAAGGTACGGTGGAGACGTGTTTGCCATACTTGTCAGTCACATTGGAAGTGACATGGACGACGCCGCATACAATGCCCACCAGCTGGCAGAATTAATGATTGCAAAAACCTCGGAACCGGTGATGGTTGATGACTTCCAGTATCGGGCGGATATTCGGGTAGGCATCAGCATTTTTCATCCAAAAGATAATGCTGCCAATGAAGTATTACGTCAGGCAGAAATGGCGATTAATGAAGCCAAAATTCTGGATACCACCGGTATTGTCTTCTTTAATGAAGACATGAAGCTCAGAGTAAACCGACGATTCCAGCTAGAAACCAAGCTACGAGAGGCTATTCCTCAGCAGCTGTTTCTGACTATGCAATTACAAGTAGAGAGCGACGGTCACCCATCAGGGGCCGAGGTGCTCATCCGGTGGAGAGATCCTGATGATGGCATCGTTTCTCCTGCTGAGTTTATCCCCGTTGCTGAAAAAACAGGACTAATCAATCAGATTGGAGACTGGGTTTTATCTTCGGCATGTCAACAAATTGCAGCATGGTCAGATCATCCAGTACTCAGTCAGCTTATTTTATCTGTGAACGTGAGCCTTAAGCAGTTTATGCAAGCCAGCTTCGTGGATAAGGTAGCTGAGGCTATCAGTCAAAACGGGATTTTAGCGAGTCAACTCAAACTGGAGTTAACGGAATCTATTTTCGTCGAGGACTACAAGGTCATCATCGAGAAAATGGAAAAGCTCAAATCATTGGGGCTTCGTATCTCTTTGGATGATTTTGGCACCGGTTTTTCTTCACTGGCCTATCTCAAACGTCTACCCATTGACGAGCTCAAGATTGATCAGTCCTTTATAAGAGACTTGCTGGAAAGTACTGAAAACCAGGCTATTGTCGAGAGTATCATCAGGTTGGGACAAAGCCTTGGCATGAGTGTTATTGCCGAAGGCGTTGAAACTGAAGCGCAAAGAGACAAACTCATTGAGATGGGATGTCACAGATTTCAAGGCTATTTGTTTGCCAAGCCAGTTGAAGTCGACACTGTATATACACTGATCGCTGACAGGCATTAGCTGAGGCTTGATTTCGAAAATAGCGGTCCCAGAGGACCGTTTTTACTGACGTTTTTATAACTGTGCCAACAGAGTGGGTCATAGCTTTAGGTAAGTCAGCCTAATGATGGCAGGAGACAAAAAATGAAGAAAATTTACCGGTTACAGATAATGAAATCAGTTTTGATACCCCATTGATTTCGACAACAGATCTTAAGGGCGCCATCACCAGCTTTAATAGTGAATTTCAGAAAGTCAGCCAATTTTCAGCTGATGAAATGCTGAAGGTGAATCACAACATCATCCGTCATCCAGATATGCCACCTGAAGCGTTCAAAGATCTCTGGGACACGCTCAAAGCCAAAAAGCACTGGATGGGCCTGGTCAAAAACAGAGCCAAGTCAGGAGACTTCTATTGGGTGGATGCCTACGTTACGCCTGTTTTTGATGGTGAAAAAATTATCGGCTATGAATCGGTGCGTTTTAAGCCACAAGAAGAGGACATCGACAGGGCAAACAAGGTATATAAACGCATCAATGCGGGCAAGAAATTCTCAGGTAACATTCTGAAAAACTTATCCATAAAGACAAAGTCCCACATCACGAACACAATCAACTCACTTATTGCTGTTTTGAGCTTTGCTGGTCTTGAGATGCAGTTTGGTCATTTTTTAGTGTCTCTTTCCGGCGCCGTCGTTATCGCTGGTATAGCCCACCTTGGTTTTAAACGCTGGCTATTCTCATCATTGGATGCTGCCGTGGATGAGGCTCGGAG
Organism: Methylophaga sp. UBA2513; assembly: GCF_002341285.1. NCBI lineage: Bacteria > Pseudomonadati > Pseudomonadota > Gammaproteobacteria > Thiotrichales > Piscirickettsiaceae > Methylophaga > Methylophaga sp. UBA2513. Next base: position 20,380 of record NZ_DDNT01000012.1, on the reverse strand, counting down.
ACAGGTTGACAATCCTCTCATGGCTTATGTGTACTCAGGGAGCACGGATGAGATCAGTCAAATCACACTCGCAAATAAGCTCTTGAATGCTAAACTCCGCACAGTGCTTGTCCGGCTCTCTGATACAGCAGAAAAGATTGCAATTGAGGCAAACAGGACATTTCACTCTCAACAAAACATCAAGAAATCTGTTGACTCTCAAGCCTCGCAGTCAGATCAGATTGCTACAGCAATGACAGAGATGTCTGCTTCAATTCAGGAGGTGGCGAGAAGTGCAGCGGAGGCTGCTACCAATGCGGGCGCAGTTGATACCTTGAGTCAAAATAGTTCTATCAAAGCGACAGCCGCCATTGATTCACTCGCCTCACTTGAGGCCTCATTTGAGAATATTGTTGAAGTGGTTCAGCAATTGCAGGTTAATGCCGGTGAAATCAACCCAATAGTGAATGTGATAAGTGAAATCACTGAGCAGACTAACCTATTGGCTTTGAATGCCGCCATTGAGGCTGCCAGAGCGGGGCAGGCAGGGAGAGGTTTTGCCGTGGTAGCTGATGAGGTCAGGCAACTAGCATCACGAACACAGGACTCAACCCAAGAGATTTCAAGGCTCATTGAACAGCTCAACCAGGCTGTTGCTAACGCAGTGAGTCAGGTGGAGCAGAGCCAGACTAGTGCATCACAGAGTAAAACAGAAGTGGAGAATGCAATTAATTCAATCGGGGATATTGCAGATAAAATCGATAAGCTTAATGAGCTCAACACCATGATTGCCACAGCCGTTGAAGAGCAGAGCTCTGTGAGCGAAGACATTAACCGGAATATTGTTCATATGAGCCATGATGCCGAGAGTGTAGTGACTAATATCTCCAAAGTTAATCAAAACACGGAGTCTCTGGCTCATGAATCAGACGAGCTGAGCAACATGATAAAGCGCTTCTCAGAGCGTTAGCTCTAATTGAACATAAAGTATGCATTTGCTGCCTTAACAAGCAGTAACCGTTACTAATCAAACACTAGTCCATTTTATACAGAGAGCTTCATGAATAATGAACCTGTTGAAGCTAAGAGCTTCAAACAGCATGTTCAATTAGAAGAAATTCGTTTTTTTGCTCTGGTATGTGTTGGAAGCTGCCTGTATCACTTTGTTTTTCTGTATTGCACCTTGTCGCAAGTCGCCATGCAAAACAGGGCTGAAATGAAGTAGCCAGGAACCGTCTTGTTGACGCACTATGACCTATTGGGTAGTTTTGACGCTTTTTTGAATGGAATCGAGAGCGGTGAATAAAAAGTCTACCCTGCTTCGCGGCCTGTTAATGTGGCTTGTTTTAACTGGTTTGGCTGCGATGGGTGTTATAAGCATGCCAAGCTTATACGAAACTATCGTCAATGGACTGACTAAACTCATTATCCAGCTTGGCTACAACCCCAGCAACACCTTTTCACTTAGTGTATTCGCGGTAATGGGGGGCGTGATGGCGTTGAGTATTGCCATCATTATCCTCATTCTGAAGTTGCTGATCTTGCCATTTATCACCTGGTCAAAAAATAAACTGGGATATATTTCAGTCGCGGCTTTTGCTCCGATGGCAATTTTTTTGTTAGGCGACTACCTGTTTTTCGCTGACGATTTTAGTCTGCTATCCCCCTTACTCATTGCCGTGACGGTTACCTATCCCCACTGGATTGGAATAAAAGGTCACCAACCAAAACTAAAACCAATCGCATTCGCTGTGATTGCTGTTGCTCTTCTCTCAATGGTGGTTGAGTTTATATCTGACCAGTACGTTGAGTATCAGGAAGAAAAATTCCAGAGTAAAACCAGTGAAGAGCATCACCAGGATGTCATCGACCTTCTCAAAAAACATGACAAAGTCGATATTACCCCTGTATTGGATTTACTTAATGAGGGCAAAGGCAACCAGTTTGTAAAGCTCAGTAAAACGGGGGAGGTGTTGCCGGAAGATGCAAATGAGTGGGCGTGTGTGTGGGACCAAAACTCACAGCGAATCTGGGAAATAAAAACCACCGATGGTGGTGTTCAGGATGCTCAAAAACGCTATTCATTTGGTGGTAAAACCGAATCCTCCCTGTCCATTGAAAAAAAACCGGGTGGATTTTGTTTTTCGTAAATTGACGTCGAAAGGCTTCAGTCCTCGTAAAGATTTGGCCAGAGCAGAGTCAGCCGAAGCAAGCTGGACTGAATTGGTTGATACTGTGAACAAACAGAAGCTCTGTGGATTGAGCAACTGGCGTGTCCCGAATGTTTTTGAAGCAGTTAGCCTCCATAGTGCCTATACTGATGGTTTGGACAAGTTCTATGATGCCCAGGTTTGGGATTTACCCGGCTCGGACTACCAGAAGACCCATTTAAATCCCGTGTTTTTCCCTCATGCTCACACCAAGATGTGGACAAATACCATTGATGGCCACTTAACTCGCAAGGGAGCTAGCGTAACCTTTCATAAAGTGAAAGATGACCGAAATATCTTCACGCTGGAATTGAGAACGAACAAGCAGTTAGTGAGGCTGGTCAGTGATGCAAAAATGTCTGAAAGCGCTTACGAGCAAGTCGAGAATAATCAACGACTGGCAGAGGCAGAGTCAAAGGCAGAGCAGCAGAAACAGGATGCTGAGCGAGACTTCATAGAAAATATCAATGTTGGCCTGGTCGAGTTTGGTCAGTACGTGGCTGATTTCAACAGTAATCTGCTCTGGATGCGTTGTCCCGTAGGGATGACCTACATCTCTGGTCAGTGTTCGGGGCAGCCTAAAGTAATGGCCTATGCTAGTTACAACGCTGATTACTACGACTTGACTCCTGAGTACAACCCGCTCAATTCGCGCCATCCGTGGCGGATCCCGAGCTTGGCCGAGCAAAAGTCCTTATCCGCCTGCTTAACAGCCAGCGTCTTTAGGCCTTCAGCAAGACACCTCTTCGAGACTGATCCTGGCTTTTTCGGTATGGCAGATACCCGCTCAGCGACCGATCTGGAAAAAGAGCATCAAGCCAGTTGCGAACACACGCCACGTTATGCCCAAGTGCATGAGCTTTTCCCAAATAACCCTCGGTTAGTCTATGCACTCGTTAATTCTGAAGAGTGGGGGGTGAGCTCCTTGTCGGGCAAAGTCTCTATGTTTGACGTTGATAAAAACCTGCAGGTTAACGCCAATAAGTCCCAATCCGACGTCAATGATAAAGGGGCTTATCGCCTGGTCAGGCTGATGACTGCAAAAGAGCGCGCGAAAGCCAAACGACAGTATGCTGAACAGCTGAGAGGGCATGAGACCAAGAAAGACAAAGATTCAGATGCAACTGATAAAGGGACAGCTTCAAAGACGGAAGCAAAATCACATCACCCATCACAATTAAAGGAAAAAGTGAACTTCCCTGCTGGGAGTCAAGCATTTCAGCAAGCAGCCAAGAAAGTCAACACAGCACCCAGAACTACTCCGGTCATCAAGAACTCAACCAGTAAAAGGGATTATGTCACTAACGAGGGGCTTGTCATTGACCGTGACAATAATGTGATGTGGATGCGTTGCAGTATAGGGCAAATGTGGAGCGGTAACACCTGTTCAGGCATGGCAACCAAGCTTACAAAAGAAGAGGCTCAAAAAGTGGCTCAAGCGCAATCCTATGGTGGTTATTCTGATTGGCGTTTACCGGCCGCCGATGAGCTTGAGTCACTGATTCATTGTTCTAACGGCACTGATGCCAGAAGGTATGACCTTAATCTCGGGTGCGGTCACAGAGAGAGTAAGCCAGACTTTATTATTCCGACATATCTGCACGATGTATTCCCCGCAGAGCAATACCCCAAATACAACACTTACTGGTCAACATCAGAGAGTAAAACAATGCCTGGCTATACCGTGTCAGTGTCTTTTGATGATGGTAAATATTACGTTAGCAAAGTAAGTTGGCAAAAAGGAAAAGTCAGGCTTATTCGCAGCTCTGATTGATATTTAGCCGAGTCAGCTTCTCTCAAATTTTACAGGTTCGATATATACTGAAAAGACTAGTATTAAATCGAAGCACTGCTTAGACTTAATTAGCGAGGCAGATCAGCATTATCAAGCTTCAAACAAAAATGTATGGGATCGAATGTTGCGAGCCCCCGCTACCAATAGAATATAAAAAGCTCAAAACAACTTGTTGTTTTGAGCTTTTTTATTGGGCGTTAATACACCTCACCGTATCTCTTGATCGCATCTTCTTTTTCTATAAATGTGGCATTAACTAATTGCCAATGCTGCTGACTCTCCATAACAACGTTGCAGCCTAGTGCTTGCATGTGACCGCTTTGCAGAGCAAACATGGAGCGACCAGCTTGCCTTACATCGGAAAAATAACGATCTAAACTGATATCGATTACTTTTTTTGGATGAATATTCTCAACATAGATACGTAATCCGCCTCGTTGTGTACAGTCACTACTAGTATCTTCATCTTCTATTGTTTTAAACACTATGTAATCTGAAGCATGTTCACTGTCAGCAGAGAGAGGATGGCTGACACTTATAGAACATAAAAAATAAAGAATAAAACGAGATAGTGATATTTTCATGAGTTCCTTTTCCTGTGTTTACAGAAAACAAACTGACCTGACTGCAGGAATGAAAGTTTTCCCAAGAAAGATATAAAGGTAATTTTCATAGCATGAATGTCAGTTGATTCATGATTGTGTGGTTGAAGCAAGTAAAACTGAGTTTGTGGCTATAAATAGTTTAAGTTGCTGTGACGGGTAGGTTTCTGTTAATATTCTGTGCTTTCTGGAGAGCAATCAGTACTGGAAGCAAGCTTGTTCCAGCACAGATGCTTATGGCAGAGCGGTGTAGATTAGCCGCATGACAATATTTTGAATTCCGGGCCCCTGTATGGGGTTTTTGTTTTTCTGGAGAATTGATTTAGGCCGCAAGGCTTAATACATACTTATGGCCATTACTGATCAGATTGAACAACTTGTTGAGTCTTCCATTGAGACTCTTGGATATGAATTGGTAGGCATTGAATATATCCAGGGCGGCCCCGATCCTATCTTACGAATCTACATTGATGCTGAGCAAGGCATTGGTATAGAAGACTGTGAAAGGGTGAGTCATCAAGTGAGCGGTATTCTTGATGTAGAAGAGCCAATTCGAAGTGCTTACGTGCTGGAAGTATCATCCCCAGGATTTGATCGACCTTTATTTAAGGCTCGGGACTTTGAAAGATTTAAAGGTGCTGAAGCCAAAATAACAATGAAATTACCTGTCGCTGGCCGACGTAATTTCAAGGGCGTATTAGAGGGCTTTAGTGATGGTGAGATCTTAATAGAAGTGGATGGTGAGGTATATGCCTTGCCTTTGGCAAAGTTAGCAAAAGCAAGACTTGTTGCCTAAAACAAGCGTATTATTAGCGGTTAATATATTGAATACTGAGTTGGATTTGGTCTGCTACGTAATCCACTGGGGGCGTGATGAATAACAAAGAAATTTTATTGGTTGTCGATGCCATGTCTAATGAAAAAGGCGTGGGCAAGGAAGTGATTTTTCAGGCAATTGAAGCGGCGTTAGCGATGGCTACACGTAAACGCTATGACATGGCATTGGATGCACATGTACAGATCGATCGTGTCACAGGTAATTACGAAACGTTTCGTCAATGGTTGATCGTCGAAGATGAAGACTATCAGTCACCAGAGACAGAAATTACAATAGAAGATGCTCAAGAAAGCAATCCTGATGCTGTAGTGGGTGAGTATGTTCGCGAACCTATGGAGTCTGTTGAGTTTGGTCGTATTGCGGCACAGACTGCTAAACAGGTGATTGTCCAGAAAGTACGTGAAGCAGAACGCGCACAGGTAGTCGACCAATATCGTGAGAAGGTCGGTCAAATGATTCACGGTACAGTGAAACGTGTTGAGCGTGGCAATGTGACTTTGGATCTTGGTGGTAATGCAGAAGCATTTTTACCACGTGAAGAAATGATCCCGCGTGAGAGTTTCAGAACGGGTGACCGTATTCGTGGTTACTTAAAAGAAATTAGACCAGAAGGTCGTGGTCCACAACTCATCGTCAGCCGTGTTGCTCCTGAGTTATTAATCGAACTCTTCCGCTTAGAAGTGCCTGAAATCAGTGATGGCATGATCGAAGTAAAAGGGGCGGCGCGTGATGCTGGTTTGCGAGCTAAGATTGCTGTACTGGCCAAAGAGTCACGTATAGATCCTGTTGGTGCCTGTGTCGGTATGCGTGGATCACGTGTTCAAGCAGTCACTAATGAGCTAGCTGGAGAGCGTGTTGATATTATCCTTTGGGATGAAGATGTTGCTCGATTTGCTATTAATGCCATGGCGCCAGCTGAAGTTTTATCTATCGTTGTTGATGAAGACGCGCATAGCATGGACATTGCTGTTGAAGATGCTCAGTTATCTCAAGCGATTGGTCGCGGTGGACAAAATGTGCGCTTAGCCAGCCAATTAACGGGGTGGGAACTCAATGTGATGTCAGCTTCTGATGCTGACAAAAAAGCAGAGTCTGAAATTGGCGAATTAATCAAAACCTTCATGGCCGATCTCGATGTCGATGAAGATGTTGCATTAATTCTGGCCCAAGAAGGCTTCTCATCACTTGAAGAAGTGGCTTATGTCCCAGAGCATGAAATGCTCGACATTGAAGAGTTTGATGCCGATATCGTTGCTGAACTTCGTTCGAGAGCAAGAGATGTACTTTTAACTCGCGCGATTGCAAGTGAAGAACAGCTGGAGTCAGCAGAGCCAACTCAAGAGCTGATAAATATGGAAGGGATGACGCGTGATCTCGCGTTAACTTTGGGAAGTAAAGGTATCACTGATCTTGATGATTTAGCTGAACTCGCCGTCGATGAGTTAGTTGAAATAGGTGGTATGGAAGAACAGCAAGCTGCTGCACTTATCATGAAAGCCAGAGAATCGTGGTTTGCTAATGAACAAACAGATGCAGGGGAGTAACCAATGAGTGACATGAGGGTTAAGGACCTAGCTGGCACAGTCGGAATTACAGCTGAACGCTTGGTCGAACAGCTGAACGAAGCAGGGATTAACGTCTCAAAGCCTGATGACTTCATTACTGAAGATCAAAAACAGACGTTATTACAATTCTTGCAACAGCGTCATGGTAAGTCTGGTGGTGGTGAAACCGCAGTGCCTAAAAAAATTACACTAAAGCGTAAATCAGTTAGTGAAATTAAATTAGGTGGTACAGCGCGTGGTGGTAAAAGTGTTAGTGTTGAAGTACGGAAAAAACGTACATACGTAAAACGTAACGAAACTGAAGACAGCACTACCAATACAGAGCAAACCGCTCAGATGAGTGTGGCTGAACAACAAGCTGCTGAGGTGGCGAGACTTGAAGCGCTTCGATTAGAAGAAGCCAAGCGCCGTCAACAGGATGATGAAGCTCGACGTCTTAAAGAATCTGAAGAAGAAGCAGCGGCTGTAGCGGCGGCAATCGAAGCAGAGAATAGAGCGGCAGAAGAAGCCAAGTTAGCAGCAGAAGAAGAGAAAAAAGCCCTGGAAGAAGAAGCTAAATCTAAGAAAGCTGAAAAAGCGATTGAAGAAACAGTGAAACCTAAACCAAAGCAGAAAGCAGAAACATCATCCTTAACGGCCTCTCAACTTGCACATAAAAAGCTTGAAGAAGCTGATGCAAAGAGACGTGCTGCAAACCTGGCTAGAATTGAAGCGGAAAAAGCACTCGAAGCCAAGAAAAAAGCACGTGAAGAAGAAGAGGCTCTTGAGAAAGAAAGGGAAAAAGCACGTGCTGCTGCTGCAGAAGCGCAAGCAAAAGAACAAAAAGCAGGTGTGCGTAAGACGAAAGATGCCGAAGCGAAACATAATCGTGAAAAATCTAGTCGCAAAGGCGGTCGTAACGATGATGAGTTTGAGCGTAAAGAACTTCACGTGACCGAAGGCAAAGGTGGGCGCCGTAAGAAGAAAAAAGGATCGGCAGCGAAAGTCGCTGTTAATAAAGATCAGGAACACGGCTTTTCAAAACCTACTGCACCCGTCGTACATGAAGTAAACGTACCGGAGACCATCAGTGTTTCTGATCTAGCTCAGCGTATGTCAGTTAAAGCTGGTGAAGTTATCAAGGCTCTGATGGGACTTGGCACCATGGCCACCATCAACCAGGTTCTTGATCAAGATACCGCAGTTATTGTGGTTGAGGAAATGGGGCATATTGCAAAACCTATCATCGAGAATGAAGTTGAACAAGCACTTCAAGTGTCTGATGAGCATCAGGGCGAAGCAATTGGTCGAGCACCAGTTGTTACTGTCATGGGCCATGTTGACCATGGTAAAACATCGTTATTGGACTACATCCGTCGCACCAAAGTGACTTCTGGTGAGGCAGGTGGTATCACTCAGCATATTGGTGCCTACAAAGTCGAAACCAGTCGTGGTGAAATCGCATTCCTTGATACACCGGGCCATGCTGCATTTACAGAAATGCGTTCACGCGGTGCAAAAGTGACTGATATCGTGATTCTGGTGGTCGCAGCAGATGACGGTGTTATGCCGCAAACAATTGAAGCTATTCAGCATGCTAAAGCCGCTGATTCAGTCATCATTGTTGCTGTTAACAAAATAGATAAACAGGATGCTAACCCTGATCGTGTGAAGCAAGAATTAGCTAATCATGAAGTCATTCCAGAAGACTGGGGTGGTGATGTTCAGTTTATTCCTGTATCAGCATTAACGGGGCAAGGTATTGAAGATCTGCTGGAAGCTATTTCGCTTCAGGCAGAGGTTATGGAGCTGAAAGCACCTGAACAAGGACCTGCTCACGGTACTGTCATTGAAGCGAGACTGGATAAAGGTCGTGGTACGGTGGTAACGGTACTGGTTCAACAAGGGACTTTAAACAAGGGCGATATCGTCGTTGTTGGTCAAGAGTATGGCCGCGTTCGTGCTATGTTTAACGAGACAGGCGAACAACTTAAACATGCTGGCCCTTCAACACCGGTAGAGTTACTTGGCTTATCTGGTACACCCGCTGCCGGTGATGAACTTCAGGCAGCGCCTGATGACCGCACCGCACGTGAAATTGCCAACTTCCGTCAAACAAAAGCCCGTGAGCAAAAAATGGCTCAACAACAAGCGGCTAAATTGGACGAAATGTTCAACAAGATGGAAGAAGGTGACGTTAAAACACTTAATGTTGTTATTAAGGGTGACGTTCACGGCTCTGTTGAAGCAGTGAGTCAAGGCTTGCAGAAACTGTCTACAGATTTAGTAAAAGTCCGTGTTGTCGGTTCAGGTGTTGGTGGTATTAATGAAACCGATGCTCAACTTGCTGCCGCTTCCGATGCGATTCTGATTGGCTTTAATGTTCGTGCTGATAATGCAGCACGTAAAGTGATCAGTGAAAAAGGTCTGGATGTTCAGTACTTCAGTATCATTTATGACCTATTAGACGTTGTTACTAAAGCCATGACAGGTATGCTTGAACCTGTATACAGAGATGAAATCATCGGTCTGGCTAGAGTTGACGATGTATTTAGATCGCCTAAGTTTGGTGATATCGCAGGTTGTTTGGTTGTAGAAGGTACAGTTAAACGCAACAACCCAATTCGTGTACTACGTGATAACGTAGTGGTATACGAAGGTGAGCTCGAATCATTACGTCGCTTTAAAGATGATGTTAATGAAGTCAATGCGGGTACTGAGTGTGGTATCGGTGTGAAGAACTACAAAGATGTCAAACCAGGCGACCAAATCGAAGTGTATGAACGTGTATTAATGAAGCCGACCCTGTAATGGCAAGAGAATTTAGTCGTACAAATCGCTTTAGCGAAGTCATAATTAGAGAACTCGCGTTGATGCTTCAACGCGAGATTTCTGATCCACGTGTGGGAATGGTTACTGTCTCACACGTCGATGTGACGTCGGATCTTAAGTATGCCAAAGTCTATGTCACCCGTTTTAATGGCTTTGAAGATGAGCAGGACATGAAAGAATGTTTAGCAGGTCTGAATAGTGCTGCTGGTTATCTGAGAAGAGGTCTGGCTGGACGGGTCAAGCTAAGAAACATGCCTGAATTGCAATTCTTTTATGATAAAAGCCTGGAACACGGGTTCCACATGGATGAATTGATTGCCAAAGCGAATGCAGATATTCGTCGGGAAGACGAAGACTAATTTATCACGCTGATGGCAAGACGAAATAAAAAAGGTCGGGATGTTACCGGCATTGTCATTATTGATAAGCCTACCGGGCAAAGTTCAAACCACATTCTTCAACGAGTCAAACGCCTGTTCGATGCTAAAAAGGCTGGACATACAGGCAGTCTCGATCCTCTTGCTACAGGCGTGCTTCCTGTTTGCTTGGGTGATGCGACAAAATTATCCAGTTACTTATTAGACGCAGATAAGCAATATCACGTTACCTGTCAGCTGGGTATTATCACCGACAGTGGTGATGCTGACGGTAATGTACTTGAAGAACTGCCCATTCCCGAATTTACTGAATCTACGCTTAATCAAGTCATCCAGCAATTTATCGGTGAGATTGATCAAGTTCCACCTATGTTCTCCGCATTAAAACATCAGGGACAACCGTTATATAAACTTGCAAGACAAGGTATCGATGTAGAAAGAAAAGCGCGTCGAATTACGATCTATGAGATTCAATTGCTCGATTACCAAAAACAGAGTTTTACTTTATCAGTAAGGTGTAGCAAAGGTACCTATATTCGTACCTTGGTAGAAGATATTAGCCATGCCTTAGGCACTGGTGGCCATGTTACAATGCTCAGAAGAACGGCAGTCGCTGGTTATGATTTATCAGACGCCATTACACTAACGTCTCTTCAGGAAAAATCGGATAAGCAGGGCATCAAAGCACTTGATGAACTATTGCAACAAGCAGAAGATGCATTACCCGACTGGCCAAGCATTCAGCTTGATGAAGAGGGGACAAAAAATATTAGTTTTGGACGCTCTATCTCGGTACATGAGCCTTTTATAAGCGCAAATGTCAGATTATTTAATGTGAATAATGAGTTTATTGGTTTAGGCGAAATGTCAGCAGAAGGTGTGGTATCACCAAAGCGTTTATTTGCAAATGCGGTGGCTTAAACTGGGCCTTGTTTCATAATAAGAAAGTCGGTAGAATCCCTACCTTCAAAAAGGTTGGCTGTTCTGGTATGTATCTGCTGGGGCAGTTCAGAATTTAACTAGTAGCAAAAGCTACAAAAAGTTGGAGTATTTAATGTCTATTTCTGCACAACAAAAGAAAGAACTGATCACTAAATTTGCACGTTCAGAAGGTGATACTGGTTCTGCTGAAGTACAAGTTGCTTTGTTAACAGCGCGTATCACAAACTTGTCAGAGCATTTCAAAACAAACATTCACGATCACCATTCACGTCAAGGTCTGTTAAAAATGGTTAGCAGCCGTCGTAAAATGTTGGACTATCTGAAAAAGACAGATATCGAACGTTACCGTGCATTGATTGCTGAATTAGGTTTACGTCGCTAAGTTGATTTTGGTGACTCATTATATGCAGCCAATGTGGCCGGCAAAATCGGCGACCTCAAGGCAGGATATATAAAATATGCCCCTGAAGCTATAACAGTTTCAGGGGCATATTCGTTTTTAGATTTATGATTTTTATATCAGTTGTGAAACGGGTTCATAACTGACAACAGAGAAGAGAAGGAAGAAAAGAGTGAACTCAGTAAAAAAGACAGTTCAGTACGGTGACCATTTATTAAGTCTTGAAACCGGAAAAATCGCACGTCAAGCCGGTGGTGCCGTTATTGCCAGTCTTGGCGAAACGTCAGTATTAGTAACCGTTGTTGGTAAAAAAGATGTCAACCCAGGCCAAGACTTTTTTCCTTTAACTGTTAATTACCAGGAGCGTACATACGCAGCCGGTAAAATCCCTGGTGGTTTCTTCAAACGTGAAGGCCGTCCAAGTGAAAAAGAAACATTAACGTCTCGCTTAATTGATCGTCCATTACGTCCTTTGTTTCCAAAAGGCTTTGTCAATGAAGTGCAAGTGATTGCAACGGTTGTTGCTCTGGATCCAGAAATTGATCCGGATATTCCTTCAATGATAGGTGCTTCAGCAGCACTGGCTATTTCAGGTATGCCATTTAATGGGCCACTGGGTGCTGCACGTGTTGGTTATGTTGATGGCAGCTATGTATTAAACCCAAGCAAAGCTCTACTGGATAAAAGCGCATTAGACCTGGTCGTTGCTGGTACTGAAAGCGCTGTTTTAATGGTCGAGTCTGAAGCCTCTGAGTTACCTGAAGAAGTGATGCTGGGTTCGGTCATGTTCGGTCACCAGCAAATGCAGACCGCTATTAACTTGGTCAAAGAGTTACAAGCTGAAGTCGGCAAACCTGCCTGGGAATGGACTGCACCTGAAAAAGACGTCACTTTATATAATCAAGTGAAAGATACTGCCTATGCTGGTATTCAAGAAGCTTATGCTATCAGCGACAAGCTAGCGCGTTTAGAACAGTTAGGTAATGTTCGTTCAGCAGCCGTCGAAGCTATTGCTACAGAAGATTCAGAATATTCTGAAGATGATGTGAAAGGCGTTTTTGCCAAGTTAGAAAAAGAATTAGTGCGCGGTAAGATCATTGCTGGTGATCCACGCATCGATGGCCGTGACACATCAAGTGTTCGCCCAATCTTCGTTGAAACAGGTGTCTTGCCACGTGTCCATGGCTCAGCATTATTCACTCGCGGTGAAACTCAAGCTATCGTTGTGGCCACATTGGGCGCCGAGCGTGATGCGCAAATGATTGATGCTGTGGAAGGTGAATATCGTGATCGCTTTATGCTTCACTATAATTTCCCTCCATTCTGTGTTGGTGAAACAGGTTTTGTTGGTTCACCAAAACGTCGTGAAATCGGTCACGGTAAATTAGCCAAACGTGGTATTCAGGCTGTTATGCCTTCAGCGGAAGAATTTCCGTATGTAGTGCGTGTTGTCTCTGAAATCACCGAATCAAACGGTTCAAGTTCAATGGCTTCAGTCTGTGGTACCAGCTTGGCGTTAATGGATGCGGGTGTGCCGATTAAAGCACCTGTTGCCGGTATCGCGATGGGCTTAATCAAAGAAGAAAATGGTTATGCCGTATTGACGGATATCTTAGGTGATGAAGATCATTTAGGTGATATGGACTTTAAAGTAGCTGGTACTGATAAAGGTGTCACTGCATTGCAGATGGACATCAAAATCGAAGGCATCAACGAAGAAATCATGCGTACTGCGTTAGCTCAAGCGCGTGATGGTCGTATGCATATCCTTGAAAAGATGAATGCGGTTATTAACACGCACCGTCAGGAAATGTCTGAATTCGCGCCACGCATTATTACTATCAAAATCCACGCAGATAAAATTCGCGACGTGATTGGTAAAGGTGGTGCCACTATCCGTGCCATCACTGAAGAAACTGGTGCTACTATCGATATTCAGGACGATGGCACCGTGATGATTTTCTCTTCTGACTACAATGCTGGACAACAAGCATTGCGTCGCGTTGAAGATATTACTGCTGAAGTTGAAGTCGGTAAGATCTACGAAGGTCGTGTGGCTAAATTAATGGACTTTGGTGCATTTGTGACCATTCTGCCAGGTAAAGACGGTCTGGTACATATTTCTCAAATTTCAGAGGAACGTGTTGAGAATGTGTCAGATAAATTGTCTGAAGGTGATTTAATCCAAGTCAAAGTCTTGGAAGTCGATCGTCAAGGCCGTATCCGTCTTAGTATGAAAGCAGTTAATGAAGAGGTGAAAGAAGAAGAGTAAGTCTTCTGCGCTACTTCGCAAAAAAGCCCCGCACTGCGGGGCTTTTTTTATGCATGAGTAAAAAATTTCTTCTAACGGATGAGATATAGGTCAATTCACACAATCACGGCTGTAAATATGGCATAACTCTCTTGATAAGGTAAATGATAACGATTATCATTGCTGGCTCGAAAAGGGGAATTTTATGGCTCAAGAAAACGATGCATTAGGTACAACTGAGAATATCAGTAATAACGGCGCTGCAGTGACAGACGTAAATACCGATCCAAGTACAGTCTCGCCAGCAATGACCGATGCTTTAACTAGTACAGATCCAACAACGTTGGCTCCGCAAGCAGATGCGATGACACAGTTTGTGGAGTTCATGCAGGTAGGTGGACCTGTTGTATGGATTCTGACAGGTTTTTCGGTAATCGCATTAGCGATTACACTCATTAAACTGTGGCAGTTCATGTCAACGCGACCAGAATCCTCCAAACACCTTAAGTCTGTTATTCAACATTGGCAAAAAGGCGATGCTGCCGAAGCCATGATGATGTTGAATCCAAAACGACCAGTGGATGAGCTGGTGCTGATGTCGATTAGAGGTCTAACTCAACATAAAATGGATCTTGCGACCTTAAAAGAAGAGCTTGATCGTGTTGCTACGCTGCGCCTCAATCAATTACGTGCCTACCTTCGCCCAATGGAGGTTATCGCTACATTAAGTCCTTTATTAGGTCTGTTAGGTACCGTGTTGGGGATGATTATCGCCTTCCAACAAATGGAAGCTGCAGGGAATCAGGTGGATCCGTCTGTTTTATCCGGTGGTATCTGGCAAGCATTATTAACAACAGCAGTTGGTCTGGCTGTGGCCATACCAGTTGTGACAATACATAACTGGATGGAGCGTAAAGTTGAGCGTGTTGCATCGCTGATGAATGACACTGTCACCCAAATTTTCACAACAGCGCCTGCTAAGCCAGTGTCTGCTGAAAACAATACCATGCGCCATGCTGCTTAATACAGAACCGCCAAGACATAAAAGAGCCATTAGTCTGACACCGCTTATTGATGTGGTGTTTATTCTGTTGCTGTTCTTTATGTTGTCTTCGACCTTTATCCAGTGGCGGCAAATTGATGTGTCGGCACCAAGTGAATCTCAGGCAGAATCTCGTGAGCAACGTGTTGTCACTCTGGTGTCAAATGACGGTACATACAAAATTGGTAATATGACCTTATCTTTAAAAGATGCAAACTCTGTGGCCACAGTGGTTAATCAAGATCCTGATGCTGTCTATGTCATTGAGGTTAAATCAGGTATTCAAACACAAAGTATGATTGATCTGCTTGATGCCTTTAAACAGGCAGGTGCTAAATCTGTCAGCTTGGCAGGGATAAATTGATGAAAGTCGGACAGTCGATTCAACACAAAAAGCCTGATCAAGATGATAGCTTGGTGCCGTTGATTAACATTGTGTTTCTGATGCTCATATTTTTTATGGTCGCGGGACACATTAGTCAGTCTGACCCTATTAAGGTACAGCCGCCTTTATCTGCGAGTGAAACAAAGCAAGTCGAAGAACCCTTAGTTATTATCGTATCTGAAGATGGGCAAGTAGCGATTGATCAGGCAATTACAGATGATGAGGCGCTATTACCGACCATCAACAAACGTTTTGAAGCGACAGAAGATAAAGATACGTTTCATATCTTAGTTAAAGTGGATGGCAATCTGCCGGTGGAAAGGCTTCAAGATGTGCTGACCATAATCAAGCAATCTGGCATCAAGCGTGTCTCATTGGCGACACAAAAACAAGCAGAACTAACATGACAAAAAATCGTTATTGGATCTTTGCGCTTTTGGTGGCCGTTGCTATTCATGCCGCTGGCTTCGTCTTTTTTACCTATCAGCCTGAAGAAGAGGATGGTGCTGAGCTAACTGGCTTACAAGGTGTAGAAATTGATCTGGGTATGCTTGGTGACCTTGGTGACGTAGAAAAAACGCAAGAAAAAGCGACGGAGTCAGAGCCCGAACCTGAACCAGAAAAAAAGCCGGAACCCGAACCTGTTGTCGAGCCAGAGCCTGTCGTTGAACCTGAACCTGTGGTTGAACCCGAACCTGTTGTAGAGCCTGAGCCAAAAAAAGTTGAGGCAAAACAAAAAACAGAAACAAAGGTAAAAGCACAAACCAAGCCTAAACCAGAACCAAAAAAAGTGGTTGAAGAGCTTATCGAAAAAGAAGTCACACCAGAAAAGCCGGTGAAAAAACAAACAGTCGCGACAACAACGACCAGTACAAACGTGAATAAACAGACTGCCCAGAAGAAAACAACCGGGCAAGCAAGTGCACAGCTGAGTGGTGGTCAGATAGCAGCGCAAAAATCTTACTACAGTGAGCTGGCTGCAACACTGGCCAAGCATAAACGTTATCCCATGGCCTCAAGACGTCGTGGTGAAGAAGGGATCGTCAAGCTGTTTTTTGTGGTTGATCGTGATGGCAAGGTGTTGGATTTTCGTATTACACAAAGTTCGGGGTCAAAACGTTTAGATGAAGCGGTTATAAGCATGTTAAAAAAAGCCCAACCGTTACCTTCGTTTCCGGATGACATGTTGCAGTCTCAGCTTGAGGTGAATGTGCCGATTGCTTTCCAGCTTAATACATAAGTTCGGCTTTAATATGTTTTACGGTGGTTAATATGCGATCAATCGGAGTACTTATTCATCGCTGGTTTGGACTGGCCAGTGCTGTGTTTTTATTCATAGCCGGTCTTACCGGCGCCATTATCTCCTGGGACCATGAGCTGGACGAATGGCTCAATCCACAGCTATATAAAGCCAAAACACAAGATGTGGACTTTGCTGCAATTGATGCTTTATCTCTTGCTAACAAGTTTGAAGCTGACAATCCACAGTTAATGGTCAGCTTTATGCCGCTCAATATTGAGGCTGAGCATAGTTTAATGATGACAGTCATGCCCAGACCTGTTCCTGAGACTGGCAAAGCGGCTGCCGTGGATTTTAATCAGGTAGCCATCGATCCTGCGACCTCTGAGGTGCAGGCAAATAGAATGTGGGGGGAGATTTCGCTAACGCGCGAGAACATCCTACCTTTTCTCTATAAGCTTCACTACAGCATGCATATACCGGATGGTTTTGGTTTGGAGCTCGGTATTCTGTTTATGGGCATTATTGCTATTGTCTGGACAATAGATAGTTTCATTGCCTTATGGATAAGTTTTCCAAAAGCAAAAAGCTGGAAGAAGTCATTACGGTTCCGTTGGAAACAAGGCGGCTACAAATTAAACTTTGATCTTCATCGCTCTGGCGGCGTCTGTTTATGGGGCTTTGTGCTGATTTTAGCGGTGACATCTATCTCGATGAATCTAAATAATGAGGTGATGCGCCCAGTGTTATCTGTTTTCTCTGAGTTGACGCCTACCCCGTTTGATGAGCGTACACCGACACCATTAGATGAACCCATCAATGCCGAGTTGAGTCGTGAACAGATTCTGCCGATTGCACGTCAACAAGCCGACAAGTTAGGCATTTCAGATCCTGCAGGCGGGATTTTTTATGCGTCTCATTACGATGTTTATGGCGTGGGATTTTATAAGCCGGAGAATGATCATGGCGATGGTGGTTTAGGCAATCCGTGGCTTTATTTCGATGGTAAAAGTGGTGACTACCTTGGCGGTAAGATACCTGGGCAAGGTACGGCAGGTGATATTTTCATTCAAGCCCAGTTCCCTCTACATTCTGGTCGTATTTTGGGTTTGCCTGGTCGAATTATGGTCTCAATTATGGGATTGATGATAGCTATTTTTAGTGTCACAGGCATCATTATCTGGGCCAAAAAACGTCGAGCCAGAGTATCAACGAGAACCAATCAAGCATTAAATATGTCTTCTTCTCTTCGCTAGCATAGATGATGCTATGCTAGCTTTATTTGAATAAATGAAGGATAGCTTATGCGCATTGATTGGCATCAGGTTTACGCCGCCATCTGGCGAAGTAAAAGTCAAAAACTAAAACCTGTTGTTCGCCTCGATCCTGTTCGTCTGGATGAGCTTCAAGGCATAGACAGACAAAAGCAAGCGATTATCGATAACACGCAACATTTTCTTGAAGGCAAAACCAGTAATCACGCATTGTTGTGGGGAGCCAGAGGCACGGGCAAGTCCTCTGTCATTAAAGCCTTACTGAACGAAATGGCTCCAAAGGGCCTACGAATTATACAAATTGATAAAGATGATCTGGGCTTCTTACCTGAAATTCTGGATGATCTGGAACAAGAAAGTGAGCAATTTCGCTTTATCATTTTCTGTGATGATTTATCTTTCGAAGCCGGCGAATCCAGTTATAAGCCACTCAAAACATTATTGGAAGGTGGCCTTGAGTTACCCCCAGAGCATGTGCGTTTGTATGCGACTTCAAATCGCCGTCATTTATTACCAGAGAAACAGTCTGAAAATCAGCTGAGCGGGGTAGTGGATGGTGAAGTGCATTATGCCGATAGTTTAGAGGATAAACTGGCTTTATCGGACCGCTTCGGACTCACCTTATCTTTTTATCCTGCTAACTGGGAAAATTATTTCGCTATAGTTGAAACTCTATTTGCCGATATCAATACTGATAAGAGCCAATTACACGAAGCGGCACGCTTATATGCCATGGGGCGAGGAAGTCATAGTGGCAGAACGGCTAAGCAGTTTTATCAGTACTATCGTGCTCAGTTTTAACAAAACCACATAAATGCTTGGTTGATTGTTGTATGCAATTTTGGCTAACTAAGCTTTATAAGTAGAAATGATAAATAACGAACGTAACAAACTGTGACGATAAGAATAATAGTGAATTAATAAAATATCCTAAAAAAACAGTGTGGCTTGAATTGCACAAAGGATGATCCGAAATGAGTCGAGACAATTCTTTTTTCGAGTTTGATACAGAGACTGATTACTCCTCGACATCACCCAAGTCACGCTGGTTAATTCTGACGGTTGAAGATAATGATATTTTTCAGCAGTCTCTGGTGAGTGCTTTGTCGAGAATGATTATTCAAGGCAAAACACTGGAAATCCTCACCGCCTCCTCTGCGGAACAAGCTAAAGTCGTGCTTGAACAACGTCCCGATATTAACCTTGTCCTACTTGATGTTGTCATGGAAACTGACGATGCCGGTTTACGCCTGATTGATCATATTCGGTTTACCTTACAGAACCCCATCACTCGTATTATTTTATTAACAGGGCAGCCTGGTATGGCGCCCAACCGCTCAGTGATGGAGCAATATGATATTGATGACTACTGGTGTAAAACTGAACTGGGAGAAGAGCATTTATTTAATGTCATGAGTGGCAACCTCAAGACCTGGCAACGTATGAGTGAGCTAAAAAATGCACATCAGGGCCTGGAGAGAGTTGTGACTGCGTCACAAAAGATTTCATGTCAACATGATTTATCACCTTTCTCTCAAGCCGTGCTGGAACAGATTGATCAAATTATTGGTATTAGTGATGGTGGCATTATGAGTCTAAAGATGTCTGATCCACTTGACCTTAACAACGATTCTGCTGTTTTAGCGGCTACCGGCCAATATCAACCTTACATTGGCCAGCCCGTCATTTCCATTGAAAATGATTTGTTATTAAAACGAATACAACAACTGTTAGAGCAAAAGCAGCATATATTTGATGGTCATTCTTCTTTATTGTATTTTTCTTTCCAAGAGCCAAACCCTGTCTATTACGTTATTGTTGTGAAATCAACAGATGTGTTGACTGAGTCTAATATCCATCTTCTGAAAGTGTTTGCTGAAAACATTGCGAATGGCTTTTCAAATATTGCACTCACTGATTATCTTAATGAGTTAGCATTCAAACATTGGCAGACAGGTATCTATAACCGTAATTGGTTCTGCAAGCAGCTTGAGAATGAAGCTTATTGGAATGATAACGCTCAAATCGTGTTGATCTCGATCGATAGGTTGAGTGATATCACGGTGACATTCGGAGAAAAGTTTGTCATTCAGTTGCTTGAGACTGTCTATGCTGAGTTGTCAGACATAACTGGCATACAAGCCATAGCCATTATCAGTCGGGATGCTTTTGCCATTTTATTGGAAAAATCACAGCTATTGACGGCAGAAAAATTCGAACAAATTTTAGGCAAAAAAAATCGGCTATTTGCAAAACAGGGTTGGAAATCATGCTTTATAACTCCATATATATAATTCACCATACTTAATGTTTAGGTTGGAATTAAGGTCAGAAAACTATTCAAAATAAACAACATGGTTGGTTGGAACTCTGTCCTGATTGGCTTAAATCAGATGTCTAGACGTGATGAGAAACTAGTCAATATGAAAATATCTAAGTACACGGCCTGAGTTAAATTATTAAGAGCTAAATCCAGACTGGGTAACGCTTAAATGAGATTTGCCTATATGACGCACTGTTTCATTAGCCGAAGTGTTAGCGTAGGACTGTATTGGCTTGTTATGACTTCGTTTCGTCGTATTCTTCCCAACTCATGAAACCAATAGGTCTTTTGGGCTGTTCTATATTCTCTCTCTTCAAAGCTATAAGCAAAATACTGATCTGAGAAA
>NZ_DDNT01000002.1:0-5739 GCF_002341285.1 Methylophaga sp. UBA2513 | reverse complement strand
GAGGCAAAATCCCTAGGACCCCGATACGTTGGGGAGGCGATGAATTTGTTGTTTTTGCCAGATTAACCACGGATTTATCAGAAGCGAGCAGTATTGCAGAAAAACTGTTAAATATATTACAGCAACCAATAGAATGTCAGTCTGATATGAGTGTGACTATCAGTGCTAGCATTGGTATCGCGCTCTATCCATTCAATGCTGATAATATTGAGACATTACTCAAGTACGCTGATCTTGCGATGTATGAAGTCAAATCACACAACAAAAACAGTTATAACTTTTTCAAACAACCCACATTCAAGACGTCAGAGACACAAAGTGTGATCACCGGATTTTAGAATGCCCGGTGAATAACACCGGGCATTTTCTATTGTATTACTGTATTGGTAAATAGACTAACTTACTGCCTTTCATATCCGGCACCATCAGGTACTGACCATCTGCTGAGAGACTAATGTCAGCAGCAGAGACAAAGTCATCACTGAGTAATTGTGGTGTTGCTTTAGGTTCAACTAATTGCCACACCTTACCATTTTGCCAATCACTCACATACAGATAGCCTTTGCTGTCTCTGACCAGACCATCAGCACCACCAAAGCCTTTGTTCAGTGCTTCAGTTTTACCCGAGCTGATATTCGCACGATACAAGTCACCTGTGCCAAAGTCAGCAACTAACAGCGTGTCATTACCGTCCATCAGCAACCCATTAGGACGTTTAATAGCCGATTTATCATCCAAAATTTCGCTCACTTTACCTGCTTGAGTAATTTGATAAATGCCGGCATTTTCTCCATCATCAGTGCCGCTATCAGAGACATATAAGGTACCGTTACCATCAATTTCCATATCATTCAGAAAGACAGGTTTTCCGGGAAAATCCTTGGCTTTGGCGATAACTGTGATATCACCTTTCATATCTACTTTAACGACATGATCGACATCAGCGATATACAGTTCGTTATTCCATAAATCGATGCCTTTGGGATCATTTAAGCCTGTAGCCAGCGTTGTTTTTTGTCCGGACTTATCGATAACCGTGACTTTACCGTCACCGGCTTTACCAAACTCACCAATTTCAGTGACAAATACACGACCATCTGGTGCTGCAATGGCTGATTCAGGCATCTGCAGATCAGTGATTGTTTTGCTATTTGATTGAGACGTGGCATCAGTTGAAGATGCGTTGTCATCGCCATAACTAACACGGTAAATCACATCGTTATAATCATCAGAAATCAGTAAGGAACCATCGGCAAGTTGTAATACATCGGTCGGACGTCCCCAGGCCTCACCATTCTGCAACCAACCATCGATAAAGACTTCATGACCTGTCACCTGATGATTATCATCAAATGTGACACGCATTAACTGGTAACCCACAGGACTCGTTCTATTCCATGAACCATGCTGAGCAATAATGGCATCGCCTTTGTAGTCAGCTGGAAACATATCACCTGTATAGAATTTGAGACCCAGACTTGCGGTATGTGCCTGGAATTCCTGGACAGGGAACGTGACGTCTTGTGGTGCTTGTTTGTCTTTCCAGTCAGGATGTTGCGCTTTGCCACCCGCATAATAAGGGAAACCAAAGTGCATACCGGCTTTAGGTGCGGCATTGAGTTCACCCGGTGGATTATCATCACCCATCATATCGACGTTATTATCAGTGAAATACAGGGTGCCAGTGTCGGGCTGGAAGTCCATACCCACTGAGTTTCTGATACCTTTGGCATATATTTCAGCATCACTGCCATCGGCATTCATACGAATAATGCTGGCTTCAATACCCTGAGGATTACAGATATTACAGGGGGCACCTACGGTGACATAAAGCTTGTTATCAGGGCCAAAAGCAATATAGCGCCAGCCATGGTGTGCTTTATCCGGTAGCTTATCGTAAATAACCTCACGCATTTGTTTAAATGGTAAGTTGAGATCGAAACCCGGAGCGGGGTAAATGGCAATACGGTTTTGCTCAGCAACATAAAGGTTGCCTTGATGCACCGCTACACCATTACCGACTTTTAAATCATCAAGAATCTTCACCACTTTATCGGCTTTACGATCTTTGTTTTTATCGACTACCGCAAAGACATTATTACCGCGTGTGCCAACAAATACTGTGCCTGTTGACTGGCCTAAGGCCATTTGACGCGCACCTTCGACTTCGGCATAAACATTAATATGAAAGCCTTCTGGCAGCTTGAGCTTGTGTAGATTTTCTTCCGCATCGGCTCGGTCAGCAAATGCAGCCTGTCCCATCAGTCCTAACGAACCGGCTAGCATAAGCTGTGTTATTGTCTTAAGTGTCATACATCCTCCTTTAGTATGTATTTTCCTGCTGTGCAGCGTATCGATTATTGAATCACAGAGAATCGATACGCTGCTTGAGTGGTATCAGGACACGATACGTCACTGATACTCATGGTGCTTGCCTAATAAAACGGGGTTTGTGCTGGTTTCTACATATCGTTATTTTTCAGTGAGAAAGGGATAATCGATATAACCATGTTCATCACCACCATAAAAGCTATCGCTGTCAGGTGTATTCAATGGGGCGCGAGTAGAGAAACGTTCAACTAAATCCGGGTTGGCAATGAATAACTTACCGAAGGATATACAGTCAGCATCGCCACTTTGGATCGCTACATTGGCAGTATCAAAATTATATTCACTGTTTGTCATATACGTTCCCTGATACCACTCACGACATAGGCCTAAATCAAACTCGGGGCCCGCAGCGCCTGGATTTTCAGCGCCCATTTCAGTGATATGTAAATACGCCAGGTTAAACTTGTTTAGCGCCTTGATAATGTACTCAAAAGTTTTTTCGGGCTGACTGTCTTTCATATCATTAAAAGGTTGCAACGGAGACAAACGAATACCAACACGGTCTGAACCCCAGATTTTGCAAACTTCATCAACGACTTCTAGGGTCAGACGGGCGCGGTTTTCAATACTGCCACCATATTCATCCGTTCGCTGATTACTGCCATCACGTAAAAATTGGTCAAGCAGATAGCCATTGGCAGAATGCACTTCGACACCATCAAAGCCTGCCGTTAAGGCGTTATAAGCGGCAGTTCTGAAATCATCGATTGTCTGCTTGATTTCATCCTTTGTCATTTCCTGTGGTGTTTCATAAGGTTTTATACCCTCGTAGGTATAAACTTCACCAGCAGGTTTAATGGCTGATGGGGCTTGTGGTTTCATACCACCGGGCAACATAGATGAATGTGAGACTCGACCACAGTGCCATATTTGCAAGACAATCTTGCCACCTTCTGCATGGACTGCCTTGGTGACTTTTTTCCAGCCTTCAATCTGGGCTTTGCTGTATATGCCTGGTGTATTCGGATAACCAATACCTTGAGCCGAGATTAATGTGGCTTCAGTGATAATTAGCCCCGCCGAAGCTCGCTGACGGTAATACTCAACATTCATATCTGTGGGGGCTAAACCTTCACCTGCACGGTTACGCGTAAGCGGTGCCATTATCACGCGGTTTTTCAAGCTGATGGAACCCAGTTCAATAGGTGATAAAAGCGACTGAGTTTGTTGATTCATTGCTGTCATAGTGCATCCCTAAGTTCAAAGTGTAATAACAATTTTGCCTAACTGATTATTGGCTTCCAGATAGCTATGGGCCGCGACAATATCGTCAAATTCAAATGTTTTAGCGATAACAGGGCTTAGCTGCGAATGCTTCAACCAGTCAAAGATTTTTTCTTTAGCTTTGTTTAAACGTTCTGGAGCGCTGGTGAATTCAAATAGCGTGTACCCCCGAATTGTGAGCCCTTTCTGTAATGCGGGGAACAGCGGATAAGGGGTGGGGTCAGCACTTAATGCGCCATATTGAAAGATCATCGCTAATGGTGCGCAGGCTTCAGCTAAGGTGTTTAACATCGGGCCGGCAACAGGATCGAAAACGATATTGACACCACGGCCTTCAGTGATCGCCATCACCGCATCTACCACATCATCTTGTTCACTGATAATCACGTGTTTAGCCCCTAACTGATGGAGTTGTTCTACCTTTTCAGCTGTTCGGGTCATCGCAATAGGTGTGGCACCAATCAGGTTACATAATTGTATGGCAGCAATGCCGACACTACTGGACGCGGCTGGGATTAATACATAATCACTGGCTTGCATTTTGGCAATATCAATCAAGGCACCATACGCTGTTAAATATTGCATCCACACTGATGTCGCTTGCTGCCAGCTTAAATTCTCCGGGTGATGAGTGACAGCGGTAACTGGCATATTGGTGACTTCTGCATAAGCACCATATTGGTTCATTGAAAAGTTGGGAATGGTACTGACGGCATCACCAACTTTGATATGTTTGACGTTGTCACCGACGGCAGTAACGGTTCCTGAACATTCATAGCCTATACGGGCAGGGAGTTCAGGTGTTTCAAGATATTGGCCACGGCGGAACATTGCCTCAGCACGGTTAAGACCAATAGCATGGACTTGGATCTGTACTTCATCAGCAGAAGGGGCTGGGACGGTTTCATCAATAATTGATAAAACGGATGGTTCACCTACCTGAGAAAATTGAACTGTTTTTGTCATAAAGCGCTCCTTTATTTATAGGCTTGCTTGCAGAATTTGTTGGCTTTTTTTGAGGTCGATATCATTATGTTCGCCAAGCTGGGTCAGACCATGTTCAGCCAGTTGTTTGATCATCACTGGAATAGCATCAGCATTAATCTGGTAATCACTCAGATGTGTTTTCACACCCATTCGTTCAAAAAAATCGCGAGTTTTTGTGATCGCCATGTTTATTTTAGTGTCGTCAGTGCCTTCGTTGAGTCCCCAGACACGCTCGGCATACTGTAGTAATTTGGCGGATTTTTTCTCGCGTTGTTCCTGCAGTACTGTGGGCAATAAAATCGCCAATGTTTGTGCGTGATCCAGCCCATGTAGTGCGGTGATTTCATGACCGATCATGTGAGTTGCCCAATCCTGAGGAACTCCGGCACCAATCAAGCCGTTTAACGCTAATGTCGCTGTCCACATGAAATTGGCCTGCAGATCGTAATCATTAGGCGACTCAAGCAGCTTAGGACCAATCTCAATGAGTGTCTGCAATAATCCCTCTGCGAATCGATCCTGCACCATGGCATTAACCGGATAAGTCAGATATTGCTCCATGATGTGCGTGAAGGCATCCACTACACCATTCGCCAGTTGTCGTGGTGGCAAAGTATAGGCTTTGGTCGGATCTAAAATAGAAAATACTGGATAGACGAGCTTACTGCTGAATGCCAGTTTTTCTTGTGTTTCGTAACGTGTGATCACGGAGTTGGCATTCATTTCTGAGCCAGTAGCGGGGAGGGTAAGCACTGAACCAAACGGTAATGCCTGGCGAATATTTGTGGCGTGATTCACTAAGATTTCCTGCCATGGGTCACCATCACACTGCACAGCTGCAGCAACAAACTTGGTGCCATCTATGACAGAACCACCCCCAACAGCTAACAGATAATCCAACTTATTTTGACGAATCTGCTCAACCGCACGCATCAAGGTACTGTAACCAGGATTAGCTTCGATACCGCCAAACTCTTCTATATGACGATTACCAAGGGCAGTAATGACTTCGTCTAGGGTGCCGTTTTTTCGTGCACTTTGTCCACCAAACAACACTAAAACACGCGCATCTTTCGGCACAAGCTCATCGAGTTGTGCAACCTGACCTTCACCAAAAAGGGGTCCTAGGGATTTTGC
>NZ_DDNT01000006.1:44918-237517 GCF_002341285.1 Methylophaga sp. UBA2513 | reverse complement strand
TCATGTAAACCTGTTTTCAGATTGACACCGTTTGACCAGTTAACCACTGGATCGTATTTTTCTGCGACTAACAGCTCACCCGTTTCACGATTCATAGTGTAAGCAAAACCGTTACGGTCAAAGTGAACAGCGGTTTTATGCATTTTGCCCTTCACTTTTTGTTCTGCGAGAATCATTTCATTGACACCATCGTAATCCCACTCATCATGCGGTGTCATTTGGTAAACCCATTTGGCCATACCGGTGTCTAAGTCACGGCCCCACATTGACATAGTCCATTTATTATCACCAGGACGTTGAACCGGATTCCAGGTTGATGGGTTACCGTTGCCGTAGTAGAACATGTTCAAATCAGGATCGTATGAATACCAACCCCAAGTCGTACCACCACCAATTTTCCATTGGTCACCTTGCCAAGTTTTCAAAGATGAATCTTTGCCAATGGGTTTCAGCATAGAAGTGGTTTTTTCTGGGTCAACTAACATTTCATCATCAGGACCGGTGCTGTACGCTTTGTATTTCACGTTACCATCAAAGTCATACGCTTGAACGTAACCACGTACACCAAACTCACCACCTGAGATACCGACGATGATTTTATCTTTAAATACGTGAGCCGCTGCTGTGCTGGTCGCACCGCGTTTGGCATCATCACGTTTGTCAGACCAGACCACTTTGCCGTCTTCAGCATTTAGGGCAACAAGTGTTGTGTCTGCTTGGTTCAGGAAGATTTT
The DNA here is from genome assembly GCF_002341285.1 of Methylophaga sp. UBA2513. Taxonomy (NCBI): domain Bacteria; kingdom Pseudomonadati; phylum Pseudomonadota; class Gammaproteobacteria; order Thiotrichales; family Piscirickettsiaceae; genus Methylophaga; species Methylophaga sp. UBA2513. The sequence goes on along the minus strand of NZ_DDNT01000006.1, from coordinate 236,783 downwards.
TCCATCTGCATAGCTTAAACCACGGTTAACTGTGTCACAGCACATGACTGGCACTGTTTCATCGTAGTTTTGTTTTGGTTCATATTTCCATTTGATCGCGCCATCGTTATTTAAATCCAACGCAAACACGATATTCGGAAATGGTGTGTGAACATACATAGTGCCATCGATAATTAAAGCATTACCTTCATGACCACGTAAAACACCTGTTGAGAAAGACCATGCCATGTTTAAATCTTTAACATTGTCTTTGTTGATTTGACTTAATTGTGAGTAACGCTGGTTAGCATAATTACCTGCTGGCATTACCCAATTGTTTGGATCTTTTTGCATTTCTAGCAACTCATCAGCTACGGCCAGACCCGGCGCGGCTAATGACATCATTGCGATTGATAAAGTTTTCAGCTTCATTTTATATACCTCTAGTATTGAAGGTTTGTTTTTATAGGTGGCTCATCTATAAATAACCACTGCTGAATACTTTATTCTTATTTTTCCCCTAGCACACTAGGACTAACTCCCTATATAAACAGGAGTTAATCATAGCAAACTCAGGATTGACTAAACTGGAGAAAGAAATATTTTTTTAGATTTATATTTTTTCCTTTTTAAAGTCTAATGCACGTTCACTCAACCAAAATACAATTAAAGCTTATCAGCAACAGTATGGTTGTTTATTTAAATAGGCATAGAAGCTAGTTGAGACGTATATAGATTGTCATGCCTCCAATCAATGTGAACAGCCCAAAAACGCTCTCATGAGCGTGATTTTAATAACACGCCACTATCTGTAACTAGATGTTTAAAGACTGAAAACACTCAAAACACCACCCAGATTAGTCCATCTGGAGACAGATCTATACAATCCAACAGCGCCATCACCATCAGCATCATTTTTTAGGCCCATGGCCATGCCTATACCAGCCCAGCCGCCTAAGCCAGATAAAACGGAAATGTATTGTTTGTGATTATGCTCATAGCTGTTTACATTCCCAATAATGCCAGAGGCTGTCTTGAAGCGCCAAAGCTCTCTCCCAGTCTTAGCATCGACAGCTTTTAAATATCCTTCCAACGTACCATAAAAAACGATGTCTGAAGCGGTCGCTAATGCACCAGACCAAACTGAAAACCGTTCCGGATTAGACCAAACAATCTTACCTTCCCGTGCATCCCAGGCAATAAAATTACCGAGATTGGGATCATCACCAACAGCATACATCGACAAACTGGCGCCAACATATGGCTGGCCAGCAACGTATTCCACTTCAAATGGTTCATAGTCCATACAGACATGGTTCGTTGGTACATAAAACAAACCTGTACGCGGTGAAAACGCGGCTGGTTGCTGATTTTTTGTTCCTAGTGCAGCAGGACAAATGCCAGTGGTATTTTCGTCTTCACCATGATAGTCCGGCGAGTATTGTTGAACACGATCATGTCTGCCGGTTGCCAAATCAACGCCGTTAGACCAGTTTACAGAGGGATCAAATGTCTTCGCCACTAATAACTCCCCCGTCTTACGATCTAGCGTATAGGCAAAGCCATTACGATCGAAGTGCACCGCAGTTTGACGCAATTTATTTTTGATTTTCAGATCACTGAGAATGACTTCATTAACACCGTCATAATCCCACTCATCGTGTGGAGTCATTTGGTAAATCCATTTCGCCATTCCACTATCCAAATCTCTGGCAAAGAGTGACATGGTCCACTTATTATCACCAGGTCGTTGCACAGGATTCCATGTGGAAGGGTTTGCAGTCCCGTAATAGAACAGATTTAAGTCAGGATCGTACGAAAACCAACCCCATGTGACACCACCACCGATTTTCCATTGATCACCTTGCCATGTTTTCAGAGATGAATCTTTACCTACCGGTTTCAATATTGAGGTGGTTTTTACTGGATCTACCAACATCTCATCATCGGGTCCTGTGGTATAGGCTTTATACTTCACATTCCCTTGTAAATCATAGGCCTGAACATAACCACGAATACCAAATTCACTGCCGGAGATCCCAACTAAGACAGTATCGTCAAACACAAAAGTTGCTCCGGTACTCGTTGCACCTGTAGTCGGATCATCACGCTTGTCTGACCAAACCTCTTTCCCGGTATCCATATCTAACGCAACCAAGGTTGTATCTGCTTGATTAAGAAATATTTTTCCATCAGCATAAGCCAAGCCTCGGTTGACCGTATCACAGCACATCACCGGCACAGTTTCGTCATAACTCTGCTTGGGTTCGTATTTCCATTTAATAGCACCGTCATTATTTAAATCAAGTGCATAAACAATATTAGGAAAAGGCGTATGAATATATAGAGTATCGTCAATGACTAGAGAATTGCCTTCATGACCACGTAAAACACCTGTCGAAAAAGACCAGGCCATGTTCAGCTGTTGAATATTCTTTTTATTGATTTGCTTGAGTGCTGAGTATCGTTGGTTATTATAATTTCCGGCTGGCATCACCCAGTTGGCAGGATCATTTTGAAGTTGTTGTAACTCATCAGCTTGGCTGGTGCAGGTATGAAAACCGATTGCTGAGGCTATTAAAAATCTTAGAAAAGTCATATTACTCAATTTATTTATTACAAAGTGTTTTGTTTTAAACAGGTTAAGCACTAACTCTATGCTTTATAAACGAATGAATCACCGGCAAATCTTCTCGATTTAACCAGCCTGAGTATCTTCGCATGTGACGAGTGAACCTCGGCTGAATAAAAAAGCCCGACATCGCAAGATGCCGGGCCTTTTATTCAGATTAAGATTACAGGGTAATCTATATCATCTGGGTCTTACAGGCTGAATACACTCAGAATACCACCCAGGTTAGTCCAGCTAGACAATGCACGGTATGCACCGACTGCGCCAAGACCATCAGAGCTGTTTTCTAAGTCAGGAATCGCCATACCGATACCAGCCCAACCACCTACACCTGACAAGATGGACAGATATTGTTTACCGTCATGTGTGTATGTGTTGACGTTACCGATGATGCCTGACGCTGTTTTGAAGCGCCACAGTTCACGACCTGTTTGTGCATCAACCGCTTTCAGGTAACCTTCCAGTGTGCCGTAAAATACAACATCCGTAGCTGTCGCTAATGCACCTGACCAGACTGAGAAACGCTCTGGATTAGACCAGACGATCTTACCTTCACGGGCATCCCAAGCAATGAAGTTACCCATATGAGTACCACCTGGCGCTGGGAACATATTCAAAGTAGCACCAACGTATGGTTGACCTGCTACGTATTCCACTTCAAATGGTTCATAGTCCATGCACACATGGTTGGTTGGTACATAGTACAGACCCGTGCGTGGTGAGAATGCCGCTGGTTGTTGGTCTTTAGACCCTAACGCCGCAGGACAGATACCTGTTGTGTTAACGTCTTCGCCGTTTGCAGCAGTAGAGTATTTTACCGCACGCTCTGGCAGCCCAGTCTTCATGTTGACACCTGTCGCCCAGTTAACGGCCGGATCATATTTCTCAGCGACTAGCAGTTCGCCAGTGACGCGGTCCATGGTGTAACCAAAACCATTACGGTCAAAGTGAACGGCAGTTTTACGCATTTTGCCATTTAGTTTTTGATCAGCCAAAATGACTTCGTTTACACCATCGTAATCCCACTCATCATGCGGTGTCATTTGGTAAACCCATTTGGCCATACCGGTGTCTAAGTCACGACCCCATAGAGACATTGACCATTTGTTATCACCAGGACGTTGAACCGGGTTCCAGGTTGATGGGTTACCACTGCCGTAGTAAAACAGGTTTAAATCAGGATCGTATGAATACCAACCCCAAGTCGTACCGCCACCAATTTTCCATTGGTCACCTTGCCATGATTTCAACGATGAATCTTTGCCGATGGGTTTCAGCATAGAGGTGGTTTTTTCTGGGTCAACTAACATTTCATCATCAGGACCGGTGCTATACGCTTTGTATTTCACGTTACCATCAAAGTCATACGCTTGAACGTAACCACGTACACCAAACTCACCACCTGAGATACCGACGATGATTTTATCTTTAAATACGTGAGCCGCTGCTGTGCTGGTCGCACCGCGTTTGGCATCATCACGTTTGTCAGACCAAACCACTTTGCCGTCTTCAGCATTTAAGGCAACAAGTGTTGTATCTGCTTGGTTCAGGAAGATTTTTCCGTCTGCATAGCTTAAACCACGGTTAACTGTGTCACAGCACATGACTGGCACTGTTTCATCGTAGTTTTGTTTTGGCTCAAATTTCCATTTCATTGCACCGTCGTTGTTTAAATCCAACGCGTAAACAATGTTTGGGAATGGAGTATGAACATACATGGTATCGCCGATAACCAGAGAGTTACCTTCATGACCACGTAAAACACCTGTTGAGAAAGACCATGCCATTGTCACATCTTTGACATTGTCTTTATTGATTTCTGTTAATTCAGAGTAACGTTGGTTATTGTAGTTACCTGCTGGCATTACCCAGTTATTTGGATCTTTTTGCATTTCTAGCAACTCATCAGCAGCAGCCAAGCCTGGCACTGCCAATGTCATCATTGCTAATGACAAAGTTTTCAGCTTCATTTTTAATCCCTAGTTTTTGATTACAGAACATGTCGAGAGGAATAACAACGACATGGTTCCCACACTTTATGCTCGTTATGCCCAAGAATCATTACCAAATATTCCCGATTTTCACGGGAACAAAATAACAGGCACCAAGGAATTAAAACCTAAACACATGAAATAACTATTATTTCAGCAATTCTCATTGCTCGGTAATTACCCCATATTTCATTGCCAATCTCACCAATTCAACCGGAGAATGAATATCTAGCTTCTGTTTTAAGCTGGTTTGATAGTTAGCCACCGTTTTCTGACCAATATTCAGACGACCTGCAATTTCTTCGACTAATTTACCTTCAGCTAATAGTCGAAAGACCTCAAACTCTCGGGAAGTTAACCTCTGAGTGGGATTATCATCTCCGGTTAAACTCTGTAATGCCACCTTTTGGGCCATATCAGCACTTAAAAAGCTTTTTCCAGATGCTACCTCTTTTACGGCTTTGACCAGATCTTCAGCATTACCGGATTTTGCCACGTACCCCATAGCACCAGCTGTTAACGACTGAATGGCATAGGTCGCATTTTCATGCATCGAAAACATAATGACTCGTGCATCTGGCCAGCGATGAAGAATTCGACGTAATGCTTCCAGCCCACCCATACCCGGCATCGACATATCCATAACGAGTACATCGGGCTTATTGTCCGGATAAGTTTGATACGCTTGCTCCCCACTTTCCGCTTCCGCAATCACTTTGATTTCAGCATTTTGTTCGAGTAAACGACATAAACCTGATCTGACGACGGCATGATCATCAGTCAGCATAACTTTAATTAACTGGCTCACGCATTATCTCCTTGTTTAGGAACCGTCACATCTATCGTGACGCCTTGATTTAAATTAGATGAAATTTCAAAAGTGCCACCCACGCTGTCTAATCGCTCTTTCATACCTGCGAGACCAAAACGTTGAGTATGTTGTTTGGGGTCAAAGCCTTTACCGTTATCGCTGACGGTCAAATGAATCATTTGTTTTTCTTCTTTTAAGACAATCCAAGCTTGATTAGCTTTGGAGTGACGACTGATATTAGTCAGACATTCCTGTATGACACGATAAAGTGTCAGTTGGGCATTTTCTTCCAACGATGAAAACTCACCATCAAAATGATATTCCATTTCAATATTGGGGTGTCTTTCACGCCAACTATCGACCAGTTCTTGCATAGCCGCTATAAACCCTAGCTCATCCAAGCCGCCCGGCCTGAGTCGTTGAAGCATGGTACGGAGGATGTCCATCATCAACCCCACCACTTCATCTATAGCTGAAGCACTCTTTTTAGCTGCTTCCAGCTCATTGGTTGACTTGATCACTGAAGCATCGACATGAATCGCGGTCAGATGCTGACCAATTTCATCATGCAATTCATGAGCGAGACTTTTCCGCTCTGCTTCCTGCAAACGGATGATTTGCTGAGTTAGACGGTGATTATTACGAATGCTGCTTTGTAGAGTAGATGCCATCATATTAAATTTGTGACTAATACTGGCCATCTCTGGTAATTCAAAAATAGGCAAGCGGCTGTCCAGATTGCCAGTTTCAATATCTGTTAGAGCAGCGATAATTTGATCAATGGGCTTCAACGCACGGGCCACGACCATATAAACCAGAATATTCACAAAAACAAAAAACAGCGAAATCATGGTCAACAAGGTTTTTGTTTCCCCCCATGCCTCAGCGATTTCGTTGTCCGGTTTTGGCTTGATAACCAGTTCGCCAATTTTCTTTGTATTGACGTAAACGGGCAGTCTTTCAGGTTTCAAATCATCAAGCGCGGAATACATCTCCTGACCAAACCAGTCTGGATAAGGCTGATGCTCATTGCTGTTTTCATCTTCATTACTTTCAATAAGCTGATTCATTGGCCCGTAGAACTCTATTCTCAGATGCCGAACTCCGGCTAATTTACTGAGCATAAAAGGTGACTGGGACTCATCAGAAAGTACTTTATCCCTGAATCTGAAATGGCTTAACTCGGCATCGAGCATATGTAATGCAAAGTCCATAGTAGAGGCAACTTCAGCTCTTACATCCTCACGAGCATTGTGGATTGCCTTCACGGCGCCAATCACTAATATAATTAATAGAACAGCTGTGACAATTAGATTGAGTCTGTATCTGAGATTCATGCACCAAGACTATGTGAAAAAAACAATCATTCTAGTATTGCTGAGATGTCTTGGAGATAGGAGAAATTCCCTTTTACAAAAGTAAGGGACAAAAAAAAGCCCCGTTGCCGGGGCTTTTTCGTATTCTCTGTATGAGAAAGGTGTTTAGCGGTTACAAATGTACATTGTTACTTCGAAACCGAAACGCATGTCTGAATATTCTGGTTTAGTCCACATAGTAAATACCTCTTCATTCACTCAGCCACTATTGGTTGAGTTCCATGGTGATAAGTTTACGCAGACAAATGAAAAATCCGCAGAGAGATTTACTCGTTAGCACTCAGGATTTTTCTGAATAACAGCTCTGTGCAAAATAAGTGCTCAAGCATCCACTAAACCACAGCGAATCGCTAATCTGGCAAGCTCAGCCGAGTTAGATACATTCAATTTTTGTTTAATATTCGTATGATGTGTTCCTACGGTTTTAGGGCTTAAGTTTAAGATGTCCGCAATGTCATTTACGGTTTTCCCCTCGGCCAGTAGTCGAAACACTTCAAACTCCCGCTGGCTTAAGACATCCACCGGATTTTCTGACCCGGTTAACTTCTGCATGGCAAGCTGCTGAGCAATTTCAGGGGCGATACAGGTTTTTCCTTGAGCAACCATGTCTACAGCTCTCAACATCTCTTCGGGTGCGCTGCGTTTAGGTATAAATCCTAAAGCACCTGCTTGCATGGCTCTGGTAGTAAACACGCTATCTTCATGCACGCTAAGCACAAGTATTTTTGCAGAAGATTCTCTTGCAATAATTCTTTCAATAGCCCCCACACCACCAATGCCTGGCATAGAAATATCCATGACCACCACATCCGGATGATACTTGCTAAAATCTTGAACGGCTTGTTCCCCACTTCCTGCTTCAGCGATAACAGTAAATTTATCACCATCTTCTAAAAGACGGCGGAAACCCGCTCTGACCAATTCGTGATCATCAACCAACAATATTGTTTTTTTATCCAGACTCATAATAATCTGTCCGTTCTAAGAGGAATAATCACGCTAATCTTGACGCCATGACCTGGCTCACTGATAAGTTGAAACTCACCACCAAGACTCTGCGCACGTTCACGCATACCTAACAATCCAAAATCGACATCAGAATGCAAGTCTTTGACGACCATACCCTTGCCATCATCTCTAATCTCAATAATAAGATTCTCTAATTCGCTATCACTGCTTTTCTGTGTTTTTACCAGTACATGAATCTGAGTGGCGTCTGCATGTCTGACTGCATTAGTTATAGCTTCCTGTACAACGCGAAATACCGTCATATTCATCATTTCATTCAAATTATCCAGACGCCCAGAGACTTGAATATCAAATTGAATGCCAGGTTCTCGCTCTTGCCAGCTGGTGATGGCCTGCTGCAACGTCGGCACCAACCCTAAGTCATCAAGAGGACTTGGCCGCAAACGCGTTATCATATTATGCACCACATCATAAATATGACTCGCTGTATCAATAATGGCTTGAGCACTGTTAAATACACGTGGCTCAGTCTGCTCAGTACGGTTTCTGATTAATACGGCATCGGTCTTAATCGCCGTCAGACACTGCCCTAACTCATCATGAAGTTCTCTGGCCAAGTGGCGTCGCTCCGCTTCCTGAACTTCATCCATATGCTGTGTCAGTAAACGCGTTTCTCTGAGTTGCGTTCTGGCGGCTTCGGCTTGTTTTAGTTCGGTAATATCACGCAACGTACAAATAAGACCAATCACCTGCTGTTCTTTATCAAACAAAGGCACCGTTGACATCAGTAGTGATACTTTCTCACCATCCGGTCTCAACAGTGTTGTTTCCATATTTTCAGTGGTTTCACAGTTTTCTAGAATGGTAGCTATTTGCTGATGTGACTGTTCGAAGCCCAGGTTGGCAAGTGCCTCACCTTTCAGTACTGGGGTTTGCTTTGCGAATAAACGTTCAGCTGTGGAGTTACAAAAGGTGATATTACCTGCGTGATCTAAAGACAAAATAGCATCACCAGACTGTCTTACCAGCATCGCTAAGCGTTGATTTTCAGCCATACTTAATTCAAGCGCTTGTCCCATCCGGTTGAATGTCTGACTGATCTGATTCATCTCTCCCAAGCTAAAATCAGGTAAACGTAGATGCAGATCACCTTTTTCAAACGCCGATAGTACCTGTAATAATCTCTGCAATGGTCGTAGAAACCAGTCTACCCCCCAATAGAGAAAAATACTGACAAACACAAAAACGACTAAGCCTAGAGCCAGGATACCTCGAATATCCATCCAACGGTCACTGATTTCCTGCATTGGCGCTGCATAAATGACCATATGCCCAGTGCCAAAACGTTTCGACAATGGTGTAATTTCAGGAAACAGTACTTTCACAAACCACTCTGGTGGTTCAACTTTAAGCGTTTCATCAGGCTCACCTTCAAATAACAAGCCCTGTGTGTCGAACATCAGAATATGTAAACTTCTGATTTGGCTTAACGCTTTGACCATTTCATGAATTTGTTCGTTAATACCATGTTCGCGATTGAGAGGCTTATCTGCCAAAGTCAAGGTGATCAATCGTGCTGCAGCATTCATTGTATCTTCGACTTCAACTTGCACTGATTGGCGTGCATTGGATATCAATACACCTGTACTTGCCAGTAATGAAAGCAATAATAATGCGGTAAAAAATAGATTAACTTTTAATTTAAGACTCATCGTAACTCAGTTTCAGTTACGCCTTTGGCGCCAAGGTTATCCACCCAACGAATCATGATCTTGTCACCCACGGCTCCGCCAGCTAACTGAAAAGAAAAATACGGGTTACGTGCAGTAGCGGTTCCACATTTTAAAGCCATGACTTCATTTCCATTTCGCCAACAGCGAATATCTTGAATAAACTCCGCGGGAATCAGTTCACCGTTTTCATCTTTAGCTCTTCCCGTATGCATTGGGTGAGCAAGCAATAAACGAACAGTGGTATCACCATCTTTCAACTTCGCACGAATTCGATCTCTAGCAGTAATGGCCATTAAGCACAGCCTCCAATATCCACTGAAATATCACGTGAGGTTTTATATAACTTACCATCCGCTCTGATAACGGCGATTATTTTTGAATCTTCAGCGACTTTAATCATGCTCTTGAATGGCAGTTTCACATCGGCCGTCAATTCAATACTCATAGCCAGTGGATTAGGATTTTTATCAACTAAAATAGCTATGCGTTCAATATCTTCCAGCGAAGAATGCACTTCAAAAGGTACCGAAGCACCATTCACAGCATAACTTGGAGGCGAGCCGACTTTAAAGCTGACTTTCTCTGCAGGAATATCTTGGGCCTGACCTAGCAATGCTAATAACGCATCCTCAACCGTGTCTGCCGTAAAAGCATCTGCAGGCCAATGTGCTAAAACACGCTTGGGAGCTAATAAACCTGAACTCGCCACCAATGCCAATGTCGAGGCTGAGATAGCACTCTTTAAAAAATCTCGTCGGCTTTTGTCTGAATTCTCCATCACGTTTAATTTTCCATTTCGCTCATGGCATTCTCAACTTCTCTCAACCTTGAAGCAATTTTTGATAGTTGATACTCATTTCGGCCTGCTGCCTCTGCAGCTAGATGCAGCTGGTCTGCAGCCGCTTTGAGTAAACCAGACTCATAATAGTACTCTGCAAGCCAGGCATGTGACTCACTTTTTTGCCCCATGTCCCCTTTCGCTTGCGCCATCAGTCTGTATATCTGGCGCCCGCCCTCACCTAGCTCTATTTGTGTTTGTAATAACTTCGCCGCTTCTGCAGGTCTAGCCGTTCTTAACAGAGCATGGACCTGATTCAAAGTCAGCGCACGATCATCAGGGTACAATCGCTGATTATCTTCGTAAATATCGAGTGCTGCTTTTACTCTGCCCACAGATAATTCGATATCCGCTAAAGCGAGTTGATAGGCTAAGCGATCAGGTTCTTTGTCTATTAATGGCATCAAACGCTGGCGAGCCGCTGTGTATTGTGCATTTTTGATCAAAGCCAGCACATAACCGTAATTCACAGGATCTTTATTGACTAGATCATCTCTGGTCAATTGATGTTGATAATACTCAATCAATTCCCCACTATCTTGAGCCGTCATCACTCGCAGCTTTTCTTTAATCAGGTAAAACTGCTCATGATCAGACAACCTCGGCTTTACACTTAATTGAGAAGCTCGCCCTCTGGCATCGGCTATACGCGAAGTCGTGACGGGGTGAGTTCGTAAAAACTCAGGAACCGCATCGCCCCCATAAAACCGACTGGCTTGCTGTAACTTCTCGAAAAAGCTTGGCATCGCTTCAGGATTGAAGCCAGATCGAACCAATGTCTGCATACCTATATTGTCCGCTTCCGCTTCATTCGCTCTGGTATAGTCAATCTGGCTCTGAATACTTCCGGCCTGAACTGCCATGATAGCGGCCGAACCGGCTTTGGGATCAGCAGCCCCCAACAGCGCGGCAGCAATCATGGCAGCTGTGCGGGGTATGGTCATACGTTTCGAATTTTCAAAACTTCTTAAGATGTGACGCTGGGTGATGTGGGCAATCTCATGCGACATGACAGAAGCCAGCTCATCTTCATTGGCGGCTGTAAGAATCAATCCGGAGTTAACCCCCACATAGCCACCTGGAGTGGCAAAGGCATTGACCGTACCATCGGGCACGACAAAAAAGGTGTAGTTCAAATTAGGTTCGTTACTATTCGAGGCCAAGCGGTAACCTAAAGACTGGATGTAGCTATTCACTTCAGGATCTTCGACCAAGTCCGTGCTTTGTTGTAAGCGCCAGAAAAAAGCCTGACCAATCTCCAGTTCTTCTCGGGGAGAGATTAATTCACCTGCGCTATCACCCATCTCTGGTAAGGCAATATCCAGCGCCCAGCTTGTGCTTAGATGGCTAAAAAAAAGTAAACTTACGATGTAATATAGTGTTCTCATAAGCCAAATAGACTCATCATGTGGGCACACGGTTCCAGCAAGACAGTGAATACAAATCCGTTTATCATTGCGTCATTTTTAAGAATAGATTGGACAACTAGTATGTCAGAATTTCACAAAGAAATTGATACATCCGGCCTTAATTGCCCTCTTCCAGTATTAAAAGCCCGAAAAGCATTGGCGGACATGACATCCGGCCAGAAACTGTTATTAATTGCTACCGATAAAGGCGCCAATAAAGATATTCCAGCATTTTGTAAAATGACGGGTAATCAGTTGATAGACACATCTGAAATCGATGATAAATATCATTTTGTACTTGAGAAGGCTTAATTCCAGCTCATGCGATCACGCCACCAGATATCTACCCACATCAATATCGCGCATTTGCTCTAAGATGATCCATCAAAGTACCGGCAAAGATAGCGTAGAACTACATCTACATCTACATCTACATCTACATAAAATTCAGAAAAAACAATAACTAACCTTCTTTTTTCTTCAACCTCGAAAGATGGCACCTTATCTGCTTGTTTTTAAAATGATTTTTCATTTTTAAAAATACGGAGCAGTTATTAATGAACAGAGTCAGTCCTTTCAAACATACTGGTTTCATTGCCAGTTCTATTTTTGCCACGCTACTAGGTAGCCCTGCATTTGCTGAAATAAGCTGCGAGTCAGAATCAACTGAAGCGAAACATCACTATATTCCGGCTAACAATAAAACCGTTCATTGGGGCTACTTTAGTAAAAATAAAACGCCACAGGCAGTTGTTCACTCAGGCGATTTTGTCACACTGGAAACCCTGACACATCATGCTAATGATGATGCAGAAAGAATGGTAAAGGGTGACCCTGGCGCTGAGAGCGTTTTCAAATGGGAAAAAAATGATAAAGGTGTGGACAGGCGAGGTGCTGGCCCAATGGATGCATCAATCTATGGTCGTGGTGCTGGTGAAGGGTTTGGTGTCCATGTATTAACTGGCCCCGTCTATGTCTGTGGTGCAGAACCTGGTGATGTTCTTGAAGTACGCATTCTGGATATGTACCCACGTCCTTCTGGTAATCCTAAATATGCTGGCAAAACATATGGTGTTAATGCTGCAGCATGGTGGGGATATCACTACAACGATATGATCGAAGACCCCAAACCGCGTGAAGTCATCACTATTTTTGAGCTTGATGCAACAGGCGAGAAAGACTGGGCAAAAGCCGTCTATAACTATCAATGGGTTCCACAGACTGATCCCAATGGTGTTGTCCATGAAAAAATTGACTACCCCGGTGTTCCCGTTGATCACAGCAAAATCACCAAAAATACAAAAGTACTTGAGAATATTCGTGTCCCAGTCAGATTGCATTTTGGAACAATGGGTGTAGCTCCGGTCGAAACAGATTATGTCGACTCTATTCCACCCGGTTACTTTGGTGGCAACATTGATGACTGGCGTATTGGTAAAGGTGGCACCATGTACTACCCAGTTGCTGTTGAAGGTGCTTTACTCAGTGCAGGCGATCCTCATGCTGCACAAGGTGACTCTGAACTTGCTGGTACTGCCATTGAAACCTCAATGACAGGCGTCGTTCAAGTAATCCTCCATAAACAAAATGAGCTGCAAGAGACGGTTTTGGCTGGTCTGGATTATCCTCTTCTGGAAACAGACACCGAATGGGTTGTTCACGGCTTTAGTTATCCTAACTATCTTGAAGCTCTTGGAGAAAAAGCGCAGAGTGAAATTTACTCAAAATCGTCTATTGATAACGCCATGCGTGATGCTTTTAGAAAAATGCGTCACTTTTTGATGACAGCTAAAGGGCTCAGTGAAGATGAAGCCATTTCACTGATGTCGGTATCTGCTGACTTCGGTATAACGCAAGTTGTTGACGGTAACTGGGGAGTCCATGGCGTTATTGAAAAACGCGTATTTGCTGGCGATACTGACTAAACTGATTGGCTTTATATTTTTCTTAGTCATATAAGCAAAAAAGGGCTATCCACGGGTAGCCTTTTTTAATGAATAATTTAACCAGAGTAAGCAGCAGAAATTTTAAGTTTTATATTGTGACATCAATTCTTTAATTGAAACAGCCAGTCCCTGAAGTTGATGACTAGCTTTAGCTGTCTCTTCTGAATGAGCAGCACTTTTACGTGCGTTGTCCTTGATACTGATGACATTTCGGCTGACCTCTTCAGAAACAGCACTCTGTTGTTCAGCCGCACTTGCTATATCTGTATTAAGAGCATGAATCTTATCTGCAGCAGAAAGAACACCTTCTATGGCCGCAATAGCCGTCGCACTTGACTGAACATTGTGATTAGCATGCTCAATCTGGATCAACATACTTTGAGAGACTTTATCCACATCCTCGTGCAAACGCTGAATCAGTTTTTCAATCTAACCGGTAGAGCTTTGTGTTTTACCTGCCAGCGTTCTTACTTCATCGGCTACGACTGAAAAACCACGACCTGATTCGCCTGCTCTGGCGGCTTCAATAGCCGCATTCAGCGACAATAAGTTTGTCTGCTCACCGATATTGTGAATCACATCTGATACCTGACCGATGTCTGAGCTGGCTTTTTTCAAGGACAACAGGGTCTGTTCTGAGGCTTTTATTTCTTCAGCCTGAGTTTGAAGCGCGTCAGCCATTTCTTTCAAAAACTGTGCAGCTTCTGACGCTTGTTGTTGAACCTGATTAGAGGCCTGCTCGCCCGACATGGTACTTTCAGCCACGCTCTGTGCCGTAGCACTCATCTGATTAACAGCGGTGGCTGCCTGTTCCGTTTCCTCAGCTTGTTCCTTGTTTATCCGCTCCGAGCTCTGAGCAATTTGATGTAATGATTCTGCAGAATTCACCAGCTCTTTAGATTTATCCTCAACAGCGACAATCGTTTTTCTCACCCTCTCAAGCAACTTATCAAAGCCATTAGCCATATGACCAAACTCGTCTTCACTTGTGGAGTTGAATCTTTGGGTCAGATCTCCTTCACCTTCAGTGATTGACATTAGTGTGTTGGTTGTTTGAGCCAGTCGACTGACGACGACACGCTGTAACAGATAATAAACCAAGCCGACGACTGAAAACCCCAATACGGATGAAACCACGAAATATATCAGTGCTTTTTGCCACAGTAATGTGGAAATATCTTCTTCCGAATAGGCCACCACTAACTCATACCCCCAGGGTGCGAATGGTTTATCATAAAGTTGCCAAGTTTCTCCCGGCTCTGTTATCGCATCAGCAATAACAGACTCAACCTGATGAGCCGAGTGTTGTCGAATTTGCTCTTTAGCATCTATCAAAGCGATAAAACCTTGCTCGAGCAACTGACCAGAGGCAATAACTGCATTCACTTCTTCCATGTTGACCTTGTAGCCTACATAGGCAATGCCGACGACTTCATCGAATGCATTTTTCAGTGGTTCATAGCCGGTGAAATAAGGTTCCCCTAGAATATCCACAACACCATAAAAGGGCTTACCCTCTCGGATTTGTGTGATAGCCAGTCCGTTAGGGTCTAGAACAGTACCAACAGCACGTTTACCTTCTTTCTGGACATTGGTGCTTACTCTGACAAAATCATCATTATGTTTACTGAAAATAGTGGCCGTACCGCCATTCAGCTGAGCTACTCTATCAACCAAGCCATAGTTCAAAGCCTGGGGGGAATCGCCAAAACGAATATCATTCACCACCATGTCATTTATTGCCACTGTGCCAGCCTGAGAAACATCTCCTTTACGGCTAATCATATCCAACATGGAGCGCATGCTACTGCTCACCTGATCCAACATCAGATTATTAATGACATTGAGCATCTTCGCTGTGGAATCGGAAAGCTGTTCTGCTTGTTTCGAGAGACGAGTATGAAGAGATTGATTCTCAGAATACGTTAATGCGGCAACGGTAATGATTGCCAGCACTAAAATGGATGAAGCCCGCGCGATAAGAAATTTCTTTTGAATCGACATATTGCTCTCTCTCAGCATGACGATGGCTTGTGCCATTCTATACTGAGTTAGTGATAAAGAGCGTATCGCCAAAGTTTGATTAAACTTTAGATGCCACTGATCACTATATTTATCAATCTATGCTGATAGAGGGACTGATCTCTTGCTGTGTCTTGCAGAAAAACAGAGAGTGCATTCATCACCTGTAAAAAGGGAAAATGAATACCAGTTAGTATGGATAAAAGAGTAAGCCGATAGGTTGAAAGCGAACCACAGATAAATGGTCACTGGCTAATACGCATTTTGAGTGTCCCAAAATTGTCCCAAATGAGTATTTTGAGGATACGACGCTGAAACCAGAGCAATGTAACTCATTGAAAAAATGAAGATTAAATGGCGTCCCCGGCAGGAGTCGAACCTGCGGCCTTCCCCTTAGGAGGGGGACGCTCTATCCATCTGAGCTACGGGGACACTCGCCGGGCATTATAACAGTGATATGCGATAAGCTCGAAAACTGAATATTATTTGCTAATTAATCACCATCAAAATAGCAACTTAAGGATAAAGCTACGAACAAAAAAGCCGTCACAGTGTGACGGCTTTAATTTTTAAATGCTGTGAATGAGCTAAACAGCTAGCTTGGCTCTTCGACGCAAGCCCATAAACCCTAGTAGTGCAGGTGCAAACATAAAAGCGGCGGCAGGGATTGGAACTTCAGACACGCTATTATAAGACATGTCCATGTAACGAACACCATATGGGTCATTATTGTCTCTAAAAGTAAGTCCGGCAAAAGCACCCAAGCCGGAAATAGAGTATTTGTTATACCCTTCCAGCATGCTGATTAATACTGTGTTGATTAAACTGCCATTATTTGAAAACAAATCTACAGTAACGTTGTATCCTGCATTAGAGCTTCCCATCACCCAAGAAAAACTATCGGCATTAAAGTCAAACAAAATCGACAATGGGCCTTGGTTGTTAGAGGGTGAAAGAAGTGAATTGGCAGAATTATAAGAGGCTACACTTATTGTTCCACTTGGTGCTAGTGACAATGAACCTGTAGGGGAACCTGAAATGCCTGACCCAGATGCAGTCTGACCTGTAAAAGTTTGTGAAAAACTTGCCCCATCAGCATCAATTAGGCTTGCAGAGGTAGTCCCACTCAAATCAATGTCGACGGGAGCGGCAAAGATAGGTAAAGAAAAAAATGAGAATATTATTGTAGCGATCATCTTATTCATCGGTGAACTCCTTAAAGGTATGCAACCCAGCCCTGATACCTGTCCTTATAAGCACAGCTGTGGTTTTCCGTCCAAGGCTCACGCCAAGTTTGGCAAAATAAAAGAGAGTGATTTAATCACCTACTTATTTTCACACTAAATTTCTATTAAGAGCTATTGTACTTTGGTACTAATAATAAATTTTGATATTGATTATCAGAGCCAATAATGGATTCCCCGTCCTATCTTTCTCATTGTGGACAGATAAATATTCAATGCTCTATCCAGCTGAGCTACGGGGACACTCGTCGGGCATTATAACAGTGATATGCGATAAGCTCGAAAACTGAATATTATTTGCTAATTAATCACCATCAAATAGCAACTTAAGGATAAAGCTACGAACAAAAAAGCCGCCAGATTATGACGGCTTTAAACATTTTGAAATGCTCTTAATTAGATAGCTGATTTTGCTTTACGACGTAAGCCCATGAAACCTAGCAGTGCAGGTGCAAAAAGCAATAGAGCGAGTGGCAATGGCACGGGAGACACCTCGAAAGAAGTAAAACGATATTCACCCAGAATGTTAGTGTTGATGGATGATCCTCTATCATCCCAGGTTATGTACGCTAAATCTTCTGCTCCAACCCAACTTACGCCATTAGCCAGCCAGGTTTGCGTATTGATGACGATATCACCTGTGTCGAAAAGGTCTGATAAAGAAAAAGAGGCAGAGTCAGAGCTCCAATTAAAAACCGAAAACTCCCCGAAAGATAATAAACCGTCGTTGTTTAAATCTTCTCCCACAAAATGACCGGTAAACGTAAATTCCCCGCCATCATAAACGGGCCATCCGGCAACGAAATTAGCCTTAACCACCGTCGCGGCCCATGTCACTTGGGATACAGTCAATAAAGCCAGGCTGAATAGCATCCACACTATTTTTTTCATAAAAATCTCCATGTCATGCAGCCCAGCCCTGATACCAATAATGTACAGCTGTCGGTTTTCCGTCCCTGACTCACATCAGGTTTGGCGTTAATGTATTGAATAAAAATTCGATAAATGAAGTTAGCTTCTGGTCACTCAAAACAGATGTATATTCATAAAAATCTGTTATTTACAGATTACTGGACTGGAATTAATAAAGATATCGTCCAAAAGTATGATTTTGTTCAAAGGGATTACTGAGCGTAGTAAGCCAGTCAAAGTTAGTGCTATCTTGACTGTTGCTACTATGTGGGCACTGTTACGCGTGCTCTAGGAGTGAATTAGATAAACAGAAACGCTATTAAAATCGAATCCATCAAAGCATCGCAGATAGCGTCCTCAGACTCATCCAAAAAGTAGATGAAGATACAAGTTTATTAAGCAATGGGCTCATTGGCTCGGCATATCAATATTTGAGACTTTGCACATAACACAGAACTATCTCAGCAGCGCTACTCATACGGTATCAATAGCTGCTGAAATAACCTGCTCAAGCGCGCCGAATTTGCTTCACCTCTATCTGTATCTTTTTCTACCATGAAGCATCTAGCATTTTTTCAATGTCACCCCATTATTTTGACTCATTCGCAAATTTTCCCTTTTTACTTATTTGATTCCTTAGAAAGGTGATGCAGCTCATATTTATCGAGTAACGAATTCATCTTTTCTTCATCACCGCCGACATATGATGTTTGCAACAACATTGCGAACAACACACAAGAGATATCATCATGTTTGGTAAGTCAAAACAATTAGCAGATCAAAACGCAGCATTGGAAAAACAGTTACAGCCATTGCTAGAAATGTTCACAGCTATGCAATCTTCATTGGCATTCATTGAATTTACTCCTGAGGGAGTAATAACCAAAGTGAACGATAATTTCTCACGCGTGACAGGTTATTCCTCAGCAGAGTTGATAGGACAGCACCATCAACTTCTATGTGATAAATCCGAAGTTGAATCTTCCAGATATAGAGACTTTTGGAAACATCTCAACAATGGTGAATCTTTTTCTGGAGAAGTATTACGCAAGCATAAAAATGGTCATGATATTTGGCTGGAAGCGAATTATTTCCCAATAAAAGACAGTGAGGATCGCGTCGTTAAAATTTTTAAGATAGCGAATGATGTCACCGCGCGTGTAGAGCATGCTCGTAGTAATGATAGTTTGCTGTCCGCAATCGATCGGTCAATGGCTATCATTGAGTTTGACATGAAAGGTCGCATCACCCATGCGAATCAGAATTTTCTTAATCTTATGGGATATACACTTGATGAAGTGAAAGGACAACACCATAAGATTTTTTGCGAATCAGACTATGTCAAAAGCGCCGAATACACGAAATTCTGGGAAAGCTTAAATGAGGGTCGTTTTGTTGCTGATAACTTTAAACGGATAACCAAATACCAATCAGAGGTGTGGCTTGAAGCGACCTACAACTCCATCTTTGACAGTAATGGCAAGCCGTACCGTGTCATAAAGTTTGCAACTGACATTACGGAAAAAGTTCGGCGTTCTGAGCAAGAAAAAGCTGCAGCTAACACGGCTTATACGGTTTCGCAGGAAACAGAGAAACTGTCATCCACAGGTGAAGAAATTATTTTCAAAACCATAGATAAGCTTGAGCAACTGAAACAACAGTTCAGTCACTCCTCAACAGAATTGGAGCAATTAGGTGTTGAAACAGCTCAAATATCATTTATCGTCAAAACGATCAGTGATATCACTGAACAAACAAATTTACTTGCTCTGAATGCCGCCATTGAAGCAGCCAGAGCTGGTGACAGTGGACGTGGATTTGCTGTTGTTGCAGATGAAGTTCGTTCACTGGCTACAAGAACATCTCAGTCGACAGCTGAAATCGCAACAATGATTAATAAAATTCAATCCAAGAGTGATTCAGTGATTAAAAGCATGTCAGGTAATATGTCCGGCGTAGAGTCTGGTGTAGAGCTAGCTAACAATGCTGGGAATACGATAAGTCAGATTAGAAGTGGCGCTCAGAGAGTGGTTGAAGTGGTAGAAAACTTCTCAAATCTTCGCTAATTACAGCTCCATGCTCAGAGCCACATTCATTAATGTGGCTCTCTATTTCGCTGATACGATTTCAGGCTTTTACCACGGCATGATACTTAAGCCGATAATCATAAACACCAAACTGGCTACCCACCTTGCCACTTTGAGAGGGATAATCTTCAACATCGCTTCGCCAGCATAAACGACGGGTATATTTGCCAGTAGCATCCCGATGGTGGTTCCCAGCGTTACCATGACAATATCTTGATAATTTGCCGCTAAAGCAATGGTTGCCACCTGTGTTTTGTCACCAATCTCAGCAATAAAAAATAAACCAGTCGTAACAAGAAAAGCGCCATATTTCTGATATTTGATGGCATCATCATCTTCTTTGTCTGGAATCAGTAACCAACCAGCCATCACAATAAAACTTAAGCCTAGTATCCACTGCCCTGTAGGACCAAGAATATACTGTCCCAGCCATGTGCCAAGCCAGGCTGATGCAGCATGGTTCAATAATGTAGCTACTAGAATACCAGCAACGATCGCTGATTTATGACTAAATCGTGCTGCTAACATTAAGGATAAAAGCTGGGTTTTATCGCCTATTTCAGCAAGTGAAACAGTCAAAGTAGAGGTAAGAAAAGCATCCATGATATAACTCCGGCGGGATAACAATACCAAGACAAACAACGACCTCCCGCCTGAGCGATCATTATTTGTCTTAGGTCTTGTCAATACCAGCAAGCTGGTACGAAACTGCCATGAACCTTGAGGGTTCAATTATGTTGACAGCTTCAAACACCGGTAGGTGAGTAGACTACTCCCCCAAGACGATTGCCATATTCTATCTTTTATAGAATGATTTAACTAGGTTTCTTACCGATTCATTAAGTAAAATAAACGCATCCGTTTGATTATTGGTGTGAAATTCCCGCGGCTGACAGCTCGACACAATCCTTTACCTCTCTATGATTAAAATTTCTGATCAAAGCTACCTTGTGAAAGGAGCAATCAAAACACAAGCCGACGAGCTATTAACAGAAATCGATCGCATCATCAGCTCATCTCCGTTAAGACAAATGCAGACAAAACGAGGTCACTATGTCGGCGCCAAAATGACCAACTGTGGTGAATGGGGCTGGGTAAGTGATAAGAAAGGTTATCGATACAGCCGTCTTGATCCATTAACCAATCAAGCTTGGCCAGCAATGCCGACGATGTTTAAAGCTCTGGCAATGGAGCTGGCTTCATCCGTTGGGTTTGATCATTTTCAACCAGATGTGTGTCTGATTAACCAATACATACCCAAAGTCGGAATGGGCTTACATCAAGACAAGGATGAACACGACTTGTCACAACCTATCGTTTCATTATCACTGGGCGTGCCTGCAATTTTCCAGTTTGGTGGTTTTAAACGCAGTGACCAAGTGAACTATCATCTACTCGAACATGGCGATGTGGTTATCTGGGGTGGCGTTGACCGCTTACGATTTCATGGTATACAACCCCTGAAACTTGGTCATCATCCACAAACTGGACAAACGCGATATAACCTGACGTTTCGTGATACAGGTAACATTATCGACTAGACTAACAATAGGCTTATACGCATAATGGGCTAGGCTATGTATCAAACTGACGTTTTCAATGAGCCATAGCTATCCAACTGTCAGCTTACAGGTTCCGTGAGCTATTTTTTTAGTGGCTTTACTGCAGGATGCACTATAAAAAAGCAAAGACAATCAGGTCCGTTACCTTGATTCAGCAAGATAAATCCATCATTCAAAGTTCATATGCAAACGCAAGGAGGCAAAGCATTCTGAAAAAATCAAAGCAGATATTGATCATTGATGATCAATCAACCGGTCGTACCATTCTAGAGCGCGTTATTCAGCAGGTGGCAGAAAATATCGATATCACGTCATTGAGTAGCCCAGAAGAGGGGCTGCGCTGGCTTAACGAGCATGAACCAGATCTGATTATTACTGATTACCGCATGCCAAACATGAATGGTGTGGAGTTTATCAAAAAGGTTCGTGCTTTAGCTCACTGCCAGACCGTTCCCATTGTCATGATTACAGTCGTGAGTGAGAAGTCGGTGCGTTATGAGGCGCTTGAAGCCGGTACAACCGCATTTCTCACCAGACCCATTGACCAAATCGAGTGTCGAACAACCTGCCGTAACCTGTTACAAATGCAAGAACAGCATCTGATCATTCAGGATCGTGCTGATTGGTTGGCCAGACAGGTAGAAATCGCTACGAAGAAAGTCGTCGACCGTGAAAAAGAAACATTATTAAGATTAGCCCGTGCCGGTGAATACCGCGATGAAGGAACAGGCAACCATGTCATTCGTATGGCAAAGTACGCACGTGAAATTGCGGCAGCATTGAATGTGTTTACACAACAAGAGTGTGAGGAATTAGAATACACGGCTCCGATGCATGATATTGGCAAAATTGGGATTCCAGACGGTATCTTACTCAAAGCAGGGCCACTGAATGAGTTTGAATGGGAGATCATGCAAACTCACACAACTATTGGTCATGCCATCCTTTCTGACAGTCAATCCCGGTATATGCAAACAGGTGCCGTTATCGCCTTGAATCACCATGAACGTTTTGATGGAAAAGGCTACCCAAATGGTCTGAAAGGACAGGATATCCCCCTCATTGCACGCGTGGTAGCCGTAGCTGATGTATTCGATGCATTAGTTTCTGCCCGGCCGTATAAGGCTCCATGGAGTACTGAAGAGGCTATTGATTACATACAAAACCAAGCTGGCAGTCATTTTGACCCCGACTGCGTTGATGCATTTATCAAAAGCCTTGATAAGATAAAAACGATTCAGGCTGAATATGCAGATGACCCCTATGAACGAATCACCTAAGGCAACACTGCAAAATAAAACGTTCTTTTCAGCCACCCTAGAACGCTTGCGCATACTATTGAGCAAAACAGGTGATAGTGAGCCTGAACAAGCTATTAAAGTTCGCTTAACAATCGGCTTGGGTATCCTTTTTTATTTTGCCTTGCCATGGAGTGATGGTGAGCGCCTTCAAGACACCTTACTGTCTCATCCAACACTGGTAACGCTTGCCTATTATGCTGGTGCCATGGCCATTGCCATAGCACTCATACGTAACCCACGCCCCTCTCCTATCAGACGCTTTGCCGGCATCTTGTTGGATTTAGGCTCATTGTCGATACTCATGTTCTATTCAGGGGATGAGAGTGTATTTCTTTTTATTCTCTATTTGTGGGTGATTCTCGGAAATGGGTTTCGCTACGGCACACAATATCTTTATCTCTCGTTATCCGTCGGTCTGATTGGTTTTAGCGTTGCCGTTGTTTATGGCCCTTATTGGCAACTACCTCAACATCAACTTATCGGTTACAGCTTATTACTCTTACTGATCGTTATCCCCTTATACTCTGCATTTTTAATCAACAAACTGCACGTTGCTATCAAAACAGCAAAGTTGGCGAATGAGGCAAAAAGCCGTTTTTTGGCAAATATGTCTCATGAACTCCGTACACCACTAAATGGTGTTATCGGCATTGCTGATCTACTTGGAGAAACCAAACTCAGTCCACAGCAATATGAGTTCGTCAACATCATGAGAAACTCAGCACAAACTTTGTCTGGTCTGATTGAAAATGTGCTGGATATTTCAAAAATTGAAGCGGGTAAGATTCATATCGCCAGAGAGAGCTTTGATTTACATTCGCTGATAAACAATGTCATTGAACTGCAGGCTATTATGGGGGAGTCAAAAGCGCTTCGAGTGAGTTATCACATAGATTCACGTATCGACTATCACCTAATTGGCGATCCTCAGCATTTGCAACAAGTCCTGATTAATCTGTTGGGTAATGCCATTAAATTTACTGATTCCGGTTCTGTAAAATTACTGTTAGAACAAAAAACCACTGATACAATAAGCAAAAAAACAAGAATTCGTTTTGAAGTTCGTGACACAGGCATAGGCATCGCAGAAGAGTATCTCGATAAGATCTTTGAAAACTTCACTCAGGCCAATATGTCGAACACCTCGAAGTATCAGGGCACAGGGCTTGGAACAACCATATCAAAACAACTCGTAGAACTCATGGGAGGAGAGATAGGTGTAAGAAGTGAATTAGGCAGAGGAACAACATTCTGGTTTGAATTGCCTTTTGACACCCACTCTGAATATGACTTGGAATTAAACCAACATAAAGTACTCATTCTGGCCACGGAGGCCACGACATCATCGTTACGTCAAAGCCTTGACACATGGAAACTTGATTATCACTTCGTCCAATCATCTGCACAAGCAATGTCAGTCTTGATGAACGCAGCCGAGCAAGAAACCCCTTATTCAACATTAATCATTGATAATGAATGCCTGGCCGGAATCAGTCCTGTCCAATATGCAAAATTGTTAGGCCAGGAGGAACGCCTTCAACACCTGTCTCTTGTGCTCATCAATCATCAAGCCAATGTATTACAAGATGATGACTTGAATCAGTTTTATCGCTCTGCGGTCAGTGATATCAATGATAAACGCACCTTATTTAACGCTATCCACTCTGCTGAGTCAGTCGTTTATAACGCTGATAAAGTCGTCAAGCTTAATGATTTTTATCAGGCTGAAGCCAGTGGCCAGACAAAACTGACCATTTTGATAGCGGAAGATAATAATGTTAATCAGCGTGTATTAGCCGGTCTGCTTGGACAGTTAGGACATAAACTCATTATTGCCAACACAGGCGAAGAGGCGATGAGTATGATTAGTGCTCGCTTTGATGACATAGACTTAATGGTGTTGGATATGAACATGCCTGGCTACTCTGGCATTGAAATCATTAAAGCAGCGCAATTTATCGATACATCAAGAAAAATACCGTCAATGATTCTCACTGCAGATGCCACTCCAGAAACTCGACAAAACTGTATTGATGCTGGGGCCGATGTTTTTCTGACTAAACCCATCGATTCAAAAATGCTGCTGTCCGAGGTAGCTAAAATTGAGAAATACTCTTCAGATAGTGCATCAACCAATTTACAACAATCAGTTTCTCAGGCCGAGACTAACGAGGACCCAATACTTGATCGCCACCTCATCCATGAACTAGAACAGTTAGGGGGCGGAGAAGACTTCATCAAAAGTCTGGTCAGTGGCTTTGAATATGATGGTCGTAAACATGTTGACATCATCAACAATGCCGTTTTTGATGACTATTATCAATTTCGTGAAAGCCTCCACGCATTAAAAGGTTCTTCAACAGAAATCGGTGCTATCAAATTAGCTGAATTAGCTCGTCAGGCAGAACAACTCAAACCAGAGCACGTCAACAGTCCTGAAATCAAGCAAGTCGCGCGCGATATCAAACAGGCATTTGATGAGGCATTAACGGCACTCAAACAAACCCTATCAGATCATCATTATGAGACTAAGCATTAACTGAGGCGCCAAGATCCACTTTACTTGTTTGACGCTGCACCAGACGCTGCATCATTCGTAAATCGCGAGGCTCTAATTTCAACGCGGCGTCTACCCAGATTTTAGTGATCGTCAATAATTCGTCATAGCTCACCGCATTACAGGCATCCTTAACTTGCCTCATGGCTCGGCGACTATTGACATTTTTGTTGGCTTTATCAATATAGCGATAGACCTCCAACTCACCTTGACCTTTTTCAGCAAGAATATCGACAACGCCTATCTCATAAAGCTCTTCAGCAGAATAGAGTTTTCCTTCCAGAATCATCTTTTCTGCTTTTGACGCGCCAATTTTTCTGGATAACAATGAAAAAGCGCCCATACCTGGAAACAAATTAAACAACACTTCTGGAAGGCCAAGTTTCGCGCCCTTTTCAGCAATTAACACGTTGCTTGATAAAGCAGATTCAAACCCGCCACCTAATGCATCACCTTTCACTAAAGCAATGGTCGTCAAATCACTATCAAGATGTGACATATTGGCATGCAGAACATTGATGCAACTGACAGCATATTCCAATAAACCATCAGCATCTTGTCGCTCGATAAGCTGTGAAAATAGACCTAGGTCTCCACCTAAATTGAAGATACCCTCCACATCAGATGCTAAGACAAGGTAGTCATATTTTTGTCCTTGAGTCAGTCGCATGTCTTGTTTCACACTTGAAAAATAACTCGCAATCTCACTTAACAATGTTGGAGTGAAACAGGGTCTCGGTTCACCATGCATACGAAACCAGCCTGTACGGTATTTTCTGTCGTAGTGGGTTGATAGTTGTGAAAATTGCTTTTGCTCGTGTTGTAAACGAGCGGCATCATCCATTTTTGCCAGGGCATTCATAAATCATCTCCTATACAGACTTAATCATCAAAAAAGTAAACTAACCTTGATATCTAAGTCTTTGCAGGAAATATGCCCAAATACGGAAAAACAAGAAAAACTTTTATTTGTTTTAAATCAACAGGATGAGTGAATTCAGTCTCTATCAGCAATCAAAATATGATGTCAATTATCTGACTCTGTTGACTCGATTAAACCACTGAAAATCGCTTTTTACTCTGCGTTGGCTGCTCTATTCTCTGAATACTGCAGGATTTGATCTATAGGCGCCGGTTTACCTAGGTGATATCCCTGTCCATAGTTCACACCTATCGCTTTGAGTTTTTGCCATATCTCTTCACTCTCGACAAACTCAGCGATGGTCTCCAACCCCATGACATGCCCAATATCGTTAATCGATTTAACCATTTCATAATCAAGTGGATCGACGTGCATATCTTTCACGAACATGCCATCAATTTTGATACTTTGAACAGGCAAGTTTTTGAGATAGGCAAATGAAGACAGACCACTACCAAAATCATCCAGAGAAAACTGACAACCCAGAGCTAACACACTATTGATGAAATGATGTGCTTGCTTCAGATTAGCAATCGCTGCTGTTTCGGTGATTTCAAACTTGATCACTTCCTGATTAAAGGAAGCTGCAGATAATTTTGTTCTGATATAAGCCAGCATGCCTTCATCCCCTATACTTGCTCCAGAGAGGTTGATAGCTAAATAGTTTAAATGAGGTAAAGAATGATAGTGCTGCTCCAGCCATTCAAAGACATGGCTGACAACCCATTTATCAATCCTGTCTGATAAATTGTAGCGCTCTGCAGAGGATAAAAATGCGCCTGGTGGAAATAACTGCCCTGCTTTGCTTCTAAGTCTGACTAAAACTTCATACATTGCCAGATGTTCAGTCTCTGTACTGACAATAGGCTGTGCGTATAGCTCAAAGCGGTCTTCAATCAGCGCCTCTTTAATTTCATTAACCCATTTAAATTCACCTTTCTGAGCTGTCAATTGCTGATCTTGTTCCTGGTAGACATAAACTCGATTTCGACCAGAATTTTTGGCGGCATAACAAGCGCTGTCGGCTTGTTTAAGTGCCTCAGTTCGATTTCTGGTGGCAGAAGTAATGGTTGTCACCCCAATACTGACACCCACTGTAAAGACCTGCGTCTCCCAGATAAATTGGAACTGGGAAACTAACTCTTTTATCTCGTTAGCAATAAACTCCGCTTTTTCCAGCTCACAGTCTTCGACTAATATGGCAAACTCATCTCCTCCTAGTCGGGCCAGTGTGTCGCTCTTGCGTGTCGAACCTCCAAGCAAACTACCTAACTGTCTAAGCAACTCATCACCAGCAATATGGCCGCAGGTATCGTTGATTACCTTAAACTGATCTAAATCGAGGAAGCATAAGGCATGCTCAGTCCCTATTCGCTGTGCATCATTCACCAACATAGATAAGCGTCGCTCGAACTCAGTACGGTTAATTAATCCCGTCAAATCATCATGCGTTGCCTGAAATGAGAGTTTCTTAGCGAGTTTTCTCGACTCGGTAATATCTTCATAGATAGCCACATAGTGATTAATATTTTTTTGATCATCATATACCGCAGCAAGATAAAGCTTGACCCAATAGTGACTGCCATCCTTACGGCAATTCTCAATTTCACCAGACCATTGTCCTTCAGAAGCTGTCTGATGCCATATTTCATCAAAAAATGCCGATGGCATCTTATTAGATTTGTAGGTTTCCAGCCTTTGGCCGTGCATTTCCACAGCGGTGTAGCCAGAGAGTTTTTCACAACGTTTATTGACGTACTCAATTGTTCCATTTGCATCCGTTATCAGAATAGGATTGGGACTGGACTCCACTGCACGTGATAATTTGAGCATGTGTTCCTGACTGGCTTTTAGCTTGTCGTTACTCAAGCTTAGCTCTTTTGTTCGCTCTTTTATCAGCTCTTCACGCTGCAACATTTCATTATTCAGCTTTGTCAGCAGATATTGATTACTCTCTTGTAACTTCAAACTCTTAATCAGGTTTTGGTTCGCTCGTCTGGCCATTGAGAACATTAATAAATAATAAGCAATAAAGCCCACGGTGAGTATGTAAGCTAATTTATCCACATTTACCGTCTGAATTTGATACAAAGACATACTTGTTAATAACACTAACTGTGGAATGGTATAAGCCAGAAACGTCGGAAACCATGCACTTAATACAGGTACCGCCGCAGCAACAACGGTACTGATCAATATATAGAAAAGCGTGTTGATTTGAATATCATCAATCACGATGTAGAAAATGCTCGCAAGCCCCCAAACAGTGCCTACACAACCAGTCAAAAAGGTATAAAGCGTCATCCAGCCCTTAGCGCTCAGACCAAAAAGAGCATTGTGTTTTTTATAAAGGAATAAAACGGCTAAACGAGAGATTGATAATAAACAGATGGCTGAACTCCATCCGACCAACAGAAGCGATTGTGATTGCAGGTAATCAAATAGAACTGTCACGATTAATATCGAAACACCGATGACCGTCAGGTTTGAAAACAAGGCCTCCTCAAATAAGCGATCCGCTTGTTTTCTTAATATCTCTTGATCATCCATGTTCATCTTAATCTGTCTATAAGTTCACAATTGGATGAGAATATCACCTATGTATGTCAGTTTTCCAATAATAAGCAACAACCTACACACTCAATCAGAAGAGCTGTTTGTTAATCCCCAGCATGGGTGGTATGTCATTCAAATGGCATTTCTAAGACTCAAGTCATCAGGGTAAGGCTGCAAATAAGCCTGCTTATTGATATAGGGGTCTGGATGGTTATTAAAATGGTGTCGCAGCAAAGTGATAGGCACAATAAGTGGGATTTGTGCTGTTCTGTATTGATCAATAATGCCGGCTAACTCTTGTTTCTCTTGGCTGGAAATTTTTTTCTTCAAATATCCCTGTAGATGCATTAATACATTCGTGTGCGTTTTTCTGGATGCTAATGATTTCAGTGTAGTCATTAACTCCGTGAAATAACGCTCAGCCAGCGCATCAACATCATGATTACCCGCATCGGCTAGCATTCGCCCAAGTTCAGCATATTTTGATGGAGAATGTGCCATCAAGGTATATTTATAGCGGACATGAAAGTCTAAAATAGCTTTCGTATTCAGCCCTTGTTTTAGCATATCTTGCCAATTGGCATAGGCAAAAACTCGAGTAACAAAATTTTCCCTCAAGAGTGGTTCACACAAGCGTCCTGATTCTTCGACAGGTAGCAAAGGATGTGCATCTGTTAATGCTTTGGCATACAAGCCTCGCCCCGGGGTATGGGATGGATAACCATTTTCCTGATAAACCTTTACCCGAAATAATCCACAACTTGGCGAATTTTTCATAAAAATATAACCAGATAAGTCGTGAAACTGTTTTGCCTTGTTTTCACCATACTCTGTTAGTGCTTTGCTGTAGTTGATACTTTCATCGTGCACAGCAACGGCCTCGGGTTTTTCAGGATCACCGATTAAGCGGATAGGTTTTCTTGGAATACTCATTCCGATGCCCACTTCAGGACACTCAGCTACAAAGTCAAAATAGCGAGATAAGCTCTCCGTTGCCAGTCGTAAATGTTTATGCGTGCCATCGTAACGTACTTCGTGCCCTAATAAACAACTACTTATACCCACTTTTATTTTCATATCTTCACATCCGCCTCATGCTGTAATTATTATCTTAACAATTGACTGACTAAAAAATGTGAAGGTCGGTGAAGTTTATTGAGGATATCAATATGCATTACTTAATTACTGGTGGTACTGGGCTTATTGGCCGCTCCTTGTGTCAAACGCTGCTGACAGCAGGACACGACATTACCGTACTCAGTCGAAATAAGACAAAGGTCTATAAGCAATGCGGCCGAAATGTTAAAGCCATACAATCATTGGATGAGATCAGTGGCGATCAAAAAATCGATATTGTTATCAATCTTGCCGGAGAACCTATCGCTGATAAGAAATGGAGCAAGCAACAAAAAAACATATTGGAACAAAGTCGAATTGGTCTAACTGCAGCACTAGTTAACTGGATAAAAACGCGGCAAGCCAAACCTCATGCACTCATCAGTGGCTCTGCCGTCGGATGGTATGGCGACCAAAAACAGCAGCCGCTGACGGAATTAAGTGATTATCAGCATGATTACGCCCACGAACTGTGTGAAAAATGGGAAAAAGCGGCTCTTGAAGCAGCCGATGAAGTAAGAGTGTGTATTATCCGCACCGGCCTTGTTCTAAGCACCGAGGGTGGCGTTTTACAACGTATGCTTCTACCTTTCAAACTTGGTGGTGGGTGCACACTTGGAAAAGGGGATCAGTACATGCCTTGGATTCATATATCGGATATCGTCAATCTCATTATTTACCTCAGTCAGACACCTTCAGCAAAAGGCGTCTTTAATGGCACAGCTCCTCACCCTGTGA
Source organism: Methylophaga sp. UBA2513 (assembly GCF_002341285.1). Classification (NCBI taxonomy): domain Bacteria; kingdom Pseudomonadati; phylum Pseudomonadota; class Gammaproteobacteria; order Thiotrichales; family Piscirickettsiaceae; genus Methylophaga; species Methylophaga sp. UBA2513. The sequence goes on along the minus strand of NZ_DDNT01000006.1, from coordinate 206,082 downwards.
CCAATGCCACATTTACAACAACACTGGCAAAACATCTGCATCGCCCAGCCATTTTCAAAGCACCCGAATGGTTATTAAAATGCGCACTGGGAGAAATGTCTCAGCTTTTATTGGGAGGACAGCGTGCATACCCTGAAAAAGCCACAGCAATTGGATATCAATTCCAATATACTGACCTCGATGATGCTTTTAACAATCTTCTGAATAAATCGTAATTTTTATGACAAAACGTGCCATTTTATTAGCCAACCTGGGCTCTCCCGATGCCCCAACCACACCCGCTGTACGTCGGTACCTTAACCAGTTTTTAATGGATCCCTATGTGATTCAACTACCGTGGTTACTTCGACGCATGATTGTCAGTCTGTTTGTGTTGCCATCAAGGCCGAAAGCTTCTGCCGAGGCATATCAAAGCGTGTGGACAGCGGAAGGCTCACCACTTATCGCTTTATCTGAAAAATTAAAAGATGCGCTTAAGACACAAGTAACGCATCCTGTTGAAATGGCCATGCGGTATGGCAATCCGAGCATAGAACAACAACTATTAAAAATCACGGCTGATAAATCGATTGAAGAAGTTCTCTATATACCTCTATATCCCCACTATGCTGACAGCACAGTCACTACTTCTATCGAAGAAGCCAGACGCGTGATTAGCAAGCATCAATTGGATATCAAGCTCAGGATTGTTCCACCTTTTTATGATCAGCCCGAGTATATAAAAGCATTGGTGACCAGCGCACAACCTTATTTAGAGCAAGAGTATGACCACATCATATTCAGCTATCATGGTTTACCTGAGTCCCACATTACGAAACTGGATCCATCAGGTACTCATTGTCTGAAACAAGACAATTGCTGTCAGGGCAGTCATCCCGCTCACCAAACTTGCTATCGCCATCAGGTAATGAGAACAACACAATGCTTTGCACTGCAAGCAGGCTTGGCTACGGATCGCTATTCTGTTGCCTTCCAGTCAAGGTTGGGTCGTGCAAAATGGCTTGGGCCTAACACAGAAGACACATTACGTGAGTTAGCTGAACAAGGCGCAAAACATGTCATGGTTTTGTGTCCAGCTTTTGTGACTGACTGCTTGGAAACACTGGAAGAAATCGCTATTCGTGGTGAAGAAGTCTTTAAAGAAGCGGGTGGCGAAAAATTGACGTTGATACCATGCATGAATGACCATCCAGCATGGGTGAATGTTTTAGCCGGTTGGTGCGAGCACTAAACTCGGCCAATTAAAGGTTGTCTGACAATTTGGCTTGTATATTCGCCACCAGGACCATAAGCACCTGTTTCGGGATCGCGTCCACGCAGTATAGATAATGCTCTGGTCAAATATTGCCGGTTTACATTAATGATGCCGCCATTAATCTGGTTAAATTCGCGGCAAGTTTTTGCCACCTCACGAAGCCGCACTACTTGAGCAGTCATGCGGCTGGCATCAGTTTCTTCCTGATTCGCAATAAATGCTTCTAAACCTGACTTGCCTGATGGAAAGCCAACAGCGGTCAGCAACTGTTCACGCTGTCTTGCTAATTGCTCAAGTTTTAACAGAAAAGGCTGTTTTTGTTTAGTTATTTCAGACACTTTATCCACGTCTGAAGCCTTCAATGCCTCACGCTCTTGCTTTAGCAGCGTTGCGATTGCTGTACTGCTGCTAATCTCAGATTGGAGAATAGTACTCAGCTGTTGCATGGCATTCATAGACATGGGGTTATCCTTTCTTAAAAGTTACCCTCAAAATCAATCATTTTTCGTGCCAACTGCTGGCTGTCTACCTGATAACTACCATCCTCAATTGCCGCTTTAATAGAATCAACTTTTGCCTGATTCACAGTGGGAACATCAGCTAAGCTTTTTTCTACTTGCGACAGCGTATCACTTAAACTCACTTTATCGCTTTCCGTGTTTGGGCTCGATGTTGTGGTTGACGGCGATGTTTCTGCAGTCTCTTTACGCTCACCAATGTTTCGCAACGAGCTGTATTCAGCCTGCGATGGTGGCTTAATGTTATTAATTTCAGACATATAACGTGTCTCCATTTACTTTATATTGGTTGTATCGGCAGCAAATAATGAAAGTTGAGAATTTTTTACATTGTTACTTGAACAACCCCTGGTGCTTGCACGACACCCTCAACCACTCTGTTCGAAGAACTATTTTTCACTTTAATTTTGTCACCCAAGATTGCATCTTCCATTGCCATACCATTCATCCTGACCTCCATTGAGCCAGCTTGTGCAACAAGAATAACTTGCTCGCCTCGCTGTACAATTTTCTGCTGTTTGAGACTACGTGGAGTTAATGCTGTTCCCATCGCGAGTGAATATCTCAACTGCTGCCCTACAACATTATCCGACGAAAGGATAAAACCTTGTCGCAAATCGCTGATATCCTGCATCACTGTTTTGACATCAGATGCTTTCAGAACTTGGTTGGCGCTGAGCGCTCTTGCTGCCACGACAACAGGACGCAAAACTTTCACTTTGACAGAGACGTAAACAGTCCATTCTGTTAGTGTGCTGCAACGTATTCCAATTGTTCTATTTCCAGTGGTATCAGCACTGGATGATGAAAATGCACTCAGCTTGCCATCACACGCTTGCAGTCGCAAACGTTTATCCATAGCATCAACAGTAATTTGAGGATTGTCATAATAAGCTTGTGCATCATTCATTGCAAAAACATAAGCCGTTTGTTCAATACCGGCTAAAGACTGTAAAGAATCTGCATAGACAGAATGTGTCAATAAAACGGCACTTAAACATGATAAAAGTAATCTACGAATCATGAGAGTTCACCTGAACAGTAAGATCAAAAAACTTTCTGAATAGTTTGTTGCAAGTTATATGCCTAGACATGATTTTAAAAACTCAAGACTTAACAAGCCTTGCCGATAGCCTCATTAAGTAAATAGGAGTCAATATGAGCAGTATTATTGATGGTGTAGACCAACGCACGAACCTTGCTGGGACCAATCGGCTGGAATTATTGTTGTTTCGTTTGGGCACAGCTCAACTTTATGGGATTAATGTCTTTAAAGTACGTGAAGCGATAGCCTGTCCTAATCTAACGAAATTGCCACAGTCTCATCCTAATATAAAAGGTATGGCATCCATTCGTGGTCAGACGGTTAGCATCGTCGATTTATCACAGAGTATAGGGCGACGCTCTCTCGAGGATCTGGCTGACAATTTTGTTATTCTGACCGAATACAATCGCTCTGTTCAGGGCTTTTTAGTCACCTCTGTAGAACGCATCATCAATATCAGCTGGTCAGACGTATTACCACCACCGGCAGCGTCAGGGGCTAGTAACTATCTGACAGCCATTACTAAGTTCGAGGATAAGCTAGTTCAGATTATTGATGTCGAACAGGTATTAGCAGAAGTCATGGGTATTGAGGCCGATGTCTCGTCAGAGTTAGTGAATAACTACTCTGAGCATAACCAAGAAATACGCCAACACATATTGGTTGTAGATGACTCCAGTGTGGCTAGAAACCAGATAAAACGTACACTAGAACAAATCGGTCTAGAAATTACTTTGGCTAAAAATGGTAAAGAAGCGCTAGACATGCTTAAGGCGTGGGAAGCGGCAGGCGAAGATATCTACGAGAAAATTGCATTAATGATCTCGGATATTGAAATGCCAGAAATGGATGGCTATACACTCACATCGGAAGTTCGGCTGGATCCAGCAATGAAAAGTTTGCCTATTTTATTGCACACCTCAATGAGTGGCACATTTAATCAGGCATTGGTATCTAAAGTCGGTGCAGATAAATTTATACCTAAGTTCTCAGCAGATGAGTTGGCAGCAGCGGTTCAATCTATGCTGAAATAAAAAAGGCTCCTCAAGGAGCCTTTTTTAATTTAGTTTAAAGGTCCAAAACCATTTAAATCAGAGGGCATCGGAATCACATTATTTTTTTCCGTAACGATATCAGCCTTGGCTCTCATCAGATTGGTGCCAGTAAAGCCACTGACACGGTAGACCCAGTCAGATAACTTCTCATTTAGTTCTTCAACTTCAGCCTTCACTTGTTCATCAGACTTCAACACCTCTAACGCTTTAATATCATCTGGTGCCTCAGAAATAAGGTCTGACTGATAATCTGCTGATAAGGTGGTGTAATAGAAACCATCAATAAATGACGTTCTTGATGTGACAACTAAACCGTCAAAAGTGATAAAGCGGGCAATAACCACATCAGCATCACCACGATTAAACTCTTTTTTAGGCAAAACATCTTCCATGCGCAATTGATGTAAAGAGCCAGCAATATCATAACCTAGCTGAGGATATTTGAAGACCGTTTTCTCACCTGACTCGGGTGTGCCAAATCTATCTTTTTTGCCTAAATTGACCAAAGTGGCCATATCACCATTAGGTTGGATAATTTCCACACGAGCAATTCGTTCACGTGCAAGATTAATCACCTGACTATCAATCCAGTTAAGCATGACCGGACTGATTAATAAATAACCTTCTGCTAACCAGCTCTGCTCATCACCAACCCGTCTCACGTAAAACTGTTTGGGCCCGGCACTGGCCACGGTCACATCTCGTTGTTTACCCAGCAGTAAACCGGCAATGGCTTCATCGCCCTCTTTTAATATGACTTTGATCGAGTCACCATCTGGCGTTTCAGGTTTAGCGCCATCCACACCTAAAATCGGGTACTGTTCGGGGTTATTGGTTTTCTTCTCCATCAGTTTCGCTTCTGACAGATCGATTAACATCCGCTTCACTTCATCAAAGTTAGCAGGATAGTTATAGTGCTGAGGGATAAACCAATCTTCGCCTTGTCGTTGTAAAGCAAACTGATCTTCACCACTACTAAACTCAATCGTATCAACCTGACTTAATTCACTGAACAAGTCTGGAAACAATAAACCATAGTCATCATCATTATCATCAGTGCGATAAATGGTTACCAGCATCAGCAGTACCATCAACACTGTGACGATGAAAAGAATAGTCAAACTGTTGAATTTTTTTGTCATTTTATAAACCTATTTTCTAGTCGACTAAAACAGTATCGTTATTGTTGGCTACGGGCTTTATTACGTTTACGGATACGCATCCAGCCAGTAAAAACCGCTAATAACCCGACTAATATCGGCACTAATCCAATATTGAAAAACTTCAACTGTGCATCCAGTTTATCGATATCTTTACGTAAATTAGCTTGCACATCTCGTAATTGTTGTTGAGTTTTATTAGCTGTCAGGCGGAACTCAGCAATTTCTTTTTGTTGTTCAGGAGACAAAATCTGCTCCCCTGAACCACTTCGCTGAACCTGCATACGAGCTATGCGTTGTTGCGTTTCTTTTAATTTGTTTTGCAATTCCCGTTCTTTGGTGCGGAAACGCTTCTCTGCATCACGTTGGAGTGCAATGACTTTATGGAACGGTCTGGAGAAGCCAGCACGAGAACGAATGCTGATTAGGCCCTCACTGCCAGTCATATCCTCGATCGCATTAATCAAGAAATCGATATTGTTAGAGGTATTAAATGCCAACTGTTTACCGTAAAAATCCTGCGTTTCCACCCAGAAACGGTCATCAAGCATGTCGACATCTGCGATCGCAATGACATCAATAGCTTGTTTTGCATTATCTAAATGCCCAGGCATTTTTTTGATGTCTCCTGATACAGTTTTTGCTCCATCCGGGAAAGCTGTTTTCACTTCGCCCTGCGCACGTATTGCCATAGGGTAACTAATGGTTCCCGCCTGATATTTGGTCAATAATGCGACAGGGTCATTACGAAACTGAACAACCCTTTTATCAACCAGCATGGCTTCATTGCTTGAAGAGAAAAGCGGCGTGATATTGGTAGTATGCTCATCCAGAATTTCAAAACGTCCTGGCGTGGCGACATTGAGTTGACGCAATGCTGAGGTGATACGTTCATCTTTGTTGAAGTTATCTTTTACTAACTTTTGCCATAGAACATAATCAATAGGCTGATAGTCTGTCTTAGCACCAAAATCTACCTTGGTTGCTGTTTTTCTATCAGCCACGACATCCGTATTTGAACGTTTGAATCCCCATGCTGTAAACAGTTCTTCCATATTTGAGCTACGCGGTGCCAGCATGGCGCTCATCGGATTGTCCGGATCTTTTTTCGGTTTATCGACTTCTGCATAAGGATCAACATAGGTAATTAATTTACCGCCAGCTAAAACATACTGATCAATCGCATACAACGTGCTTTCAGATAATTCTTTCGGGTGAATCACCACTAACGCATCCATGCTGGATGGAATACGACGGATATCTGTCGGCAACATTGATACATTAAACATCTGACGCAATTCTGCCATCACTGCCCAGGGTTTGGCTCCATCAGGAGAAGCGACTTCGCCTTTAAGTGGGTCATACTGCTCACCATCCACCTCAAGCGAACTGATAACACCTACGGCTTTTCTGTTGTTGTTTGAAAGTTTGTAGATCAGTTTTGTCAGGTCGTATTCAAGTGTGTCTTCTTTCTCTGGTTGAAAGAAAGGTATGGTTTCAACACCATCAATTTCATTGGTACCAGCCAGACCGAAGTACAAAGGATCAGACTCACCATCAATAGGCACAGACTGTAAGCCATATTGATCGGCACGCTGTTCATCTGATGAAAAAGGTTCAGGATTCATAATAAACAGGCGAATCTTGCCGTTTGAGGCACGCTGATACTCAAGCAATAACTCTTGTACACGCTGGGCATACGATTTTAAGCTGGGCAACGCCTGAGCTGCTTTTTCAGTGTAGTAGAAACGCAGACTGATCGGCTCATCCATTGACTGCAGGATATTGATGGTGCCATCGGACAAGGTATAAAGATTATCTTCTGTCAAATCCACACGAGCAGATTTGAAATTGCCATTAACGACAACATTGAAAGATACAAACAAAATAATGGCCAAAATCAGGCCGGTTGCAGATAAAAGTTGTTTATTCATCGTCGCAATTCTCTCCTAGTCTGCCTTACGAGCATTGACGATAAGGGCATTCGCAAATAGCCAGATAACGATTAGTGAAATAAAATACATCATGTCTCGCATATCGATGACCCCTTTGCTGATCGCGTCAAAATGGGTCAAGAAACTAAACGAGCTCACTGTTTCTACCAGTGTTTTTGGTGCCCAGCCGCTGAAAAAGTCAATGACGATGCCATAGCCGCTTAGTACAAATACCAAGCTGATAATCAAGCTGATGACAAAGGCAATCACTTGGTTTTTGGTAATCGCGGATATGCATGAACCAATCGCCAAAAAACCACCAGCCATGAGTAAACTTCCCAGGAAGCTTGCCACAATGACACCGTTATCCGGGTTACCGAGATAATTCACCGTAATCCATAAAGGGAAATTCAAGAATAAGGCTAAGCCCGTAAATGCCCATGCGGCGAGGAACTTACCGATAACAGCTTCAAACACAGAAACAGGTAAGGTCATTAATAGTTCAATTGACCCGCTCTTACGTTCTTCAGCCCATAAACGCATGGAAATAGCAGGAATAAGTAAAATATACAGCCACGGATGCATGGAAAAGAATGGGTAAAGATCTGCTTCACCGCGTTGGAAAAAATTACCGACATAAAACGTTGAAAAACCGGTAAGCAGCAAGAATATGATGATGAAAACGTAAGCCACTGGTGTAGCAAAGTAGCCATTAAATTCACGTTTCATAATGAACCAGATATTACGAATATTCATCAGTTTTTGGCTCCCGTATTTGGCATGGTGATACTGCGGAAGACTTCGTCCAAACGCCCTGATTCCGCATGAAGGGCATCAATACTCCACCCATTCTCACGAATCTTTTCTGATAATTCTGCAGTAATTTGTTGACCTTGTTTCGGATACACTCTAAATCCAGCGCTTTCCAAAGGTTCAACACGAGCAACAAAGGCTAATGAATTCAGGAAGCTTTCGAATGCTTTCTGCTCGACATCCGCTACATTGACGACCACCGCATTGTAATAACGTGATCTCGACTCGAGTTCCTGTGGTGTGCCATCAAACTTCACTTTACCGTTGGCAATCACCACATTGCGGGTACACAGTGCATGTACTTCTTCGAGGATGTGGGTAGAGATAATGATGGCTTTATCTTCAGCCATTTCATTAATTAATGTTCTGACTTCGTGTTTCTGGTTAGGGTCCAAACCATCGGTAGGTTCATCGAGTATTAACACAGGCGGGTTATGCAAAATAGACTGCGCTAGTCCTACACGACGTTTATAGCCTTTCGAGAGCGTTTCGATGGGTTGATACATGACATTGGTGATACGTGCCCGTTCTGCTGCACTATCGACAGCTCGCCGTCTGTCTGCCCCTTTGATTCCACGAATTTCTGCAATGAACTTCAGGAAACTATCCGGCGTCATATCAGCATACGCTGGTGCACCCTCAGGAAGATATCCCAAGTGCGCTTTTACCGAAATAGGGTCATTAAGTACATCATAACCACAAACTCTTACCGTGCCTTTAGTCGGTGTTAAAAAGCCGGTAATCATTTTCATCGTCGTTGATTTACCCGCGCCGTTTGGGCCTAAAAACCCGAGCACTTCGCCTTTACTGACAGAAAAAGACACACCATCAACGGCTTTGATCGCACCAAAGTATTTGGCCAGATCATCGATCTCAATTCTCAATGTCATAACAAAAGCGTCCCCCGCTTCCTAATCATTTTTGCAAACCCGTCATTATTCTGAGGTGAAGCAATTTAAGTCAAGCTTGAATTGTCTTTCATTAACCCCATTGTCTTAAAGATTCATAGCGCATAAGCTGTCACAGAACATTCCCACTTAATCAGATATGAGATGTCAATGAAACGCTTAACAGATAAAATCCGTGATTTAGGTTGGTCAGTCAGCGACAGTTTCGCTGATACCACGACCCGTCAACGTATCATTAAGACAGCCGGCATCATTCTTAGTATTGTTGCTATTTTTATGATGACCTTAATGATATGGTGGAACTTCGCCCCAAGTGAGTTTGAACCCACTGAAAATGCCAGAATCATGGCATCGCAACAGCAACAACATCTCGTCACCGGATATACATCATCAGCTACACTAATCACCCTCGCTGAAAACCTTCTGGATAAACCCGGCGGCTACCTCACAAATGATGTCATGCCACCCTCCGTTTGGATGGACAATATGCCTCGTTGGGAGTTCGGAGTGCTGGTACAGATTCGTGATTTTTCTCGCGTATTGCGCAACGACATCAGCCGTTCCCAATCTCAGTCCAGAGAAGATGAGGACCTGGCACTTGCCGAACCTCAGTTTAACTTTAACTCCAACTCATGGCTTTTCCCACCGACAGAACGTGAATATCGTGCCGGCATTAAATCTCTCAAGTCCTATCTGGCTAGACTGAGTAGTAATGAGGATGATGCTCAGTTTTATGCCAGAGCAGACAACCTGGTTTCTTGGTTATCTGTTGCTGAAAAACGCTTAGGCAGTTTGTCACAGCGTCTCACGGCCAGTGTAGGACAGGTGCGTATTAATACTGATCTAGCAGGCGATGCAGAAGCCATACAGTCAACCCCACTGGCGGATGAAGTGGTGACAAAAACACCTTGGAATAAAATTGATGATGTGTTTTACGAAGCACGAGGGACAACCTATGCCCTAATCCATCTGCTGAAAGCAGTGGAATATGACTTTTCAGATGTATTAAGAAAGAAAAATGCGCTGGTGAGTCTACGCCAGATCATTCGAGAGCTGGAAGCCACACAGGAACCGGTATTGAGTCCGGTCATTCTGAATGGAAGTGGTTTTGGCCTATTTGCTAATCACTCATTGGTGATGGCTTCTTATGTGTCACGGGCCAATGCCGCATTAATTGATTTGAGAGATTTATTGAATCGAGGATAAACTCCTCTCAAAGCAGGGCATTTAACCTGCACAATAAGGCAAATCACCCAACCTGACAGCAAAATAACATCCTATAATCGAACTATCCGGCCCCGCTAATTGGGGCTGGCTGTTCAGATTTGATGGAGATATCAATGTTGTTTCAACTTAAATCAATTAAACCAGTTGCACTTTCTGCGGCGCTACTACTTATGTCTGCCACATCCGCTTTTGCTGATGATAAACCTTATACCGTAACCAATGGTAATGAGCTTGATTCCGCTAGTTACGCGGGTTTCAAACTTTATAGAAATTTCTGTGCTCGCTGCCATGGTACATACGGGCAAGGTATGGTCGGACCTAACTTAGCTGAAAGTCTCAATGTGATCTCTAAAGAAGAGTTTTTTAACACCGTTGAACATGGAAAAACTGGAACGATTGGTAGTATGCCAGCTTGGGCATCGAACCCGAAAGTCATGAAAGGTCGGGAAAATATTTACAACTACCTCAAAGCCAGAGCTGATGGCGCAATTGGTGAAGAAAAACCCAAAAAAGCTAAATAAACCAGAAAAATAAGCTTTATACTCAATAAAAAAGTAGAGGGCTGCCAAGCAGCCCTCATTGTTAACTTAGCTTAAAAAGCCCATTGGCTTCGCACTTGAAATACGGATAGCTCATCATTGTCATTCGGTCCACCATCAACGTCCAGTACATCCACATAGTTTGCAGAAAAGCGTAATGTGGGTGTGGGATACCAGTTTACTCCGTAGGTCATGGCATCTGCCTCGCCACCATCGATTCCGGCATCACTCAAGTCGAGTGAGCTATAGCGCAATGCCAGCTCCCATGCGCCAACACCACCGTCACCAACAATGGAACTGGGTTTCACACCACCCATAACACCATTTTTGTACTGGCGAGTCTCACCCGTCAATATATAACCGGCCTGCAAATACCAGCCATCAAAATCTGCATCTTTACCGTTATTACGATTCACCTGGGTGGTGATATATTCACCTTGGACAGAATATGGCCCGTGACCAGCAGCCAGTTCAGCGCCGATATTGTAATAGTCTGCTACGGAACTGATATCGTCTGTATAAATAATACTCACACCGGACACATGTGACTCAGCCTCACTATCGAACCCCACATCGCCGTTATCACCGGTATCACGGTAGTCAAGACCCAGTCCTAAATGAACAAAATGCACACCATCATTAATCGGTGCCCAAGTACCACGAGCCGTTGCCCCCCAGCCTTCATCATTCTGACCACCTTTATTATTGATGGAATCACCAAAGATACCTGTCGCCCATGACCAATGGGTGGTTGCGTTACTGGCCATAATCCCCATCTTTCTTCCTGATGAAAAAGCATTAGGCAGGGCTCGTTCCATAAACAATGTGTTATTAGCACTGGTCAGATAATCTAAGCTGAATGGTGTTTTAAAATTACCCACCGTGATATCCAATGGCTCAAATCCAGTGTAGGCCAGATAGGCATCGGTGATACCTTTGCCGTTCGATCCTGTACTGGCAAAGTCATATTCGAGCTTAAAGTCCCAAACGTTATACATTGTGCCTGCATAAGAAATCCGTGCACGTCTGAACTCAGAACCGTCACCCATTTCTGGCTGACCGCTGTATGTTGCCGCATCCGCTTGTAAACGCCCACCTAACTTACTCTCAAACTTGCCATCACGGGTTTTCACCCCAATCCCACCTTTGACAGTGACTTCAACATCGGAGGGTTTTGTCGCTTCAGCAAGCTTGGCATCAACTTGTTGTTTTTCTTGTTGTGCCTGAGCCTGATTTTGTTTTAACTCTGCCATCAAACGGCCATACTGGTCATCATTGACCATACCGTTTTCATGCAGCATATTAATTAGAGTTTCAATTTCAGATCCCGCATAGGCAGGGCCCGATAATGCAGCCAAAATACCAGCAGCCAGCAGGCTTTTCTTTATCGTCATGTTGTTCTCCTTGTCTGAATTTTTAACACTACGTAGCTGCAAAACAGCTTGTAATATTAGTTAGCGGTTAAAAGGCGCTTATCATGACAGTTTTATTACAACACTTACCCGATGTGAATCATGGAAATTAAAATAGACTTTCACTGGCAACTGACCCAGCATGGAAAACCGCATCATATTGATGACATTCTGTTTCAGATGCTTGAAGCCATTCAGCAAGAAGGTTCTTTAAAACAAGCGACCGAAAAACTTGGTGTCTCATATCGTTTTGCCTGGGGTTTATTAAATAAATGGGAAGCACTACTGGGCCAGCCATTAGTTATTCTTGAGCGAGGCCGGGGGGCTCGGTTAGCGGTTGTCGGGGAGAAACTGATGCATGCGAACCGACACCTCAGTGCCTCTTTTTCTCCTGAACTGGATAACTTCTCTACAGAACTAAAACGAGAATTTGAAGCCATCCTCGATCATAGTCCACGTGATACGTTTAAGATTTTTACCAGTCATGGCTTAGCTGTAGGGGCTCTTAAAGAATTAATTGATCAGCAATCTGATTTTTTATTGGATTTACATTTTCATGGCAGTCAGGAAAGTCTGAAAGCACTCAAAGCCGGTGATTGTCACATTGCCGGCTTTCACCTCCCTATCGGTGAATTGAAACGTCATTTGATGATCGACTACCTCAAACTTTTGGATGAAAAACAGCATCAGTTAATCTATGTTGTCAGACGAAACCAAGGCTTGATGGTGTCTCGTGATAACCCAAAACAGATTGATGATATCCGCTCTCTAACAATGGATGGTGTCACTTTTATTAACCGTCAAATGGGGTCTGCTACTCGAACCTTGTTTGATCAACTGCTTGCCGCTCATCATATCTCCAGTGATGAGATTAAAGGTTACTCGCATGAAGAGTTTACGCACATGGCCGTTGCAGCCATGGTTGCCAGTGGTGCAGCAGATATCGGTTTCGGTATCGCTCCCATTGCCGACAAGTTTAATCTGGAATTCATTCCTTTGGTATGGGAACACTACTGCTTGGTCGTACCGCAGTTATTAGTGGATGACCCTCGGGTTCAAGCCATTATCAGCTTATTAAAAAGTGATGCTTTTCATCGAAAAGTCAGAGACTTCAAAGGCTACGATACCGCACGCTCAGGTGAGCTTGTTAGTTTTGACGAAATATTTACCTAAAGACGTTGCCAATGACCGCTTTTACCACCTGATTTTTCCAGCAAACCAATGTCGGTCATGATCATACCTTTATCCACTGCTTTACACATATCATAAATCGTCAACAAGGCGATCTGAACTGCAGTAAGAGCTTCCATTTCGACGCCAGTCTGACCACTGGTCCCGACCGTTGCCCGGCAGTGAATGGATGCATTTTTATTATCTAGCTCAAATTCTACTGAAACCTTTGTTAAAGCCAGAGGATGACACAACGGTACGAGATCAGCTGTTTTTTTCGCCGCCATAATCCCGGCAATGCGAGCAATCCCCAAAACATCGCCTTTTTTATGTCCGCCTTGCTCCACTAATTTAAATGTGTCAGGCAGCATCAAAATCTTCCCCTCTGCGATGGCAAGCCGCTCTGTGGTTGCTTTTCCACCAACATCAACCATATGAGCTTCACCAGCTTGATTAAAATGGGTCAAATCTGACATCGCAAATGTTATCCTCTAGCTTTAAATTTAGCTGAAACGATCAACCAGATGAGTATTCAAGTCAAATTTTTTGCCAGCCTTCGTGAAAAGCTAGGTCAATCTGATATAGAACTTGCTGCCGCCAGCACAGCTCTGGATGCCTGGAATCAAGCGACTCAAAATAAACCCGTACCAGATAATCTGCTTGTCGCCATCAACTTGGATTATGCCAAGCTGGACACACCCGTCCAAGACGGTGATGAAGTGGCGTTTTTCCCACCGGTGACCGGAGGTTAATATGTCTAGCTGGGTGAGTGAACAGTGCATTGAGCCTTGGGAAATCATAGCCAAGCAACAACGTGATCAGGACATAGCAGGTCAATTTGGCGCCACGGCCAGTTTTGTCGGTACGATGCGTGACTTTAGTGATCGTCCGGATATTACCAAGATGCTGCTCGAACACTATCCGGCGATGACTGCACGTTACCTGCAAAAACTGGAAGACAAAGCAAAAGATCAATGGCCATTATTGGACTGCCTGATCGTACACCGTGTGGGCGAAGTGCTGCCCGGCGATGCCATTGTCGTTATTGCCTGCTGGTCAGCCCATCGCCGTGCCGCACTCGATGCCTGTGACTGGTTAATTGAAGAATTAAAGTACAAGGCACCATTTTGGAAAAAAGAATTCACCGAACAAGGTCAACACTGGGTAAGCGGTAATACCGACGGACATTAAACGAGGATAGTCATTATGATTACAGCTCTGTATGCCAGCCTCTGCGCCTTATTTATCGTCAAGTTATCACTGGGTGTTATTGCTGTGCGCCGACAACATAAAATCGGATTGGGTGATGGTGGCAATGAAGAATTACAGTTAGCCATCCGAGCACAAGGTAATGCCACTGAATACATTCCTATCACCTTGATTCTGATGTTTCTTCTTGAAAACATCATTGTATACAACTGGATGATTCATCTCGCTGGTATCACCCTGCTCACGGGTAGGCTCATCCATGCCATAGGTATCAAAAACCATGATCTGAAAAAGCGTGTTCTCGGCATGAAAATCACGCTTTATCTGATTATAGCTTTGTCGATATTAAATATCGTTTATTTTGCGTTAGCATATTTAATGCCTGTCAGTTAGGTTCCTTGCTCTCCAATCCCAGTTCATCCCAAATAGCATCAATACGCTTAACCACATCCGCATCTCGCACGATGGGTCTTCCCCACTCCCGGTCAGTTTCACCTGGCAGTTTGTTGGTTGCATCCAATCCCATCTTGGAACCGAGACCAGACACAGGTGAGGCAAAATCTAAATAATCAATCGGCGTATTTTCCACCAGAGTAGTATCCCGCGCGGGATCCATTCGAGTGGTAATGGCCCAGATCACATCTTTCCAGTCCCTGACATTGACATCATCATCCACCACAATCACAAACTTGGTATACATAAACTGACGCAGGAATGACCAGACCCCCATCATCACCCGCTTGGCATGACCTGGGTACTGTTTTTTCATACTGACCACAGCCATCCGATAAGAACACCCTTCGGGGGGCAAATAGAAGTCGATAATTTCTGGAAATTGCTTTTGTAATATCGGTACAAATACTTCATTCAGGGCAACACCGAGTATGGCAGGTTCATCTGGCGGACGCCCGGTATAGGTGCTGTGGTAAATCGGATTCTGTCGCTGTGTAATTCGTTCGATTGTGAATACTGGAAAGCTATCCACTTCATTATAGTAACCGGTATGATCGCCATATGGCCCTTCCGGGGCCATATCATCAGGATAGATAAAACCTTCGAGTACAATTTCTGCGTTCGCTGGCACTTGTAGATCATTGCCAATACATTTCACCAATTCTGTTTTACTACCGCGAAGCAAGCCTGCAAACGCATATTCCGACAGCGTATCCGGTACGGGCGTGACGGCGCCCAGTATTGTGGCAGGATCACAGCCTAAAACCACACTGATAGGAAAGGGCTTACCCGGATAAGTTTGTTGCCACTCTTTAAAATCGAGTGCGCCACCTCGATGCGATAACCACCGCATGATGACCCGATTCTTACCAATGACTTGTTGACGATAAATGCCCAAGTTTTGCCGCTCTTTATGAGGGCCTTTTGTGACAACCAGTCCCCAGGTGATTAAAGGGGCGGCATCTTCAGGCCAACACAGCTGAATTGGATACTTGCTCAAATCAATGTCATCGCCTGCCAGCACCACTTCTTGGCAGGCTGCTTTTTTAACTAATTTGGGTGACATCGTCAGGACTTTTTTAAACACGGGGAGCTTCTCCCACGCATCCTTCATGCCCTTGGGTGGCTCAGGCTCTTTCAAAAAAGCCAGTAATTTACCGACTTCACGCAAGGCTTCGACAGAGTCTTCGCCCATCCCCATTGCTACACGTTTTGGCGTTCCAAACAAATTCAATAAAGCGGGTACGTCAGACCCTTTAGGATTTTCAAACAATAATGCCGGACCACCAGCACGTAACACGCGATCAGCAATTTCCGTCATTTCCAGAGCCGGATCGATCTCAGTTTTAATCCGTTTTAATTCACCCTGTTTTTCCAAGCCTTCGATAAAGTCACGTAAATCGGTGTATTTCATTCAACCACTCAGTTATGTCATCACTTAGGTTTGAATATTACTGGATAAGCAAGGCAGGCTAAAGCCATAATCCATAAGGCTGATGGTAAGAATATTGAGCTCATCCGTCTTATCGAGTCGATATTATTATTGAAGAACCCCTTTAACACAGACATTATGTCGACCAAGTTTCACTATATCGATACCAATCATGACCGAACCTTATCAATATCAGCCTCGACATGTTGAAAAGAATCCAGCAAAAGAATTTCGTTTTGGTGAGGGCAGAATAAGTTGTTATTTGTCTCTTACACTCAGCGTATTGAGCCTGCTAGCGGTGCTAGCTTACCTTTATCCATCCTATTTAACGACGGCTGAGCTGCGCCAAATTTATGATGCTGAGCAATTACAATTGCTATTGAAATATGCCATGTATTTTTCATTATTCTTCGCTGCATTGACGTTTGGTTTGAATAAAGGCAAGTACAAACTTTATGGCCTTGTCGCTATTTCATTGACCTTGATTGGGTTTGCTCTGGGTGGTTACAACATTCCGATTGGCCAGGTAGAGCCCAGAGAATTATCGTTGGGGGTCGATTGGTTAATTCTTGCCTTTCTAGGATCAGTCGTCATCTTCATGACACTGGAAAAGCTATTTCCCAAATATCGGGATCAAGTCATCACTCGTCCAGAGTGGGCGGTGGATATGTTCTACTTTTGTTTTAACCACCTCGCGATTTCGGCCATTCTTATTTTTGCAAATTATCATGCCAGCCATTTTGATTGGGCTGTTAGTGCCTCTATGCAATCCACCGTTCAAGCCATGCCAGTTTGGTTACAAGTCATACTGATTATTCTGGCAGCGGATTTTGTGTTGTACTGGGAGCATCGTGCCTATCATGAAGTAAAAACACTATGGCCTATTCATGCCGTTCATCATTCTGTTGAACATTTGGACTGGTTAGCTGGCTCCCGAGGCCATTTTGTACAGGTATTTTCTGAACGCGCTATGGTGATGATCCCACTTTATTTATTAGGTGCGGATGAGTCTGCATTGAATATATACGTTACCTTTGCCGCGCTTCAGGCTATTCTGATTCACTGTAATGTCGATATCCCATTTGGCCCGCTCAAAACTATTTTTGTCACGCCACAGTTTCATCACTGGCATCACAGTTCAGAAAAGCCGGCTATTGATACTAACTACTCGGCGCACACCGTTTTGTTTGATCGACTCTTCGGTACTTATCATCTGCCCGGAAATTACTGGCCTGCCGAATACGGCACAACCGTTCGTCTACCACGACAGATTTGGGGACAGACCTGGTACCCCATTGTTCGCTGGAAACAACGGTTAGGTAAAAAACTACCTTAAATCATGACTATTGGGTCCAAGCTGACTTTAAGCCTATAATGAAATAGTATTAAAACAGTCAGTTGGAGGTTGTTATGGCTGGAGGATGGTCCCGTGACGGGGCGGTACAAGATCAAATAGACGCCAGTGTGGATGACGCGATACAGCAAGCACGCTCACGTTTACCTCAAGGTGAAAGCCTGACGCATTGTGAAGAGTGTGATGCTGAAATTCCCGAAGGCCGACGTAAAGCCATTCCTGGTGTTTACCTGTGTGTGAAATGTCAGGAAGAGATAGATAATGAAAACAAAGCAGCTGGTATGTTTAATCGACGGGGCAGCAAAGATAGTCAGCTTCGCTAAATCCAGGCTTAAACTATTAAACAAAAAAGGGCGAACCGCCCTTTTTTTATGTGTGTGTACAATTCCGTTTTTATTCTGACGCCAGTGTCACAAAACCGTCATACTCCTCATACATAATCAAAAGGTTTAATGTAATTATTATTACATTCTTTCTATACCCGTTGATGGAGTTGACAATGACAAGCAAAGAACAGGTAAACAGCCCTCGCAAGAAATTACTCACTCCAGCTCAAGTTAAACTCTGCAAAGCCATCGCCGCTTCTGACAATGAGTTTAGTACCCGCGCCAGTGCTTTGCTTGCTCTTCATGATGGTGTGACTCAAAAAGAAACAGCGACACAAACTGGATTAAGTATCGGACAAGTACGATACTGGGCGGCACGTTTTCGTCAATTGGGCATGAAGGCTTTTCCTCAAACAGCAAGTGAAGTCAGCTCACAAAAATCAACACTAGAAAAAGCGGTTGTGGAAGACACGCCCAAAAAAGTCAAAAAGAAAGACCGTAAAAAAACCAAAGCTGACAAGGGCAACAAGAAAGACAAAAAGTCCAAGAAAGAAAAGTCCGCTAAAAAAGACAAAAAGAAAGCTAAAAACAAAAAGAAAACAAAGAAATAAGGTTTTTCGATTACCCCAAAACATAAGAATGTAAAGCTAAAGGATGTAAATCACAGCGGCTTTTAAGTACTAAGACTGACAGCGACAAATGTCATTATTAACTCTGGATTACTTATCTTTACACAGATAAAGTTGACTGATAGTCATCTATTGTTCAGCCTGATAGAGCTATTAACAAAAAATTAAGTTATCTAAGAGAGACATATAATGAGAAAAACGTTTTTATTACTACCTTTAGCGCTCTTTGCACAACTCGCTTTTGCTATCGACGCTAATGACGTAGAGGCTTACAAAAAAAATTACAGTGAACAACTTCGTCCAATGGTGATGAAAAAACTGGGCATGGATAGACCCGATCTGACTGCCGGTGCCATTAAAAGAGAAGCGGATGCTTATGTTGCAAAAATGGCGGGCTGCCAACTCGAAGGCTTAGCGATTTTTCCAGAACAGTATCGTGAAAAAGCCATTTTACCTGTGGCACAAGGCGGTGACGTTGCTCAAGCGACACAAGCTTTGAATGAAGAACTCAAAAAAGATATTGATAACGGCAAAATTTCAAAAGATGAAGTCATGACCATTATTCAATCAGCACAGCAAGCTGTGCAGATCTGTGCGAATTCTTGATTCACCTACACCACACAAATAAAAAAGGGCCTTTCGGCCCTTTTTTGTTATGCGGCTATTCCTGAATGTCTTAACAGAGCATCAATTTCAGGCTCTCGTCCACGGAAGGCTATGAATAATTCCATCGGTTCTTTTGAACCACCCTGCTCCAGAATATTATTCAAAAACGCCAGCCCGGTTTCACGATCAAAGATACCTTTTTCTTCAAATTTAGAAAACGCATCGGCTGATAACACTTCTGCCCACTTATAACTATAGTAACCAGCCGCATAACCGCCAGCGAAGATGTGACCAAAGCTATGAGCGAAACGATTAAATTTTGGCGGTTTAACGACAGCTACCTGATCACGCACTTCGGCCAGAATTTTATCCACTTGATTGCCGCCTTCTGGATCAAACTCCAAATGCAAACGGAAATCGAAAATAGAAAACTCCAACTGACGCACCATCATCATCGCTGACTGGAAGTTACGTGCCGCGATCATTTTTTCATAAAGGTCATCAGGTAGTTTTTCACCGGTTTCATAATGACCTGAAATCAGATCTAGTGCTTCCCTTTCCCAGCACCAGTTTTCCATAAACTGACTGGGTAATTCGACCGCATCCCAAGCAACACCGTTAATTCCTGACACACCGGCATAATCAATTTTTGTCAGCATATGATGCAGACCATGACCAAACTCATGGAACAAGGTCGTGACTTCATCATGAGTGAATAAGGCCGGCTTATCACCGACAGGCTCAGAGAAATTACAAGTCAGGAAAGCCACCGGTGTTTGCAGACCTTTGGCTGTTTTTCGGCGCACCAGACATTCATCCATCCATGCGCCGCCACGTTTGTGTTGGCGAGCATATAAGTCCAGATAAAACTGGCCACGTAAGTTACCGTTTGATTCGCGGATTTCAAAAAAGCGTACGTCTTTATGCCAGGTATCGATATCCGTCCGTTCACTAATAACTAATCCGTATAAGCGGTTTACCACAGCAAACAAGCCATTAACGACTTTATCTTCTGGGAAATATGGTTTGAGCTCTTCCTGAGAGATACTATAGCGTTGCTGGCGTAGTTTCTCGGCAAAATAAGTGACATCCCATGCTTGTAATTCATCCATGCCTGCTGTTTCTTTTGCGAAGGCTTTTAATTCTTCAAATTCTTTAATAGCAATCGGTTTACTACGCTCAGCCAGATCATTGAGGAAATCCATCACCTGTTCTGGGCTTTGTGCCATTTTTGTTGCTAAAGAACGTTCAGCATGGTTAGCAAAGCCGAGTAAATTCGCTAGACGATGACGAAGCTTGAGAATATCAGCCATGACCTGAGTGTTATCCCACTGGCCGGCATTCGGTCCCTGATCAGAAGCTTTGGTCGCAAAGGCGGTGTACATTTCTTCGCGAAATTCACGATTATCCGCATAAGACATGACCGGCATATATGAGGGGAAATCCAGCGTAAATACCCAGCCCTCAACATTGTCACGTTTGGCAAACTGCTCTGCCATGGCAATGGTCGACTCAGGTAATCCAGATAACATGTCTTTATCCGTAATATGCTTTTTCCAGCCGTGGGTCGCATCCATCAGGTTTTCTTCAAACTTAGCACTCAGTTCGGTCAGTTTTTGCGTGATGTTTTTATACTCATCACGATCAGCCTGATTAAGTTCTACCCCGGATAAACGGAAGTCTCTGACGGCATTATCAATGACTTTTTTCTGGGCAGTATCCAGCGACGGGTACACCTCACTCTCAGCCAACTGTTTATAAGCACGGTACAAGTCTTCATTTTGTCCCAGTTCTGTACCGAACTCACTCAACATCGGCAAACAAGCGTTATAGGCTTTTCTTAATTCATCCGAATTCACTACAGAGTTCATATGACTGACTGGAGACCAAACACGATCGATTGACACATCAATGTCTTCCATTGGTTCAACCAAGGTTTCCCAAGTGGGATGGCTCACCTGTGTCAGTAATTTATCTACGGCTTGTCTAGCCTGACTTATCGCTTGTGTTACAGCAGGCTCTACATGCTCAGGTTTGATTTCAGAGAAAGGCGGTAATGGGTAATTTTCTAATAATGGATTGCTCATTGGGCGTCTCATTTTGGCTATTGTTTAATGATACGACAATTAATTCAATAAGTTATCGTCATCATTCTGCAACAAAATATTCATGATGCTGCAATATAAGTTCGTTAGTGTGCCCTCAAAATACTAAGGAAACGACACATTATGCAAACACAAGTGAGTCACAAAGAGAAGTTAAAAGTTCGCAGCGTCTGGATTTCTGATATCCACCTGGGGTTTCGAGGCTGCAGTGCTGACTTTTTACTCGATTTTTTGCATAAGGTTGAATGCGATTATTTATATCTTGTCGGTGACATTGTTGACGTGTGGGAAATGAAAAAACGCATGTTTTGGCCTCAGGCACATAATAATGTAATCCGAACCCTACTTGGTAAAGCTAAACACGATACCAAGGTTATTTATGTACCAGGCAATCATGATGAGTTACTCCGTGACTTCGACGGAGCCGTTTTTGGCAATATCGAAATTCAGAACGAGATAGTCCATACCACCGCTGAAGGTAAAAAGTTATTAATCTTACATGGGGATCAATTTGATAGTGTCGTCAAAATTTCCCCACTACTTGCCAAAATTGGTGGGCGGCTCTATGACTACTTACTCAGAGCAAACCGACTTGTTAATTATGTTCGCCGTAAGATGGGTTTTTCATACTGGTCTCTGGCGGCATTCTTAAAACACAAAGTAAAAAATGCGGTGCAATACATCAGTAATTTTGAAGAGGCCGTAGCACATGAAGCGGCGAAACAAGGGGTCGATGGTGTCGTCTGTGGTCATATTCACCGCGCTGAAATCACCCGCATCAACAATGTCGATTACTTCAACTGCGGTGACTGGGTAGAAAGCTGCACCGCACTTGTTGAACACCCTAACGGTAAAATGGAAATTTTATACTGGGCCGATATTATCGAGCAGCCTCACGCTATTGCTCAGGCAGCCTAATGAAGATTGTCATCATCACCGATGCCTGGGAACCTCAGGTCAACGGGGTTGTACGTACCCTGAAACAGACTCGTCGATATTTAATCGAGTTGGGGCATGATGTCCATCTGATTACGCCACAACAATTCAAGACTATCCCCTGCCCCACGTATCCGAGTATTCCTCTCTCTTTATTACCTGGCAGGAAAGTCAAAAAATTACTCGATAGCTATCAAGCCAACGCCATCCATATCGCCACTGAGGGCCCGCTGGGTATGGCAGCAAGACGATGGTGTCTTAGAAACGGTATTCAGTTCACAACGTCTTACCATACCCAGTTCCCTGAATATATCAGACTCAGGCTGCCTATTCCTTTGAGCTGGAGTTATGCCTGGCTTAAACGCTTCCATGGTAAAGCCGTACACACTTTGGTCCCTACAGCCTCACAAAAACAGCGCTTGCTTTCACATGGTTTCCAGAACATTGAGGTTTGGGGGCGTGGTGTAGAGACAGAAATTTTCACTCCTGAAAACCCTCAACAGCTGGGATTAACTGGCCCCGTATTTATGAATATGGGGCGGGTCGCCGTTGAGAAAAATATTGAAGCTTTCCTTCAATTAGATATCAAGGGTAATAAAGTCGTTGTCGGTGATGGGCCCGATCTTGAACATCTTCGCCAAAAGTATCCTGATGTCATTTTTACCGGAGCCAAATTCGGCAAGGAGCTTGCCTCTTATCTCGCCGCAGCGGATGTGTTTGTGTTTCCAAGTAAAACAGATACCTTTGGTCTAGTTTTATTGGAAGCGATGGCCTGCGGCGTTCCTATTGCTGCCTATCCTGTTACTGGCCCTGCTGATATCGTTCAAGAAGGTATTACAGGCTATCTTGATGAAGACCTGACAATAGCAGCAGGAAAAGCACTTAACTTATCTGGAGACAAGTGTATTGAATACGCAAAAAATCATAGTTGGTTAGCCTGCACCAAAGTCTTCTCGGACTTTATGTTTAACAACCGACATAATAAAAAGTTAAAAGATACAGACATTACCAATCAATCTTTTTGGTGTTTGTGAATAATCACCATGTTGTTTTTTTGCCACTTAGTTCACATTACCATGTCATAAACGCAACAGATGACTTGCATTGCCATAACTCGGCGTGCGATTATTTCTCGGGTCGATAAGAATAAAATTAAAAGGATCATGATTCGATGTCTACCCTGCGCTCAGTTTTCAAACTCGGTTTTTTGGCGGCAGTATTGCTGCTAACTGGCTGTGCTACCAGCAATAATCCTAAGGATCCGCTTGAAGGATACAACCGTGCAATGTACAAATTTAACGACACGGTCGATAAAGCTATCCTCAAACCCGTTGCAAAGGGCTATGACACAGTGATGCCAGCCCCTCTCAGTCAAGGTGTAAGTAATTTCTTCAGCAACTTGAACGACATCACCGTCATTATCAATGATCTCCTTCAGTTCAAATTTAAACAAGCAGCCAACGATACAGGTCGTTTTGTTCTCAATACTACCGTGGGTGTTGCCGGTATTTTTGATGTTGCCAGTCTGAGTGGGAACCACAAAAATAACGAAGACTTTGGTCAGACACTTGGAGCCTGGGGCGTAGAGCCTGGTGCCTATATTGTTCTACCTTTCTTTGGTCCCAGAACAGTGCGTGACTCATTTGGTTTAGTGGGTGACTATTACACCGACCCCGTTACTTATGTTGAGGGACCCGGTGCTCGTAATGCTTTCCGTGGAGTCAGATTAGTGGATACTCGTGCTAACTTATTACGTGCTGAAAAAGTGTTAAACGAGGCTGCTACAGACGAATACAGTTATGTACGTGATGCATACCTTCAGCATCGTGAATATCTCGTTCATGACGGCAATCCGCCAAGTAACGATGATGAATTCGATTTGTTTGAAGAATGATCTAACGACAACTCACAAACGAATCCTTATAATGAAGAGCCGGGTATATCCCGGCTTTTTCATATCTCACATTTAATCAACGTGGAAGCTAATGACAACTATTCTGTTTATATCAGCCATTATCGCGGGTTTCGGAATTTTAATCTGGGGAGCAGATCGATTTGTTGATGGCGCAGCGAATATTGCCACCAATTTTGGTGTATCCCCCCTTATCGTTGGTTTAACGATTGTGGGTTTTGGCACCTCGGCTCCTGAAATGCTGGTGTCAGCATTAGCAGCAATCGATGGTGCGCCAGCACTGGGGATTGGTAATGCTATTGGGTCAAACATCACTAATATCGGTCTAGTGCTGGCTATTACCCTGCTCATTGCCCCACTCACCGTCCACTCAGATACGTTAAAACGTGAATTTCCGGTATTACTGTTTGTCATGGTGTTGTCGCTATTGTTATTACTAGACAATGATCTCAGCCGGGGCGATGGCATTATTCTGTTTAGTGGCTTTATGCTGACCTTAGCTGGGATGGCTTGGTTAGCAATCAAAGGTAGCAATAAGCAAGACCCCATGGAAGCGGAATTTGAAGCAGAATACGGCAGCGCCAAAATGACCGCCAAACAGGCAACGTTCTATTTTGTCATTGGCCTTTTCTCTTTACTGATTGGCTCGAAATCACTCGTTTGGGGTGCAACGGGCATTGCTCACCTGCTTGGTGTGAGTGACTTGATTATAGGACTGACGATTGTAGCTATAGGTACCAGCCTCCCTGAACTTGCTGCTTCTGTGATATCTGCATTAAAAAATGAACACGATATTGCGGTCGGTAATATTCTTGGATCGAATATTTTTAATATTCTTGCCGTGTTAGCCATGCCTGGACTGATTGCACCTTCGCACATTGATCCGATGTTACTGTACAGGGATCTTCCATTCATGATTGGTTTGTCTGTAGGCTTATACTTATTTGCTCGCTACAGTGCGAATGGACGCATAGGCCGCGTTGCTGGTTTATTGATGCTATTTGTCTACGTTTCCTACAACGGATTACTTGTTTATCAAAATACGCCTGGACTCAGTTAATTGTGATTGATAAAGCCAAACTCAGCGCGCTCGCCCACGCTGTCATTGACACAGAAATCGAAGCCGTTAAAGCGCTTCACGAGCGTATTAATGATGACTTTATGCAGGGCTGTGAGTTTATGCTGCATTGTCAGGGACGCGTTGTAGTCATTGGTATGGGAAAATCAGGTCATATTGGCAGTAAACTCGCTGCCACATTAGCAAGTACAGGAACACCGGCTTTTTTTGTTCATCCCGGAGAAGCCAGCCATGGTGACCTGGGCATGATCACTGATAAAGATGTAGTGCTAGCCTTATCCAACTCAGGTGAGACCAGTGAGATACTGACTATCTTACCTTTGATAAAACGCCTCGGCATTCCATTCATTGCCATGACGGGCCGACCGGAATCGACATTAGCGACGTGTGCAACTGCACATATCGATGTCAGTGTCGCTAATGAAGCCTGTCCACTTGGTCTCGCTCCCACCTCAAGTACTACAGCAGCATTAGTCATGGGTGACGCGCTGGCCGTCGCCTTACTCGAAACACGGGGTTTTACTGCAGAAGACTTTGCTCGCTCACATCCAGGGGGGCTGTTAGGTCGCCGTCTGTTACTTCGAGTCTCTGACATTATGCATACAGGCGATGCCATTCCGACCATTGATGAAGAAGCCTTGATTAGTCAGGCATTGATAGAAATGTCTAACAAAGGCTTGGGCATGACCGCAGTGGTCGATGATCAGTATCATATTTTAGGCGTATTTACTGATGGTGACTTACGCAGAGTGTTATCACAGGAAATTAACATTCATACTGAAAAACTGTCAGCCTTTATGACACGTGAATGTAAAACGGGGCGTGCTGACATGCTGGCGGCTGAAGCATTAGAATTAATGCAACGCTACAAAATAAATGCCTTACTGATAGAAAATGAACATCAACAGCTATGTGGTGCCATCAATATGCACGATCTACTTCGTGCCGGAGTGGTCTAAGAGAGAGTCATGCAGGATATTTTAGAAAAAGCAAAGAAAATTAAACTTGTCGTATTTGATGTTGACGGCGTTTTAACTAATGGTCAAATTATCATTGGTGATGATGGTGAAGAGTACAAGGCTTTTCACTCACGCGATGGTCACGGTATGAAGTTATTGCAATTTACCGGAGTTGAAATTGCCATTATCACTGGCCGGACCTCGCGCACGGTCGAACATCGCATGCAGAGTTTAGGTATCAAATATGTCTATCAGGGTCAGCGAGTCAAGCTACCCGTCTTTCAACAATTAATAAAAGAACTCAAATTATCACCAGAAGAATGCGCCTATGTCGGTGATGACTGGGTAGACTTATCCATCATGAGCCGTGTTGGATTAGCCATAGCCGTGCAAGACGCGGATCCTATTGTCAAAAAGCATGCTCACTTCATCACCACGTCAAATGGCGGTCATGGCGCTGCACGTGAAGTGTGTGAGCTAATTATGGAAGGACAGGGAAACCTGCAAGACCAAATTGAACGCCATTTTTAATCTCCCTCGATATCTACGTATATTACTGCCTCTGATAGCTATCTTAAGCATCTGGCTGCTCTTGTCTGATGATAGCAAACCAGTTGAACCTGAAAATAATCAGATTCATCGTAGCAGTGATTACGCAATGACAGACTTCACAATGACAATCATGGATATCAATGGCACACCAGCAAGGGTCATCAAAGGTAAAGAAATGGCCCACTACCCAGCTGATGACAGTACAGAAATCATTGATCCTATTGCAGAATTCCTCAAGCCAGGTAGAGATTCCTGGGTCATCACTTCAGATCACGGTCACACTCAAGGCGATAACACAACTATCCTGCTGACAGGAAATGTTATTATCACTAATGAAAATAACCCGGCATTTAAAATGCTGACTGATGAGCTCACGCTTGATACACAATATAACACTGCATATACCGACCATGCTGTCACGATTAAAACTCCGAACGGAGATACTGACTCAGTTGGCCTTCATGCAGATATGAATGATGAAACCATTAACCTGCATTCCAGGGTGAAAGGACAATACGATGCACCTGCTAACTAAATTATTAACGGTATGTTTGATGTTGCCAGCAATCAGTTGGGCCTTGCCGAGTGACCGTGAAAAACCGATTAATATTGAAGCTGACCATGCACAGATGGACGATCAGGAAGGCGTCACCCAATACAAGGGGGATGCGATTCTCACGCAGGGCACGTTAAAAATCACAGGTGATATCATCACTTTCCACTACGATGAAAATAAACAGCTCACCAAAGCTGTTTCTGTCGGTAAATTAGCTACATACGAACAAGTGCACAAACCCGGTGAGCCACCCGTTAAAGCGAAAGCTATTCGCATGGAATATTATGCCGACAAGCAAAAGATCTATCTGATAGGTGAAGGCCATGTCTGGCAAAATGGCGATGAGTTTATTGGTAATCGTATTGAATATGACATAGCCAGAAATGTAGTCAGTGCCAATTCTGCACCAGTCAATGTGGGCGGTGAAACGCATGACTCGGGCCGTATTCATATGATTATTCAGCCCATGACGCAGCAGAAAAAAGACAAACCAAGTCAAGCCAAACCTAAGAAAGCTGACGCGCCAAAAGCGGCAGTTAATGAGCCCAAACCCGCCGCTCAAACTGAAACAGCGACACCAACCACACCAAAACCTGCTGCAGAAGCACCATTACCTGCAAAAGAGTATCCAGAAGTCATCACCACAAGTCGTTTAAATGTACGAACTGGACCAGGAACTGGTTATCAGCGTCTAGGCACGCTTGATCAAAATCTTCGTGTGCTTGTGCTTACTCGCCAACAAGGCTGGGCACAAATCCGAGGAATGCTTAACGGCGAGACAGTTATTGGCTGGGTTAACGACTATTATTTACAAGCGATCGACGAGTAATGAGTATTCTTTCAGCGCATCAGCTTGCTAAGCAATATGGTGATAGGCAAGTCGTTAAAGATATTTCACTGGACGTAAACAGTGGAGAAATCGTTGGTCTATTAGGGCCAAATGGTGCAGGCAAAACCACCAGTTTTTACATGATTGTGGGTTTGGTACCGGTTGATCATGGTTATATTTATCTTGACCAGCAGGAACTGACTCATTACCCAATCCATGATCGTGCCAAACTGGGGATTGGATATTTGCCACAAGAAGCCTCAGTATTTCGCAAACTCAGTGTAGAAGATAATCTTTACGGCATTATCGAAACACGGACAGAACTGAACGATCTTTCCAAACAACAATTACTGGAACAACTGCTAAAAGATTTCCACATTGAACACATCCGTCATTCGAAAGGAATGGCATTATCAGGTGGAGAAAGAAGGCGCGTGGAGATTGCACGCGCTCTGGCAATGGATCCTCAGTTTATTCTGTTAGATGAACCTTTTGCAGGTGTTGATCCCATCTCTGTTCTCGACATTCAGGGCATTATTCAAGAGCTGGCCCAACGTGGTATTGGTGTATTGATCACGGATCATAATGTCAGAGAAACCCTGAAGGTATGCCAACGTGCTTATATCTTTAACGAAGGCGAAGTGATTGCGCGTGGAACCCCTGAAGATATTCTGAAAGATAAAAATGTATTAAGCGTCTATCTGGGCCGTGACTTCAGGATGTGACATTACTGGCGGCAGAGTCATCTGTTCAGTTAACATAGACACTGTTCTGATTTGGCTATGTCTATGAATGTAAGATGGTTTTTCATATTTTTTGTATTTTTCTTCAGCAGCACAGCGCATGCCGAAGAAAATTCAAAAAATACCGATCTTAAGCATGTCACCATAAAACTACACTGGCAACATCAGTTTCAGTTTGCGGGCATCTATGCCGCCAAAGAAAAAGGGTTTTATCGCCAGGCAGGATTAGATGTTGAGATTCTGACCGGTTTCAACCATCCCTATGATGAAGTTGAGAATGGAAATGTAGATTTTGGCATATCCGGCACCGGGATAGTCATGGAATATATGAAAGGTCGTCCCTTTGTAGCATTAGGCGCTACCTTTCAAAGCAGTCCATATGTGTGGTTGGTCAAAGCTGACTCCGGCATTTATTCTGCAGCAGATTTTGTAGGTAGGACAATCAACCGGCAATCTGAGGCTGATGATTTAACGGCCATTTTTCTACAACAGCATGTTGATACGTCAAAGATTAATTTTGTTCCCCCCAGCAAAAATAATCTCAATGATTTGATCAGTGGTCGCATTGATGGCGTCACAGCCTATATTTCGAATGAACCCTTCTACATGCAAGAGCAAAATGAGCCGTATAGAGTAATCTCCCCCAGAGACTACGGCATCAATTTTTATAGTGACATTCTCTTTACAACGCAAAGCTATATTCAAAATAATCCAGAGTTGGTGGATGCTTTTCGAAAAGCAACCTATCAAGGATGGACATACACGGCAGAACATACCGACGAAATTATTGATCTCGTATTAGAAAAATATAATACGCAACGTAAAACACCTGCACACGTCAATTATGAAGCGGAACAATTATTAAAACTCAGTCTCTACCCTACCGTAGAATTTGGTCATGTCACCCTCAGTCGTTGGAAACAAATTGCTGAGACTTATAGTAAGTTAGGTATCAATGATCAGTCCCGAGATCTGGATGAGTTCATTTATACGGCACCTGATAGTGAGATCGTCCTGTTCAAGTGGTTAGTACTTATATTAAGCGGATTGAGTCTGACTATTATCTTTTTTTACCTGGTAAAACGTCACCATAACCGAATATTGACCAAGGAAATCCAGGAAAAAACAGAGTCGATAAAAAAAGAGTTAGCCAACCGCTCAGCGCTGGAAGCCAAGGCCAAACAAGAAAGCCTCAGACTAAAGACATTACTAGACACCACGATCGATAGCGTCATCACGATTGATGCCTATGGCGTTATAGTCAGCTTTAATAAAGCTTCAGCACAACTCTATGGTTATGCCCCAGAAGAGATAATAGGCCAAAACATTACTGAATTAATACCAGCCAGTTATCGTGATATGCATAAACTAGGTATGGCTCGCTTCCTATCAACAGAAGATAGTCACATTATCGGCAAACCTGTTCAACTAGAAGCTTTACATAAAAGTGGGAATCTGTTTCCAATCGAGCTGACCATCAGTCATTTTAAATGGGATGAAAAACACTTTTTTACTGGTATTGCACGCGATATTTCTAAACAAAAGGCAGAACAAAAGGCCTTGATTCAAGCCAAGCTCGAAGCGGAACGAGCTAATAAAGCGAAGTCTGAGTTTCTATCTGCCATGAGCCACGAACTTCGTACACCTTTAAACAGCATCCTGGGCTTTTCGCAACTCTTGCTTTCGGATAATGATCCCAGTCCTTCAGAACAACAACGACATCAAATCAAACAAATCATTGAAAGTGGCGAGCACTTACTTAACCTAATTAATGATGTGCTGGAATTATCTAAAATTGAATCGGGGAGCATCCAGTTATCAACTGAACATATTTCTATCAAAAGTATATTTGATGCGTGCCTGCCAATGCTGGAAACCATGGCAAAAAAATATGATGTGAAGATTACTGTCCCTGAACAAAATGATACGGTCGTGATTGCTGATGTAACCAAACTAAAACAGGTATTTATTAATCTGGTCAGTAATGCCATCAAATACAACAAGGCAGGTGGTCAGGTTATCGTCACAACACGCCTGCTGCCGCAAAACGGTTGTCTAAAAATGACCATAACCGATACAGGACATGGTATTTCCGCTGATAAACAAGCCCATGTATTTACTGCTTTTGAGCGACTGGGACAAGAGTATGCCAATATCGAAGGCAGTGGCGTAGGGTTGAATATTAGTAAACGACTGATTGAAGCAATGGGCGGTAAAATCGATTTCGCCAGCACTGAGGGGCAAGGCAGCAGCTTCTGGATTGAGCTGCCACTATCCACACAACAAACGGCATGGCATTCAGCTCAGCGTCCGTCTTCAGAAATGAGTGATAAGTCAACCCCAACCCGTCGAACAGACACGCAGATTGAAACCTCATCACGTCATGTACTTTATATTGAAGATAATCCGGCAAATATTCGTTTAATTGAAGTGTTTTTTTCACGCTATTCGAATGTTAGCTTTCATAGTTGTGCCACCGCAGAAGAGGGGCTGGCATTTATTGAGGAACGACGTCCAGATTTAATACTTATGGATATCAACCTTCCCGGCATGTCAGGAATAGAAGCGACCAAAACGATCAAAGCCTCAGATGAGATGAAGACCATACCGGTGATAGCTTTAACCGCAGCGGCAATGCAGGAAAATAAGGACGCCGCGGCAGGCATATTTACTGCTTATGTAACTAAACCGATTGATTTCGGCCAGTTAACACAATTACTGAAACCTTACCTCTGAGTTATTTTAACTCTGACTCAGGTGGGAAAAATAAGCGTGGCTCTACTCGTTCGTCATTAAGACTCACACCCAAATGTAAGTGTGGCCCAGTCACCCGGCCTGTGGCCCCCACAGTACCAATAATATCCCCCTGATTGACTGTCTGACCATCCTTTACGTCTATACGGTTTAAATGACAAAACATAGTGATCAGACCTTGACCATGATCAATAAAGACCGTATTGCCATTAAAAAAGTAATTGCCTGTCCCTCTGACAATACCTGACGCTGGTGCCTGAATAGGCGTGCCAGTTTTAGCAGCGATATCCATGCCGCTATGCGGCTTTCTTGGCTCACCATTAAAAACACGGCGGCGACCAAATAAACCACTTACACGTCCTTTCACAGGCCAGATAAAATTCACTGTTTCACTATCAGTGTCAGTCCATGCGGTTAATGCTTGTTGAATACGGCTTGATTCCTGATTAATTCGTTTCATATCCAACGAGTTGGGATTCACTTTCCGCTTATCTTTTACCGTAATGTACTGTGTCGGGTACTGTTTATCTTTAATCGAAAATAACTGCGTACTTTTTTCTTCACCACGTTTTACAACGATACGCAACGTTCCCGCTTTTGCTGATAATGGAACTCCAACAACTGCCTGCCAAAGACCATCTGCTTTCACCACCATGACAGGTTTGTCTTCAAAACGTACATCAGGTTTCGTTTCTTCGATACTACCAACAGGCAAAATGACGACCCCACCGGGAACAGCTGATTGCTCTGGAAGCTTTGCCAAGACATCTGAACAAATTAACAAGAGAAAAGACAATATCCAGCCATTAAATTTCATCAACGTTTTTCACCTCACAACTTAGCTGCCCTTGATGCAACCGTACTAAGACCTTATCACCTGGAGCAACGGCTGATGCCGAGGTGATTACTTCACCTGAATTCGCCCTACTGGTAATGCTGTAGCCCCTATCCAGTGTATTCAAGGGACTTACCGCTGCAAGCGTCCGCACCTGTTGTGCCAGAAATTGTCTTGCTTTATCGAGATGCTGACGCATTAAACGGTGGTGCTGTTTATTCAATGTATGTACCAGGTTTTGTTGTTCATGTAATCGAGACAGTGGCACCTGTCTCTGTAACCTGAACTGTAATGACAAAAATTGCTGATGCATGCTTTTTTGCTGAGTTCTGAACGCAGTTTGCAAACGATGAGACAAGCCCTCTAACATCGCGCGTTGCTTTTCGATCTGTGCTTTCGGATGTTTTAACCTGACCGATAAATAATCAAGTTTTTGCTGGCAATTCAGTATTTGTCGATGCCAGGCTGAATCCAATAGTCTTTTTTGTTGAGTAAGCCATTGTGTTTGTTGTCGTAAAAGCAATTCAGGCCGAGGAAGGGCGCGATGTAAATGTTGCAAATGTCGCTGTTCAGAAGTCAGACGCTGACGAATAATGTGTGTCATTTGCTGCTGATAGCGTTGAAAATTGAGCAAATACTGCTGGGCATCCGGCACTGCTAACTCAGCAGCGGCAGATGGTGTCGGAGCTCTGACATCAGCGACAAAATCACAAATCGTGAAATCAATCTCATGCCCGACGGCTGAGATAATGGGAAGTTCGCAGGCAAACAGAGTGCGTGCTAATTGCTCATCATTGAAGCTCCACAAATCCTCCAAAGAGCCTCCACCACGACCAATGATGATGACATCGCAGTCGCGTCTTTGATCAGCCAGTTTCACTGCAGCAATTAATTGCCCTGCTGAACTTTCACCTTGCACGGCTACGGGATATAAAATCACATCCACTGTAGGAAAACGACGTTTCAACACACTCACAATGTCATGCACAGCTGCGCCATCTGGCGATGAGATAATGCCTACAGCTTTAGGTAATATCGGTAGTGTTTTTTTGTGCGCCTGGTCAAATAAACCTTCTTGACCAAGCCGGTGTTTTAAGGCTTCGTATGCACGCTGTAATGCACCACTTCCCGCCTCTTCCATATGCTCAACAATAAGCTGAAACTCACCACGCCCCTCATACAAACTGACACGAACACGCAATAAAACCTGCATGCCATTTTCAGGCGTGAAACGTAATTGATTATTGCGATTACGAAACATCGCACAGCGAACTTGCGCGGCTTCGTCTTTTAACGTGAAATAAATATGCCCTGAGGCAGGCATGGCCAAGTTAGAAATCTCGCCTTCCACCCAGAGTAATGGAAATGAGCCTTCCAGCAACACACGGGCTTCTCTGACTAAACGAGAAACTGGATACACATCTTTCACCGCGCGATTTGCTACTGCGCTTCTCTGATTAGATGTAGATTGTACTGCCATAACGCTAGATATTCCTGATATAATTGCAGGATCATATTACAGGTAATTTCAGGAACGTGCCCGATGAGAATTGCTCAAGAAGCCCTGACGTTTGATGACGTATTACTCCTACCTGCGTACTCAAACGTTCTCCCTCGTGATGTCGATTTAACCACCAAGTTAACACGTGACATCACCATCAATATCCCACTGCTTTCGTCAGCGATGGATACCGTCACCGAAAGTCGCCTCGCCATTGCGATGGCTCAGGAAGGTGGCTTAGGTATTCTGCATAAAAACATGACTATCGAACAACAAGCCAATGAAGTTCGTAAGGTCAAGAAATTTGAAAGCGGTGTTGTACGTGACCCCATCACTGTTTCACCGAATACCACCATTGGTGAAGTGGTCGAGCTGACCCGTTCACACAACATCTCTGGTGTACCTGTGGTAGATGGGGACGATCTGGTCGGTATCGTCACAAGTCGTGATCTGCGTTTTGAAACACATTACAGCAATCCTGTTTCAGAAATTATGACGAAAAAAGACAAACTGGTTACCGTCAAAGAAGACGCATCACGTGACGAAGTCCTGGCACTTTTACACAGTAACCGCATTGAAAAAGTGCTCGTCATCGACGACAACTTTCATCTTACGGGCATGATTACCGTAAAGGATATTCAAAAACAAACAGATAACCCACTGGCTTCTAAAGACGATCAAGAACGCTTACGTGTGGGTGCTGCAGTGGGTATCGGTGCTGAAAGTAATGCCCGTATTGAAGCCTTAGCTGCTGCAGGTGTGGATGTCATTGTTGTGGATACAGCACATGGCCATTCTCAGGGTGTTTTAGATCAAGTTAAGTGGGTCAAACAAAATTTCCCACAAGTACAAGTCATCGGCGGAAACATCGCTACAGCTGAAGCCGCTCTAGCCTTAGTAGAAGCGGGAGCAGATGCAGTTAAAGTCGGTATTGGTCCTGGTTCAATTTGTACCACGCGTATTGTTGCCGGTGTCGGTGTTCCTCAAATCAGCGCCATCAGTAACGTCGCAAAAGCCTTAGAAGGTACGGGTATTCCCGTTATTGCTGACGGTGGTATTCGCTTCTCTGGTGATATTGCTAAAGCTTTAGTTGCTGGTGCACACACCATCATGATTGGCGGCATGTTTGCCGGTACGGAAGAAGCGCCGGGTGAAGTCGAACTTTATCAAGGCCGTTCGTACAAATCATACCGTGGTATGGGTTCAATGGGTGCCATGCAGCAAAAACAAGGTTCAAGTGACCGTTACTTCCAAGAGTCCAGCGAAGCTGACAAACTTGTTCCAGAAGGTATTGAAGGCCGTGTACCGTTCAAAGGCAGCTTGAGCGCCGTGATTCATCAGCTTATTGGTGGTATCCGTGCAAGTATGGGTTACACCGGCTCAGCGACTATTGAAGATATGCGCACCAAACCGCAATTCGTAAAAGTCACTTCTGCCGGGATGAGTGAGAGTCATGTACATGATGTCACCATCATCAAAGAAGCGCCGAACTACCGCGTTAACTAATCCTTTCACAACTGCCCCTCTCTGGGGCAGTTGTTATTTAACAGAGTTGAAGATACCTCAATGAGCAGCAACATCCACGACCACCGCATCCTTATTCTTGATTTTGGCTCTCAGTACACACAGCTTATCGCACGACGTATTCGTGAAGCCGGCGTGTATTGCGAACTGCGCAATCCGGAAATAACTGAAGCCGAAATCCGTGAGTTTAATCCCAAAGGTATTATTTTATCGGGTGGACCAGACTCAACGATTGGAGAAGCGGCACCTAGCGCACCACAAGCGGTATTTGAGATGGGTTTACCCGTCTTAGGCATTTGTTATGGCATGCAAACCATGGCTGCCCAACTTGGTGGGGCGGTAGAATCATCCAATCATCGTGAATTCGGTTATGCTCAGATTCGTGCTCGAGGTCATTCTGAATTACTTCGCGATATTGAAGATCACACTACCGCTGAAGGCTGGGGCATGCTCGATGTATGGATGAGCCATGGTGATCGCGTCGCTGAATTGCCTGAAGGTTTTAAAATTATCGCCAGCACCGACAGCGCCCCTATTGCTGGCATGGCCGATGAAGAGCGCCACTTTTATGGTGTTCAATTCCATCCCGAAGTCACGCATACCACACAAGGCCAGCGCATGATTGAGCGTTTTCTTGTAGATATCTGTGGCTGCGAGTGTTTGTGGACTTCAGCCAATATCATCGAAGACAGCATCAAAGCTATCCGTGAACAGGTCGGTGATGACGAAGTATTGCTTGGATTATCAGGTGGCGTCGACTCATCCGTTGTGGCTGCTCTTCTGCATAAAGCCATTGGTGACCAGTTAACCTGTGTCTTCGTTGATAATGGTCTGCTTCGTGAAAACGAAGGTGATCAGGTTATGGCGATGTTTGCTAAACACATGGGTATTCGAGTGATTCGTGTCGATGCCGAAGATCGTTTCCTGAATGAGTTAGCGGGTGAAGCCGATCCTGAGAAAAAACGTAAAATCATCGGCCGTGTCTTTGTTGAAGTCTTTGATGAAGAATCCGCCAAATTAAAAAATGTGAAATGGCTGGCTCAAGGCACTATCTATCCAGATGTCATTGAGTCTGCAGCAGCCAAAACCGGTAAAGCTCACGTTATTAAGACTCACCATAATGTCGGTGGCTTGCCAGAGCATATGAAACTGCAACTGGTTGAGCCGCTACGTGAATTATTCAAGGATGAAGTGCGCAAGTTAGGTGTAGAACTCGGCCTGCCATCTGATATGGTTTATCGTCATCCATTCCCAGGCCCTGGCTTAGGTGTGCGTATTCTTGGCGAAGTGAAAAAAGAATTTGCTGACTTATTGCGTAAAGCCGATAACATCTTTATCGAAGAATTACGTAAACACGACCTGTACGATAAGACCAGCCAGGCATTTGCTGTATTCCTTCCTGTGAAATCAGTCGGTGTGATGGGTGATGGTCGCCGTTACGACTATGTCGTATCACTACGCGCTGTAGAAACGATTGATTTCATGACAGCCCGCTGGGCCAATCTGCCTTATGATTTTCTGGATCTTGTTTCACGTCGTATCATTAATGAAACAGCCGGTATTTCTCGGGTTGTTTACGATATCTCAGGCAAACCACCCGCCACGATTGAATGGGAATAAAACAAAAACATTGTCTAATCAGTGGTCGAGTTCAAGGCGTCAGTTACCGCTACTCGGCCCAGCAACAAGCTCATCAACTCGGCGTAACAGGATGGATCAGAAATCTGACTGATGGTCGAGTTGAACTACTCATTCAAGGTGAAACCGAGCAACTGGAAAGCATGCTCAAGTGGGCTGGTCAAGGCCCACGGTTTGCTGAAGTCACTTCACTTGACATCAGTGAGCAATCACCAGACCAAACATTCACTGATTTTGAGATTCGTTAATTAATGCTTCACTTGTCTACTATCTAGTGGAGAGCATTGCTAAACATAAAACAAACGCTATGATGTATTCCCAGTCTGCATACGATAAATAAGAAGGACACCACATGGCCCAGCGCTTCAACTCCCAGAGTTTTTTTGTACGTTTTTTGTTTGCTTTACTTCTGGTCTTTGTCAGTTACAACCCGAGTGGTTATAGCTATTATCACTGGGCTCAGGATGCGTTTTTTGGCCAGGGAACGTTTAAAACACCACCATTTGCGATGACAACGGTGTTATTAATGATCGGCTGGACGATTTATCTGAGAGCGACGTTTCGTTCGCTAGGTGGATTTGGCTTATTACTCGCACTGGCGTTCTTTGCAATTATTATCTGGTGGCTGGTTGATCTTGGCTTACTGGGCATTGATGACTTCTCTATTCTCAGCTACATCGCCCTATTCCTTATCTCAGCGGTGTTAGCCGTCGGTATGTCATGGTCGCACATCCGTCGCCGTATCTCTGGGCAAATTGATACAGACGATGTGGATGAAGATTAGGATATAGCTGAACATTAAGGGTATTTTGCATTGTGCCAAAGCAACAAAATGATTTTACTGAAAGCGCGGCTGAACTAGCGTGGAATACCCTAACTGCAGAAGATGATGGCAGAGCGTGTAAAGACATACCGGAACAAGCCTGTGACGAACAACCACGAAACTTTTCAACCCATGTTCTCTCTTTATCACTAACAAAGTCGGCTGATGCCTTTGTAAATCCTAAACTCATCTTAAGCTGGATTCTTACTACACTAGGGACACCGGCTTATTTCATCGGTTTACTCGTGCCCATTCGAGAAGCCGGATCGCTTCTACCACAATTATTTATTGCTGATACCGTACGTTCTCTGGCTCTACGTAAATATGTTTGGGTATTGGGGAGTTTGATTCAAGGTCTGAGCGCGGCAGGCATGGGCATAGCAGTGATGACGCTAGACGGTACGATGCTAGGTTTTGTTATAGTTTCACTATTAGGCGTGCTGGCACTTTCAAGAAGCTTGTGTTCTGTATCCTATAAAGATGTTCTGGGCAAAACAGTCAGTAAGGCCAAGCGAGGCACAGCGACTGGCGCAGCATCCTCTTTATCAGCCGGATTAGTGATTGCCTATGCGCTGCTTATTTCTCTTGAAGTCGTTGATAAATTAACGCTGGTAACCATAGGGCTGTTCTTTGCTGCAGGCTTCTGGATTCTCGCCTGTGCATTATTTTCAACATTAGAAGAACGAAAAGGCGCGACAGAAGGGGGTAAGAATCTTTTTATCGTTGCCAGAAAGAACCTTTCATATTTATACACTGATCGTGAGTTGGGACTATTTATCCTGACTCGTGCATTACTGATAGCCACGGCACTTGCACCACCGTTCATGCTGGCATTGAATGCAGAGCAAATGGATAACTCTATCGGTGGTTTAGGCAGCTTATTGTTTGCCTCATCATTAGCCTGTTTGATCAGCGGTTATGTCTGGGGTCGTCTCGCCGATATTTCCAGCCGGAAAGTCTTGTTCTTTTCAGGCTTTAGTGCGGGTACTGCTCTTGTTTTCACGGTGATTGCGGCCAACTATCATCTACTAGAGACAAACTGGATATTGCCCTTTTTATTATTCGCGCTGATGATCGCTTATGAAGGTGTTCGAATGGGACGCTCAATTCACTTAGTCGATATCGCGGATCAGGATAAACGGGCTATATACACGGCTCTCTCAAATACCATCATTGGACTGTTTTTATTGCTAGGGGGATTATTTAGCTTCATTTCGCATTGGTATGGTGAACAAACCGTTCTATTGATTTTTGCTTTGATGAGTTTTCTAGCCATGTTACCGGCCTATCTGATGAAAGAAGCACAATAAAAAGCTTCTTTCATATCAATATACAGGGATGATTCCTTAGCCAAGTTTTCACTCATTGCTTATGCTTAGTTTTCTAGTCTTGGTGATACCGCCAAACCATAAAAAATAAAAGCGAAACCTTATGAGTGAGAGAGATAATGCCTTTTTTAACCGTGCGGATGCATTTATCGCACTGGCTAATGAACAGATGGAAAAAGGAGTAGCAGCCGGCGAAGTTAGTGTTTCATTTATGTATTCTCTGGCCCGATACACCGCCTGGTTCAGCGCATCAGGCTGGACTAAAAGTCAGGATATGGCTGATGCAAGAGATGAAACCATCGAATTTTTTGTAAAAGAATATCGACAAATGTTAGAAATGAATATGGATGATTATATTCAGAATTTTGACCAATATATTCAAGTATCAACAGAACTAAAACAAAAAGATTTGTTGAGTTAGAACGCCTTTTTCTCAACTTTATGCTTTGATTATTAAAAATAATCAGTCAATTCAATTAAATTGATATAGCATCTAATCATCAATGATTGATTGGATTGACTGATATGTTTGTTCGTTTTTCAAAAACACTCAACTGCATCATTTTTACTGGTGTATTTTTTTCCCTGACTGGCTGCGCAACCCGATACTTAATAGAATCCGATCGATATCATCAGTCACCTGAAACAGCTTCACATCAATATATCGATGCCGTGAGCCATTGATCCGCCATCAAGTCCCTTTTCACAAGCCTTTGATGAGCAGTAATGATAGTATGCGCATATGTTTACTATGGAGAAACCTATGTTTATTCATGTATTAAAGTTGCTAAGCTTGTGCGCACTCCTATTACTGAGTGCCTGCCATCACTACCACCCACATAAAACAATGCCACCAGGCCATGATCCCAATGGGCCGGGCAATAGTGAAAATGCGCCAGGCCATAACAAATAAACAGGAATAAATAATGCTGCTTAAATTACTCGGTATTTTATTTATTGCTGCAGGTACAGCGGGCTTAGTGATCGATGACATTCCATTTACCAAGAAAACCCATGAAGCGGATCTCGGTATCATTGAGCTGCAAGTTGATGAAAAAGAAATTTACCATGTACCTGAATGGCTCGGTGCCATCAGTATTGGTTTGGGCACACTGTTACTCTTAGTTCCAAATGGCCGTCGTCGCCGTTAAACCACTATCATCACGCATCATAACGACTTTATGATGCGTGAATCTTACCTTCTTTCTATCTCAAAATGTCTTGAGAACTTGTCTCGTAGTCCTGCTT
The DNA here is from genome assembly GCF_002341285.1 of Methylophaga sp. UBA2513. Lineage (NCBI taxonomy): Bacteria > Pseudomonadati > Pseudomonadota > Gammaproteobacteria > Thiotrichales > Piscirickettsiaceae > Methylophaga > Methylophaga sp. UBA2513. The sequence goes on along the minus strand of NZ_DDNT01000006.1, from coordinate 165,716 downwards.
ATTGCCATTTTTTGGACACAAAAACAAAACATTTTTTTTCATGGCTGTTAATATGACCATCCACACAAATTTGGATCTCTGCTTCTTAAACAACTTACAAAAGCATGTTTAAAAAACAGTCATTCTTGTGTGGTGTGTTTTTTTAATGGAGAAAAAACGATGCAACACCGAATAAAGAATTCTGTAAGTCGATCACTGCTGTTTGCACAAGATGTTGGTTTGATTCTTGTTGCGATTGCCACCATGGTAGCCATTGGTATCGAAGTCAACATCATGATTACCAACAGCTATGTATCACTCACTGATCTGCTACTTATGTTCATATACCTAGAGGTTCTGACGATGGTAGCGGTTTATTACGAGTCGGGTGAACTTCCTATCAAGATACCGTTGTATATAGCGATTGTTGCTTTAGCCCGTTATCTGATTCTTGATATGAAAAATATTGATACATGGCGGATTCTGGGAATCGCTTCTTCTATTCTATTAATAGGAGCATCGATCATCATCATTCATTACTGTAAACAATTAATGCAGGATAAAGTTGAAAGCTGATCATAAATAACGCGATGAACAGCTTGTTTGGCGGAACTGGCAACAGTTCCGCTTTTTTTTGACTACCCTGCTCTACCCATTCATGTTTTACATATAAGCCGACCTATTTTCAGCTTTGATTAAGATTGCATGACTAAGCTCAACTTAATGTCATCAATAAATGAGGTAATCATGCAACAGCTGAAACGCATTTCCGGTCACTGGTTAACGTTAACATTAGCCTGTTTCAGTCTCATATTATTGCTGAGTTACACAAACACCGAAGCCCAAATCAAAGAGACTAATCCTTGGGATCTCAACGCCCATTATTCAGTTGGTAAACCGATCACTATTGATGGCATTGAAGATAATCTGTCTGGTTTAAGCTACCAACCAGAAACAGATCATTTATTTGCTGTTCTCAATAACCCTGAACAACTCATCGAACTCACAAAACAAGGCGATATTGTCCGTCGAATTGATCTGGATGGGTTTATCGATACAGAGAGTGTCGCCTACCTTGGTCAGAACCAGTTTGTAGTCACCGAGGAGAGAAGACAAAAGCTGGTTTTCTTCACTATTGATGAAAAAACAGAAAGAGTAAATTACTCAGACAGTAAACACTTACATATGAATTGGGCAAGATTAGATAACCATGCTATGGAGGGATTAGCCTGGTCCCCCCATTATGGATTTTTTATCTTACAGGAAGAGCCCCCTATGATTCTGAATCATATGACAGATGAATCAGACAGAGACATTACCCAAGTGGATGTAGAGAAGTTAAATCAAACTTTACCTGAGCTGGTAAAGGACTTCGCTGGTATCAGTTTATTTTATATCGAACAATCACCATACCTGTTAGTACTCAGTGAAGCTTCGCATGAGTTGAATCTAATTAACTTAAGTGGCAATACACTCTCAAAACATAGTCTAAAAAAAGGGATCTTTAATCTATGGCCCATTATGAAACAACCTGAAGGAGTGACCGTTGATAATGATGGCAATATATTTATTGTGGGTGAGCCTAATCAATTATTGACCTTAACAAGACATAGCAAACTCAATCAGGGCCTATAAAAAAAGCGGTCATTTGACCGCTTTTTTTATTTATGGCTGTCGTTGCTTATACATCATAGTTAGATGCTGAAACATCGCCACCATGTCCTGTCCAGTTAGTATGGAAAAATTCGCCACGCGGCTTATCCACTCGTTCATATGTATGAGCACCGAAATAATCTCGCTGTGCCTGTAGTAAATTGGCAGGTAAGCGTTCACTACGATACCCATCATAAAATGACAGGGCGCTGCTAAATGTAGGGACAGGAACACCTATGCTGACCGCTGTAGCCACAGCTTTACGCCATCCAGGCAGAGCATGGGTGATAGCGTCAATAAAGAAATCATCCAGTAATAAATTCTGTAGATCAGGATTGATATCAAACGCATCACGAATTTTGCCAAGAAACTGGCTACGAATAATACAACCACCTCGCCACATTAGCGCTATGCCGCCATAATTGAGCTGCCAACCATACGTTTTAGCCGCTTCACGCATCAGCATATACCCTTGAGCATAAGAGATTATTTTTGATGCATATAAAGCATCACGGATAGCGTTAACCATCTCCGCCTTGTCACCGTCGAAACGTGCTGTGATGGCAGGTAAAACTTTTGACGCCGTCACACGCTCGTCTTTTAGAGAGGACAAACAACGCGCAAACACAGCTTCACCGATTAATGTCAGAGGAATCCCCAGATCCAGTGCATTCATCCCTGTCCATTTTCCCGTGCCTTTTTGTCCGGCCGTGTCGAGAATATGATCGAGAAGTAACTCACCATTCTCATCACGCTTAGCCAAAATATCACGTGTAATCTCGATCAAATAAGAGTCCAGAACGCCCTCATTCCATTCGGCAAAGACGCGATGAATTTCCTCTCCACTCATACCGAGACCTTCACGCATCATCTGGTAAGCTTCACAGATGAGTTGCATATCGCCGTACTCAATTCCGTTATGTACCATTTTCACATAGTGACCAGCCCCATCATTTCCTACCCAATCACAGCAGGGTTCACCATCCACCTGTGCTGATATTTTCTGGAAAATAGGCTTAACGGCGGGCCATGCCGCATTATTTCCTCCCGGCATCAAAGAAGGTCCATGCCTTGCTCCTTCCTCTCCTCCTGATACCCCACTGCCTATAAATAGAATCCCTTTCTGACGTAACTCCTGCGTTCTTCTATCACTGTCATTAAAGAGCGAGTTACCACCATCAATGATGATGTCTCCCTTTTCAAGGTATGGCACCAATTGTTCAATAAAAGCATCAATAACGGGGCCAGCTTTCACCATAAGCATCACCCGACGCGGTGGCTTCAAGCTACTGACAAAGCTTTTCAAATCATGACAGCCAAGAACATTAGTACCTTTGGCTGGCCCGTTGAGAAACTCGTCCACTTTGCTGGTGGTACGATTGAATACGGCGACTTTGAATCCTTTATCATTCATGTTCAGGACAAGGTTCTGACCCATTACGGCCAGTCCAACGACACCGATATCTGCTATTGCGGGATTATCTACTTCACTCATAATTCTTTGCACACCTTTATATATTCACCAACTGCTTCACGGGTTGAACCGACAACTAAACGTCGTTGTCCTGATGCCGAATCACACTCTACAGCTCCTGCAACCTCAATCGTTTCACCTTTTTGTGCTTGACCAACATACGTGTGAGTAAACGAAATAACCTCTGGTGTCATTTCATTATCTATAAGGTAACGGGCTGGAAAATCAAATGCTTGCTTATCATCAATCACCACCGCTTTGAGGGTAGAAATACCCTGTTTCATATAGTGATGGTGATCGACCACTACTTCTTCAGGCAAACTGACCATACCAATATCAAACTTGGTTCCATCAATGGCTGCCTTGTTATATTTACGTGCCTCATGCCAAGCAAACTCATCGAAATTAAGCGATCCCCCCCGGCGCTGAAAATTATCTTTCATCAATGAAATATCTAGTGAGGACAATTGCTGCTCTGCAATGGCTTGCTTTACTGCGAGACGAGTTTTATAAAAAGCGTCACGTCCATAGACGACCAAATCAATATCTGAGCCTTTCTTTTGCTGGCCAATCAACATAGATCCAGTCAGTCCTAAGGCGCTAGTATCAACTCCATACCCCGACAATATCTCGATCAGGCGGTGACATTTTTCTTCTATTTCATCGTGAGCTGGACGTTCAAGAAGCGTTTTTAAACAGCGTTCTGGTTGATGATGAACCGTGACATCAGCGGGTTTGACGGCATGAAACTCTGCATCAAACTGCTTGGATTTGAATAAGTACTGTGGGTAATGACGATCCAAAAGACGGTTAGCTTGTTCAGTATCAATCTTTTGCCATTGACCTCCATTCTGAACATACCGCAGAAAGCAGCCAATCTTTTGTTGATGAGGGTGATAGCTGACCACAGCAAAAATAAGACCTTCAGCAGTCTCAATAAAGTCTTTTGGCAAATAGGGAAAATCTGCCTGTCTCATCGTATGTTGGGCTCCTTTGTTAAAGGCATCATGACAAGAAACTACCCCTGTCGTCTACCCCACATCCATAAACCTGTCAGAGATAAGAAAACAATCATGAGTCCCAGTAAATCTATTAACCAAATACCCAGATCGCCAAGGATACGACCGTTATGTATATCAATTAGAAGTTGCTGAACACTGATGCCTTTACCATAGAAAAATTGTTTGAGTGCATCATGCACGGATTGTGGTAAAGGATGCGGCATACTCCATGAGACGCCTTGTAATGAAATCGGTTCCCACTTATCCAGCATAAAGTTACTACGCCACATTGCTTGGCGTGTTTGTAAAACAGGCTCACCATGATAAAGACCGATATTTTGAATGGGGGCAGGAATGCCTGCTTCAGCGCCCATTTTTTCGATGAACTCCCCTTCACGAGTCAGAAGAATCAATGCGTCATCAGTGGTCAAAACAATGATATCTTCCATGCTGATGCCACCTAATAGAGGACGTTGTAAATGCGTTAATGGTTTGGCATCAATAAAAAGTTGATGACCAAACTGAGAAAACATCTTGTTATCAATGAGAAATGAGACATCAGGTTGTATTTTCCCCATACCGTAATGAGACATTAGCCAGTCTTCATTAATGTATATTTCGTCGAGCTTGAGTTGTGCAGCATGATTGATAAGTGAGCCACTCATTACTTTCAGCAAAATTATGATAGCCAAAATAGTCATTACGATGACACTGACAATATTTCTTTTACCGTGCATGAGAGAAGTCTTTAATTGAGAATATTTTTTAGTTTGCCAGCATTGAACTTAAATTTGTAGTTTCGCTGATAGCAGATATGAAAAAGGCAGTCGAAACTGCCTTTTTATTTGGTTTAAGTGAAAGACTAGAAGTCTACTATTAATCCTGCCCAAACCGTTCTTTCGATATTCGGACGAGCACCAAACGGGCTACGTGAAATGATTTCCTGTCTATCAAACAAGTTTTCCACTTTTACAAACACTTCAGGTCCCCTGGAAAACTGATAACGGCTAATCAGATCCACTGTAGTCAATGCATCATTTTTATCTAGTCGGCTGTCAGATTTATTACAACCAATCGATACACAGGTCTCATCGATATACTTCAGGACGGCATAGTTATTCCAGCCATTATTGTGCTCTAAACCGACCCGAATACTGAAAATATTCTCAGGAATATTTTGTAATTGCTGACCACTGGCAAATTCATCACCGGAGGTGGTTTCGGCGTCGGTATAGGTATAAGCCAGATCAACAGGAATCAAGAAGTCACCCGCAGTGAATAAAGTCCCGGCTTGAAATTCAAGACCTTTAACTTTGGCACCACCAACGCTGTATGAACCCGACTCAGCACCATTGCTACATTGCACGGCGACTGAACATTGCTCCACCAGGTTGCTGAAATCTGAATAGAAAGCAATGGCTTCACCATAGAATACGCCATGGTTGAAGCGCAGACCAAATTCATAGTTGTCACTTTTACCCGGCTCAGTACCATCTTTTTCACCGGCACTAAGTGGAATCATCCCTTCGTGAAAACCTGCGAGAACCTGCCAGTTGTCGGTCAGATCAAACGTCCCGGAGATACCAGCCAGATATTCACGGTAATCATTATCCACTCTATCGGTCACTAATGAACGAGCCGCACCACCAGCATACCGACGAGCTTTGGTCTCAACATCTTCCATTCGCAATGACAAGTTCAATAACAGACGGTCTGTGACTTGATAGTCATCTGTAATCCAGAGACTGAGTGCTTGAGCTTCTTCAAGACGGTTGTCACTGGAGCCAACTGCATTTGTGCCCTGATAGACAAGCTGACCATTAACCTGGTCATACACTTCTACTGGTTGGAAACGATCCGTCTCATCATAATGCTGGCGGGCACCAAAGTTGACATCATGCTCACCTACCAGCCAGTTGAAGTTAGCCTGCACACCGTATGAATCATAGGTGCGATCATTATTCTTGTAACGTAAGCCAGTGACATCACGAGTCCCATCCAGAATTGCTTGTGCGTTAGTGTTGCCATTATTAGCATCTTCAAGAATATTGTCACCGGTTTCCGGGTTACGACCATCAAATTTAAACCAGTTACGCTTGAACTCATTACGATAGGCTGTGACGGTAGAGGTAAGGTTATCGCTCCAGTCAAACACATGAGTCAGGTTAATACCAGTGTGTTGGTTATCCATCTCATCGATATGAGTCAGCCCATAGCGACGGTTTTCATCACGATGGAAATCTACATCAGTCAACCCGGCATAAGTTTCATCAGAGTTTTCCATCGAACGTTGAATTTTAAATAAGAACTTATTACGTTCACCTTCCCATGAGAGTTTAGCGACGTAATCTTCAAGTTGAAAGCCACTGTTATCATCATTACGGTCAATATCTTTAAACCCTTGATAATGGCGCTGAGCTGTTTCAATAGAGTAGCCCCATGGACCAGTTTTACCGCCATAATTGAGATGCAAATCAGCAGAGCCGCGATCGTTCATCATAAACATCGCACTGCCTTGATTAGTTTCAGGAATCGGAGTGGATACTAAATTGACAACACCGCCCACGGTTTGAGGACCGTAACGCAGTAATGGCGCCCCTTTAAGCACTTCAATAGAGTGCAATCTTGATGTGGTAGGAAAATAATATGCTGCGGGATTTGAGTATGGAGCCGGCGCAATCAGCACACCATCTTCCATCAAAGTAATATTCTGACTGCGTTCTGGCGAGGCTGCACGGATACCAATATTAGGACGAAGCCCAAACCCATCTTCTTCTTGAATATAAACGCCTGGTACAGTTTTCAACACCTGATGAATATCTGTTGTTGCTTCGGTCCTTAATTGCTCATGACTAACGACAGCTGCTGAACCTGGTAATTTACGTGCAGCTTCATCGTCACCAATAACCGTTACAGTATCTAACTCGGCAGCCTTACCCTCAGCAATTGACGATGATGAATAAAGGCCGATAGAAGTCGCAAGCGCTACACCACTTGCCAACACAGTCAGTCTTGATTTCACTTATATTCCCCTAATGTTAAATCTTTACAAAACTTTACAGAGGGGAAACATACACTAGTTAATAATGATTATCATTATTTCTTCTTGTTTTTTTAATAAATTTCTGCTTATTGTTGCAAAATTGCTACATCATCACGCGCAAACTTGGTTGCTCATTGATCGTTGTGTTGAATTCAAATAAGCCGCGGCTAAGGTCTTTAGCAAACTCAGAAAAATGATGTTCACTCATTCTGACTGTAATCGACCCCATTGTGAGATGAATCATTTTGCAATCAGGACAATGTTGGATATCAACTGTTTTTGATTCGAAAATGGTCGCTGGTTTACATGCTCTACTGGCCATGGTGACTCCGTAAAAAAATTAAGAAAAGGAAAATGCTGTGCGCTGCTTGAGGTTCCGGTGACGACAGTAAACATTCCACCAACTTTTCGCATAAGATTGCCAAAGTGTTTTGATAGAAAGACCATCGTCTTGTGTGATCAACAAACGGTAGTTACGGCTTATTTGTAATGCCAAGCATGCTGATGGACTAAGTTGATAGTAAGCCACCAGTTCCTTGATGGCGACTAACAGACAGTCACGCTGCCACTCGGGTCGACTAAGTGGCATATTCATGATTGTAATTTCCTTGCTGCTGCAGACAGCAACATATTCCAAACGGTTTTCTTTGAGCTTCTATCCAGGCAATTGAAGTCTGCTGCGTGGAGCTTACCTTCACGGATTAGGGTTTCAAGTGTCGTCTCATCAAATGCCAGATGAATGCTGTGTCTTCCATGTGTATTAAATTGTGCCGTTTTCATAACTCACCTCGTCCTGACAATGTGGAGATGAGTATAGATACATTTAAATCTAAATGCAAATCATTCTTATTTAATTAAATAGATTTCACTCATTTTTATGGGGAGTAGGATCCCGTTCCATAGTAGCCATAACCGACAAATGGCCAGTCATGTTTCGGATTATATGGCAGACCTGAAACGGGATTATTGGCAGGCCAACGCTGATCTTTGAGTAATTGAATCACAGGTAAAGTGAGTTGCTTTTGATCAACGATCATTTTTTTCTCGTCAACGACCTGCCCTAAAACGGTAATAAAACTATCTGGTTTGTAGACTTCCGGATCAAGGAAGTTGGCACTCCGCACATAAAACCGACCATCGCTATTAAGGCTATCATCAGGTCGTCCAGCGCGATTAAGAGGAAATTGGACAACCAGTATTTCTGATTGTTGGTCGGTGTTCTCGACGGCAATAATTTTGCCTCCCCAACGAACACGTTTACCGCTATTAGCTTGAATATCCATAGCGACTTGTTGAAGTGATAAATCCCCCTCTGCCGGTGGTTTTATCGAGGGTGACATATGACTACAGGCCACCAATAAAGATAAAGACAGTATGCTTGTTAATAAACGTATCATAGGTCGTTCTCCTATTATTTGTATGCGATGCCGATGTGATTCAACAGACGTCGCTTATCTCTTCTTTCTATTATTTTTTCTGGCTGCTTTTTTTGCTGCTTTTTCTTCCCGAGCCACTAAAACCTGCAGCCATTCAGCTTCAATCATCTCAGGTGTTTCCATCGTTATCCTACCCAACATACCGGCTCTCAGCTCTGTCAGAATAATTTTCGCTGTGCGATCTAAGTCCACTCGGCCACCAGCTCGTAAACACCCGCGTTTTGTGCCTATAGTTTCCATGTTTTCAAGTGCATGCTCTGAAAGTTCAGACAAGCCAAATCGTTCTTTGAGTTGAGCCGGATAGGCTTTCATTAGATATTCAACGGCATATAAAGCAATATCATCATTATCAATTGCTGTTTCTTTGATTGCACCTGTGACTGCCAGACGATAGCCGCTATGAGGATTTTCCAGGTTTGGCCATAACACGCCAGGGGTATCATGCAAAACGACACCTTGCTCCAGGCGAATCCGCTGCTGCATTTTGGTGATAGCAGGTTCATTTCCTGTCTTAGCAATTTGCCTACCGGCCAGGCTATTAATCAATGTCGATTTTCCCACATTGGGAATCCCCATTATCATCGTATTGATTGGTCTACCCGCTTCTGCTTTTGCTGGCACCATATTTCTACATAGTGTAAGCAAATCAGCGATACCGTCATATTGCTGAGCCACCATGGTTAATGTCTTGGTATGACTCTGTTGTTCAAAATACTGCTGCCAGCGCTCAGTGAGAGAAACATCCGCGAGATCAAATTTATTTAATAATTTGATGCAAGGTTTATCCTTGCGAATCTCTGCCAGCATAGGATTCTGGCTACTGAAAGGAATTCGGGCATCCAGCACTTCAATAATCAGATCCACCTGAGGCAGAATCTCTTTTATTTCTTTACTGGCTTTGTGCATATGGCCGGGATACCACTGAATTGCCATTCATGTTCCTTTTTAATTATCGATAAACAATAGGTAACATTCTAACGTAAAGCCGCAATAACGCCGATTTGCTTTAATGACTTCTAGATGAAGACGCATTCCGCTGTGACTTGGGTAACGTATAATGCGGATTTTTCTATGATAACCGGAACAAAAATATGCCCAAGGCCAGTGATCTTAAACGTGGAATGGTAGTCGAAGTGCATGATGAGCCTTATGTTGTTAAGGATATTGATATTCGTAACCCATCTTCACGCGGCGCATCCACACTTTATAAAGTTCGTTTTAACCATCTTAAAACCAAACAAAAACGTGATGAATCTTTCAAAGGGGAGGACTTCCTTAAAGAAGTCGACTGTGAGCGTCTGCTAGTGCAGTTCTCTTATCAGGATGGTGACAGTTATATTTTCATGAATAACGAAAGCTATGAACAATATGCGATTAATGCTGCTGATATTGAAGATGCGCTAGGCTTTATTCATGATGGCTTGGACAATATTGTGGCGGTTTTATTAGAACAACAACTCGTTGCTATTGAGTTGCCAGCCGCGGTGTCATTGACTATCGTTGAAACTTCACCGGGTATAAAAGGTGCTACTGCTGCGGCGCGAACTAAACCAGCCACATTATCAACAGGACTGGAAGTTCAAGTGCCAGAGTATATCGAGAATGGTGAAATTATCAGGGTCAATACTGACACAGGTAAATTTATGTCGAGAGCGTAAACCGGGCAATATGAAGACACGCATCAAACATCTCATTTTAATCTGCTTGGGTTGGATGTTTGTCAGTCTTGGCATCATTGGCGTTATTTTACCTTTGATGCCAACCACGATTTTTCTGATTTTAGCGCTGGGATGTTTTGCTGAAAGCTCACCTCGTTTTCACCAAATGCTGCTCGATCATAAGTGGTTTGGTCCCCCTTTGAAGCAGTGGCAACACACGCATAGCATGCGTCGTGATGTAAAAAAGAAAGTCTATCTAATTGTCGTTTTGTCTTTTGCTATTTCAATCGGTGCTGTCTGGGGTCATGTCTGGTTACAGCTCATGTTGTTTGTCATAGGGCTGGTTCTGTTAGCTTGTCTTTCTCGTATAAAAGAATCCAATTGAAACATGAGTGGTATGACGCTCTTACAGCGTCTCTGATACAGTGCCCGGATTCAAATATACAAGCCATGACAGATGGCTATGAAAGAGACTATACCGACCTTAATTAAGTTAGATCAGAGCACCAAATTAGAGAAAATTTCACCCGATTTATTAATGAACAATGGAGATAATATGGAATTGCAGTCTTTTATCACGCAATTAAAAACTCAACCAGAAAGTATAGAGTTTGAAGACACAATGTCGGTCATCGATGCAAATTATGTCTTTACGCCTACCGCATTTAAAAATGGTGGAACCACGAATGAAGCCGGACAAAATAACGGCTCATGCAAAATTCTTGGATTTGGCAAAAAGCATTCTCTAAGCGTTGACGACACTTTGGCTTGCTTTGGTAAGTATTATCGAGAGGATGTATTAGCTAACCCAACAGGTGATGATCATCAAAATATCCGTCATTTTATGAAGACGGGTTGGGATGGTGTCATCTTTGAAGGCGATCCATTAACTGCTCTTTAATATTCACCCGGCAAAAACAAAAAAGGGAGCAATTGCTCCCTTTTTTTGGTTATGTCATCACGCATTAAAGTAAGACGCGTTCGATACCACCTTGTTTCACACTGTCGATAAAGTCTTTATGCCAGTTATCCCCTTTCAGATGCTTGGCAATTTCCACGACGATGTAGTCAGTATCAATCCCAGTATCTTCACTATAACGGCTCAGACCTTGTTGGCAGGCCGGACATGAGGTCAGCATTTTCACATTGCCATTTTTCGCTTTATCCTGACCCGTCAGATCCTGAATCCCTTTAGTGATTTCCTCTTCTTTACGGAAACGCACCTGAGTCGCAATATCTGGACGCGCCACAGCAAACGAGCCGGCTTCACCACAGCAACGGTCATTTAATGCCACATCTTGTCCCATCAATGTGCTCGCTACCGAAGTCGGCTGATAGGTCTTCATTGGTGTATGGCAAGGATCATGGTACATATACTGTACCCCTTCCACACCTTCTAGCTTCACGCCTTTTTCCATCAGATATTCGTGAATATCCAACAGACGACAGCCAGGGAAGATCGCTTCAAACTGATACTTCAGCAATTGATCCATACAGGTACCACAAGACACAATAACCGTCTTAATATCCATATAATTCAGTGTATTAGCCAGACGATGGAATAATACCTGATTAGATGTCGAAATCGATGTCGCTTTTTCCTGATCACCCGTTGATGCTTGTGGGTAACCACAGCATAGATAGCCTGGTGGTAACACGGTTTCAGTCCCCACTTCGTAGAGCATAGCTAAAGTAGCCAAGCCTACCTGACTGAACAAGCGCTCAGAACCACAACCTGGGAAATAGAACACCGCATCTGATTCATCATTGACCTTTTTCGGGTCACGGAGAATCGGGATCATCTTCTCATCTTCGACCCCCAACATCGCACGTGTTGTTTGCGTTGGTAAGCCAGTTGGCATCGGTTTTTTCATGAAATGAACGACTTGCTCACGAATCGGCGTTTTACCCGTTGTCGGCATGGGTCGTTTTTTCTTACTTCCCAATAAGCCCAGCGTTTTGGCAACACCATGTGCCATTTTCTGAGCCTGATAGCCCCATTCGATCATGGTTTTACGCATGATTTTCACGGTGAGTGGATCAGTCGCATTTAGATACGCCATTGACGTCCAGGTACCAATATTAGGTCGACGTTTGCCTTGTTTCTTCAGCACTTCGCGTAACTTAATACTGACATCACCAAAGTCGATATTGACCGGACAAGGGTTCAGACAACGATGACACACCGTACAGTGGTCCGCCACATCATTCATTTCTTCAAAGTGACGTACTGAGATACCACGACGTGTTTGTTCTTCGTACAGGAAGGCTTCAATAATCAAACCAGTACCAAGAATCTTATTTCGTGGTGAATACAGCAAGTTGGCTCGAGGCACGTGTGTTGTACACTCTGGTTTACATTTACCGCATCTCAGACAATCTTTAATATCATTGTTGATATCACCCAGATCACTGGCTTCAAGAATCAAAGCTTCCTGTTCTAACAAACGCAATGACGGTGTATAAGCATTATCCAGACCAGAACCTGCCAATAATTTACCCGCATTGAAATGACCGTTCGGGTCCACTTTCTGTTTATAACTAGCAAATGCATCGATCGTGGCTTTATCCAGATACTGCATTTTGGTCAGACCGATACCATGCTCACCAGAAATAACACCACCCAGCCGTGAAGCCAGCTCCATGACTTCATCCACAATACCTTCAGCATCATGCATCATTTCATAATCATTGGAGTTAACCGGAATATTCGTATGAACATTACCATCACCAGCATGCATATGAGTGGCGACAAATAAACGACCTGAACGGTTTTCTTTGTGAATACTATCCAGTTTATTCCTTAATACACTCAACGCTTGTCCCTGGAATAACTCTTTTAAGGGTTTTTCCATTTCCTCGCGATAGGAAATGCGTAAATCACGACGTTGCAGTACATCAAATAAGGTATCGCCATCAACGATATTTGCTTTTGCTGTATCCGATAGTAAGTCAGCCAGCTCAACAGCAGGTGTATCCAGACTATCTAATATTTTCTGCCAGCGGGCCATGACCACATCAACATGTTTACATGCGGCTTCATTCTTGGAATTCACGATGGCATCGTTTTCAGCGCTATCACCCAAATCTTTATTGCCACAGTCTTTCAGTTCTTTTGGATTAGAACTCAAATACGTTTTCACGGCTTTTGCTGTTTTCAGCTTATTGCGTGTGGACTGAACAATATTGATGCGTTCAATACCGTCATTGTATTCAGCCAGGCGGTCCAGAGGAATAACCACATCTTCGTTAATTTTGAAGGCATTAGTATGACGCGCAATCGCTGCAGTCCGTGAACGGTCGGCCCAAAAACGCTTGCGAGCTTCAGGACTGGCAGCCACAAAACCTTCACCATCACGGGCATTAGCCAGTCGAACCACTTCAGAGCATGCTTCTGCTACCGCATCTTCATCATCACCAACCACATCAATCAGCAAGACCATCTTCGGTGCGACAGAGCGTGGGGCTTTAGTTGAATAGTCAACCGCTTTGACATAGCGCTCATCAAGATGCTCCATCCCTGCCAGCAGCACGTTTTTGTTATTGTCGAGATAGTCTTTCGTCTCCACAATTGCTGGCACAGCTTTACTCAGATCGTTACCAAAAAACTCCAGACAAACGGTACGGATATAATCCGGCATGCGGTGCAGAACAAAAACCGAAGACGTGATTAAGCCATCACAGCCTTCTTTTTGTATGCCTGGCAAACCACCAAGAAATTTATTGGTGACATCTTTCCCTAAGCCAATTTTTCGTAACTCTTTGGCTGGAATTTTCATCACCTCGGGTTCGCCAATAACCGTTTTACCGTCCGGTTGAAAACGCGTTACTTTGAACTCAGCGAACTCGATATCATGAATTTTGCTCAGATTATGATTAAGCCGTTCGACTTCCATCCAGGTAGCATCCGGCGTCACCATTCTCCATGAGAGCAGATTGTCGAGCGCCGTGCCCCACATCACAGCTTTTTTACCGCCTGCATTCATCGCGACATTACCACCGATAGTCGAGGCATCTTGCGAGGTGGGATCAACAGCAAACACTAATCCATTACGATCGGCTAGATCAGATACGCGGCGTGTGACCACGCCCGCTTCAGCGCGGACGGTTGGTACTTTTTCTTCACGACCAGGAATATGGCGGTAAACAACATCACCTAATCCTTCCAGTTTTTCGGTGTTGACGACAACACTCTCTGCCGTTAATGGAATAGCACCACCGGTATAACCAGTACCGCCACCACGCGGAATGACTGTCAGACCTAGGTCGATACAGGCAGCAATAATTTTTGCCATCTCTTCTTCTGAATCGGGCGTGACTACCGCAAGTGGATATTCAACACGCCAGTCGGTCGCATCAGTGACGTGGGAAACACGTGCCAGACCGTCAAACTGGATGTTGTGTTTTTTTGTCGTTTTCGATAAACGACGCATCACCATTTTTCTACGCTCAGCAGTGCTTAATAAGTTACGTTCGAAGCGTTCTACAGCTTGTCGAGCACTTTTCTCCAGCTGTAAAGCCAATTCATTGTTATTTTCTTCAGCGCGATTGCGAATTTGGTCCAATCGATGATGCAAAGCATGACGAAGTGAGCCCCAGCGTTTTTGGTTTTCAACTAAATCATCCTGAATAAATGGGTTACGTTGAATGACCCACATATCACCTAATACTTCAAACAGCATTTTTGCTGAGCGGCCAGTTTTGCGCTGCTCACTTAGCTGCTGCAAAACCTCCCACATTGGTTCCCCTAGGAAACGAATGACGATTTCACGATCAGAAAATGAGGTATAGTTGTACGGAATCTCGCGAATTCGGTTAGACATGTTGACTGATAAGCCTCTTTCTAAATAAGAGTGATTTTAAGAGCGGCAATTTTAACACGGGCGCGACTATAATATGACCCACATAAAATAAGCCTTTTCTAAATTACGCTTTTGGACGACAGTTTCTCTATGGATTTGCTACATATTATTGCCTTGGCCTTATTACAAGGTCTGACTGAGTTCTTGCCCATCTCCAGCTCAGCTCACCTTATTTTATTACCCATTATTGCTAACTGGCAGGATCAAGGACTTGCTTTTGATGTGGCCGTTCATGTCGGCACATTGTTGGCTGTCATGATTTATTTTCGCCAGACCATAAAAACATTGATCGCTGACTGGTTTCAATCCCTTGCGCAAAAACAAACCGTAGGGGACAGCAAATTAGCTTGGGCAGTATTGTTTGGCACCATTCCTGTTGGCTTGGCAGGCTTACTTTTAGGTGATTTGGTCGAAACCAGCTTACGTAGTCCTCTTGTCATAGCCACTACAACTGTTGTGTTTGGTTTACTGTTAGGTTGGGCGGACTGGCGAGGAAAGCGTATTCGAAGTGAAAATAAACTCAATTGGTTTGATGTCTTGTTTATCGGTATCGCTCAAGCGATTGCACTCATCCCTGGTACATCACGCTCTGGAATTACAATTACAGCAGGCTTGATGCTCGGTTTAACGCGCGAAGCTGCTGCCCGTTTCTCCTTTTTATTGTCCATCCCCGTTATCGTTCTAGCGGGTGGATTGAAAATTATTGAACTAATAGAGTCACAACTTGTGATAGACTGGTTTTCTTTATGTGCTGGCGCATTATTTTCTGCCGTTAGCGCCTATCTGTGCATTTTCTTATTTCTTAAAATGCTTGATCGTATAGGGATGTGGCCATTCGTCATATATCGTTTGGTGCTTGGCGCAATATTGTTTTGGTTGTTTACTTAAATAAGGTTGACAGCTTTTTCCTTAATGCGTAATATTCTCCCTCTTTATTTAGCCCGCCTGCGTAATTATCAGGAGCAACTCGCGGATGAAAACCATAAGTGCAAAACCAGCAGAAGTTCGTCGTGACTGGTTCGTTATTGATGCTGACGGCAAAACATTAGGCCGTATGGCTACTGAAATCGCACGTCGTTTACGTGGAAAGCATAAAGCTATCTACACACCACATGTCGACACTGGCGATTACATTGTTGTTATCAACGCTGAAAAACTGCGTGTATCTGGTAACAAAATGAAAGATAAAATTTATTATCACCACACAGGTCATATCGGTGGTATCAAGTCTATCTCGCTGGAAAAACAACTCGATAAAGCACCTGAGCGTGTTATCCAGACGGCTGTCAAAGGTATGCTTCCTAAAAACCCGCTGGGTCGCGCAATGTTCGGCAAACTGAAAGTTTACGCTGGCGCAGAACACCCTCACACAGCTCAACAGCCTAAAGTGCTGGAAATCTAATCGGATATTGTCATGGCAGATTCATACTACGCTACAGGTCGCCGCAAAAGCTCAACAGCTCGAGTTTTCCTGAAACCAGGCAGCGGCAACATTTCAATTAATACTCGCACACTTGAAGATTATTTCGGTCGTGAAACTTCTCGCATGGTGGTTCGTCAGCCGTTAGAGCTAGTCGACATGCTTGAAAAATTTGACCTTAAAATCACCGTTCGTGGCGGTGGTAACAATGGTCAAGCTGGCGCGATTCGTCACGGCATCAGTCGTGCATTGGTCGAATACGACAACGAATTAAAAGCAGAGTTACGTAAAGCTGGCTTCATCACTCGTGATGCTCGTGCCGTTGAACGTAAGAAAATTGGTCTTCACAAAGCACGTAAACGTCCACAGTTCTCAAAACGTTAATTGTTGGCTGCTTTGCAGGATCAAAAAAAGGTCACTTCGGTGGCCTTTTTTTCTGTCTGAAGTTATTGCCTGCGAAATAAGCAGCATGATATAAAACGTTTTTATTTTATATGTCATGGAACCTGACAATGAGTAGAAATCTTCGTTATGCTTCAATTGCTCTCGCCTTTCTTTTCCCCTCCATTGCTCTTGCAGAACAAGAATCTCAAATCGCATTATCTCTAGGTGCCTTTGAGGTATTCGACGATAATACCGCTGCTGAAGTCGGTGTAGAGTATCGTTTTGCACCGCAGTCATCCATTTTTGGTTTAATTCCTACTCTTGGGGCAACATTAACTTCTGATGGTGGTTATTGGGGCTACGCTGGTGTGAGATATGACATTTATCTTAATGCCAACTGGATACTCACTCCTAACTTCGCTATTGCTGCTTACGAGCAAGGTGGCGGCGTTGATTTAGGATACGATATGGAGTTTAGAACAGGCGCCGAATTAGCGTATCAATTCAATGATAAAAGCCGACTTGGTCTAGGCTTGTATCATTTATCTAATGGCAATATTGGTGAAAATAATCCGGGTGCAGAATCATTGATTTTGAGTTACAGTTTCTGATTATCGAACTTTCTTATATAAACGCCCTTTCCCATCAGGTTGTGTTTTAAAGCGGCGATGAAGCCAGAAATATTGCTCTGGCATGAGTCGAATCTGGGACTCAAGCCAATCATTGATACGTTGAGCATCGGCAACATCATCACCTGATGGATAGTCCCGCCACGCGGGGAATATTTGAATATGGTAACTACCATCTTCGTTGCGTTTAGGTACAAAAGGGACAACCTGTGCACTGGTCATTTTGACCATACGTGCTGTCGCCGGAACAGTCGCCGCGGTCACGCCAAAGAACTTGGCGAAAATACTATTTCTCGGGCCAAAATCTTGATCGGGTGCATACCACACGACCTTATTTTTTCGTAATGCACGTAACATCGCCCTCACATCATCTCGCATCACAATACCCTCACTATGATAAATCCGCGAACGCATCATGACAGCATTAAAGAGTGGATTTTTTAGGTGTCTGAACATTACATAGGCAGGGGTTTGTAGCATAATTAATCGCCCACCTATTTCCATACTGGTGAAGTGTCCGGTTAGTAAAATAACACCTTTGCCTTTTTGTTTTGCCGCTTCCAAATGTTCCAGCCCATCGTAAGTCACGCGTGGGAAGAGTTGTTTGTCTGATGCCCACCAGCTTACTGCTGTTTCGATCATCATCATCCCCGTATTATTCAGGATGCTTTTGACCAGGGTTTCTCTTTCTTCCTGACTCATTTCAGGAAAGCAGAGTTCTAAATTTCTTCGCACCACTTTTGCTCTGGAACGCATAAAGGGTTGCATCATCTGCCCAAGCAACAAGCCTAAACGGTACTGTAATTTAGCCGGCAAATAGACTGATAAGCGCATGAGTAACAGTCCAAGCCAGCTCGGCCAATAGCGAGGGTGTAAAAATTGTTTCTGGAAAATATTCATTCAGGCTATGTTGCTTTCACAAAGTAGCGCCTATGCTATCATTCCTGCTTACTTTTCGCTGCTTTATGAGTCTGATTTGAGAGTTTTTTATAATATCGTCTTTACTTTGGCTGTGCCTCTGATCCTGCTGCGGTTGATATGGCGAGGAACAAAAGCCAGTGCCTATTTCAAACGTTGGAATGAACGGTTCGCTATCAGCCTGCCCAAGCTTGAGAAAAGTAAATCGCTTATCTGGGTTCATGCTGTTTCCATGGGAGAGGTAGAAGCTTGCCGACCTTTAGTGGCCGCTATTCAATCGTCATTCCCAGGCCATCAGATACTCATCACCACAATGACACCAACGGGAAGTGCTCGAGTAAAAGATCTTTACGCTGATGATGTGCTGCACTGCTATCTGCCGTATGATCTGCCGATACTCATGCGGCGTTTTATCGATGCGATTCAGCCTGCATTTGCTGTCATTATGGAAACAGAACTTTGGCCTAATCTTATCTATCATTGTCATAAAAAAAGCATTCCCTTAGTGCTGGCCAACGCTCGAATGTCAGAGCGTTCTTTAAAAGGCTATCAACGCATTCCTAACTTAACACGCGACATTCTGCAAAGCTTTACCTTGATAGCCGCTCAAGCTCAGCAAGATAAAGAGCGTTTTATAGCGCTTGGTGCCAACAGAGAAAAAGTGCATGCTGTCGGAAACCTTAAATTCGAAGTGAATTTATCGGCAAGTATTGTCGAACAGGCTGAGGCGATTCGTTCAATGTGGGGAAACCGCCCGGTTTTTATTGCCGCCAGTACACATGAAGGCGAAGATGAGATTATTCTGAATGCCTCTCGCCAGATTCGTGCACAGGTACCCGATCTCTTGCTGATTATTGTCCCTCGTCACCCTGAGCGCTTTGACAAAGTGGCAGCGCTTTGCCAACGCTCTGGCTTTAAAATTCTCAGACGAAGTGAAAATGGCTTATGCCGAAGTGATATTCAAATTCTTGTGATTGATAGCATGGGTGAGCTACCTATATTCTATGCCTGTTCTGATGTTGCTTTTGTGGGTGGGAGTTTGGTACCTACTGGTGGACATAATATCCTTGAGCCAGCCGCATTAGCTCGTCCCGTTATTGTTGGTCCGCATGTATTTAATTTCGCTGAAATTACACAACAGTTTATTGATGCCTATGCAGTGATTCAGGTAGATAACGCTGAAAGCCTAGCGACAACAGTCACTGATTTATTAAAAAACCCACCCAAACGCACCTCTATGGGTGAAGCCGGACAACAACTGATTAAGCAAAGCCAGGGCGCAAGCCAGCGCTTACTTAACTTAATCAAATACAATATCCATGTCTGATAAAGACCATTATTGGATGCAAAGAGCCTTGGAGCTTGCCCGTAATGCAGAAGCAAATGGCGAAGTCCCTGTTGGGGCTGTCATTGTTTTAGATGATCGTATTATTGGTGAAGGTTGGAACCAACCTATAGCCGGTCAGGATGCAACAGCACATGCAGAAATAATGGCATTAAGGCAGGCATGCCAAACAATGCAAAACTACCGCCTACCGGGAGCAGATATTTATATCACACTCGAGCCTTGCCTCATGTGTGCTGGCGCATTGATACATGCCCGTATCGCTCGCTGTATTTATGCCACACCAGAGCCTAAAACAGGGGCCGCAGGGAGTTGTATCGATGCCTTTTCTCTGCCTAATATCAACCACCGAGTGGAATGTAAAACCGGTATTTTACAAGAAGAAAGCAGCCAACTGATTAAACAGTTTTTTAAAGCCAGGCGTTAAAGATAGCGAGCCAGCAGTGCTTTCTCCGGTGCGTGTCCATGATATGGAATATAGACTTTGTGGCCGCTACCTGGCGCTAGTTGAATATCATGAAGCTCCTTATCGAATAACTTATCCAACACTAAGGTTTTGTTTCCTTCAGGCATTACCAATTCTAACTTATCTCCTATGGCAAACCGGTTTTTTACATCAATCTCCAGACACTGCTTATCTTCATCATAAGCTAATACTTCGCCTACATATTGTTGTTGTTTATTACTGGAGTAGCCGTGTAAATAATTTTGCTGTTCTTGTGTGGGATGCCGCTGATAGAAACCATCGGTATAACCACGGTTGGACAGGTTATCAAGCTGACCGATAAGTGCTGGATTAAAGCGTCGTCCTGCCAGAGCATCATCTATCGCCTGACGATATATCTGTGCTGTGCGGGCGACATAATAAACTGACTTCGTTCGCCCTTCTATTTTTAATGAATCTACACCGATATTGACCAGTCTTTCAATATGCTGAATAGCACGGAGATCTTTGGAGTTCATGATATAAGTGCCATGCTCATCTTCAAAAATCGGCATGAGTTCGCCAGGGCGGTTGGCTTCCTCTATTAAATACACATCATCCGCCAAAGGATGCCTTTCTTGCTGACCGCAGTCAGAGAAACTATGCTGATTCATGGCATCAAAAGCTTTAAATTCGATTTTTTGTGGCGAATCATCATTATTATCGCTGGCGTGTGTTTTATAATCCCAACGACAAGCATTGGTGCAGGTACCTTGGTTCGGATCGCGATGGTTGAAGTAACCAGACAATAAACAACGCCCTGAATACGCAATACACAATGCACCGTGGACAAACACTTCCAGTTCCATGTCTGGACAAAGCTGGCGTATTTCCTCAATTTCATCCAACGATAATTCACGAGACAAGATAACTCTGGACAAGCCCATAGACTGCCAGAATTTTACTGCCTGGTAATTGACTGTATTGGCTTGTACAGATAAGTGAACCGGCATTTCCGGCCAACGCTCACGCACCATCATAATTAACCCCGGATCCGCCATGATAAGCGCATCAGGCTTCATCTCAATCACCGGTTCCATGTCGGCCATATAGGTCTTAATTTTTGCATTATGTGGCATCAGATTGCTTGCCACAAAAAACTGCTTACCCAAGGCATGTGCTTCTTCAATACCTTGCTGCAAGACGGGTAATTTATGGAAATCATTATTACGCACTCGTAAACTATAGCGCGGCTGACCGGCATAAACGGCATCGGCACCATATGCATAGGCATAACGCATATGTTGCAAGCTTCCTGCTGGTAATAGTAATTCCGGCGCATTCATCGCATGATTTCCCATATAAAAAAAGTGGGTAATTATAATCTAAATCTACAAAAAACCAATAAAAACAGTAGTCTCATCACAAATACAGCTCACGCATGGATGCATTCAATTCAATATAAGGTAATAATCATCGCCAAGTAATACATTAAGGAAGCTCTTTGAGAATATTGATCATTTCTCTACTAGCAACCGTTCTATTAACGGCATGTCGAGAAACACCACCACAACTCGAGCAAATAAAAGAACGTGGCAAGTTACGTGTACTGAGTCGCTATAGTCTCACCAGCTATTATGTTAAGGGCAATGAAGCTCTGGCAGGTTTTGAATACGAGCTGGCTGAGCGATTTGCCGATCGCCTCGGTGTCAAACTCAAGATTATCGTGCCGGATAACCTTGGCACGATGCTGCATATGATTGAACAAGGTCGAGCAGATATCGCGGCGGCCGGTTTAACCGTTACAGAGCAGCGTAAAGAGTTATTACGTTTTGGTCCCGTTTATCATGAAGTCACACAGCAGCTTGTTTATAAACACGGCAGCAAAAAACCAAAAGACATCACTGACATCATCACTGGCACACTTGAAGTGGTCGCAGATAGCAGTCACGTCGAACAATTACATGAATTACAGCAAGAAATACCCGAACTCAGCTGGCGTGAAAATCAAGAGTTAGATAGTCGAGGCTTACTTGAACTGGTTCAGCTAGAACTGATTGATTACACGATTGTTGACTCAAATGAGATGTCTGCCAACCAGTCTTTGTTCCCTGAGTTACGTGTAGCCTTTGATATATCTGAACCGCAACCGCTTGCATGGGCCATGTCGCCAACAAATGACGAGTCACTCTATCTCGAAGTCGTGGACTTCTTTCATGATATGGAAGCATCAGGCGAGCTCGATAAACTGATTGAGAAATACTATGGGCACATCCGGCGCTTTGATTATGTCGACACACGTGCCATCCATCGTCGTATCCAGACGCATTTACCACTCTATAAAGACCTATTCCAAGCAGCAGCGGATGAGTATGGCTTCGACTGGCACTTACTGGCTGCGATGGCTTATCAAGAATCCCATTGGAACCCTGAAGCCGTATCCAGCACAGGTGTGAGGGGATTGATGATGCTTACCCGCGCCACAGCCAAGCAGATGGGCGTCACTGACCGGGAAGATCCTGAACAAAGTATTTTTGCAGGCGCAGCCTACCTAGCCTCATTGTATAGTCGACTGCCTAAACGTATTAAAGATCCTGACCGCACCTGGTTTGCGTTGGCTGCATACAACACCGGGCTCGGTCATCTTGAAGATGCACGAGTCATCACTCAGACTCGTGGCAAAAATCCTGATTCCTGGACAGATGTTAGAGAAAACCTGCCCTTACTTTCTAAGAAAAAATGGTACTCAAAGACTCGACATGGTTATGCACGTGGCAATGAACCCGTGAGGTATGTACAAAATACTCGACGCTATTTAAATATTATTTTGCATCATGAAGATATCATCACACCAATAGAACAATCTATTCCGGCTGTTGATGAAAAGTTACCCGCTGCATTGTAAAAAATGCCGGCTGAGCGGCAGTGACCGAAAAGAGATCATGATCACTCTGCTATATCTGATAGGAAGGCATGAATGGAAATAAAAAAACTCCAGTGATATGACTATCACTGGAGTCTTATCTGTTTACTGAATCAGTCAAGTTTTCTTAACTGATCAGCATTGCGGTTAAACCCGGCGTTTTTATTTAGTTGTCTGATGACTCTTGAATAAGAAAGTTAATCACATTAAACAATTCAGGCACGCCACCTGCTGTGCTGGCATCGGTGCGATAAGCACCATTCACAATAAATGATGGTACACCAGTAATGCCTGATGTCTGACTCATAACCAGCGCTTTTTTCACTTTGCTTTTTACGCTGAAAGAATTCATGGTTTTTTTGAATTCATCACGGTCAATACCTTGCTCAGCCACAAAATCAAGTAATTGATCTTCTGTACTAAGACGACGTTTTTCGACATGGATAGCGTTAAATAATTTTGAATGAACTTTATCAAAATTACCTATGGCTTGAGCAGCGTAATAGACTTTTGCTAACTCTAACCAACTGTCTCTGAAAATAGCAGGCACCTTCACAAAATGCACATTCTCTGGCAGTGTTTCTTTCCATGCTTCCACTTCTGGCTCTAACTTAAAGCAATGTGGGCAGGTATAAGAAAACATTTCTACGACTTCGATCTTGCCATTGTCAGGTGTTGCTAACTTCTCAGCTGTTGGAAAATAATGGGTTCCTTCAACGAAGTTCATCGGAACAGCTGATGCTGCCGTTGAAATCAGACCCAGAAAGAGTCCTGTTGCAAGGGTTTTCACTAATCTCATCATCGTTGAGTATCCTTTACTTTCAATTAATTATTACAACGTACCATAGGAATGAAGGCCGCTCAGGAACATATTGACACCAAGAAAGGCAAATAGCGTCACAAATAATCCGACTATTGCCCACCAGGCCATAGGTTTACCATTCCAGCCTTTGGTTAAGCGCATGTGTAACCAGGCCGCATAATTCAACCAAACGATCAATGCCCAGGTTTCTTTAGGATCCCATGACCAATAACCACCCCAAGCTTCTGCGGCCCACAATGCTCCTAAAATGGTTGCCAGGGTAAAAAAGGCAAAGCCAAGAGCAATTGTCTTGTACATCAAATCATCCATCAGACTTAACTCTGGCATGGCTTTCACCCAACGGCTATCAGGGTTTACCTCTTGTCTCCAGACGACCAACACGTAGGCCACACCAATCATGGCAGCCATAGCAAAAGCACCATAACCGATAAAGTTGGCTGGCACATGGATTTTCATCCAATAACTCTGTAACGCAGGTACTAAAGGTTGGATTTCATGAGCATTGCGTTCAAAGCTGTACCAAAGCTGAAATACTACCGCTGCACTAATCACCAGTAAAACAAAGCCACCCAGACTACGTGTCTGATAACGACGTTCGTAAAAGAGGTATAACAAGGCTGTTACAACAGAAAACAGTATAAAGACTTCGTATAAGTTACTGACAGGAATGTATCCAATGTCTGCACCATGTAGATAGGTTTCACGCCAACGCACCATTAGACCAATCATGCCCATAGTGACAGCGGCCCAGGTTAACCCGGTGCCTACTTTTTCTGTGAAACTCGAGCGGAAAACGGTGCCGGCAAAATAAGTCAATGTCGCCATCACAAATAAGGCACTCATCCACATAAAGGCAGATTGACTCGCCAGAATATAGTTGAGCCAAAAGTTCGACTCAGCGGCGTCTAAACTTTGACCATACAAAGAAACAGCAAACAAACTGAATACGGCGACAGCCAGACTATGCCAGCGGAAACCTGGCCAGTATTGGCCCAGGAATCCCATTCCAATCGCTGTTAATACAATGATAGTAATTTCATAATAATCGAGAATATCGTAATACGTACCAATAAGCCCTATAGCTGTGACCAACATTAAGATTCGCCAGAACCAAACAGACCAAGGTGTCTGTAGTGTTGATTTCATTGTTGAGAGGTGTGCCGTCATATTTTAATGCCTCATCGCATAGCAGAAACTAAGAACATCATCCTTCGTCAGAGTTCCGTGACTTTGACTGTAGTTTTGCTTTGATATCCTCAAAGTAATTATCAAATTCTCGAGGATTTCTATTCGTCATCCCCGCCAAATAAACCTGTGATTTGCCGTCTTTTTCTCTTACCCAGACCCAGAAACGCCGCTGAGGCAGATAGAACAATAAGAAGACACCGGCAATTAAAAATGCACAACCAAGATAGACTATGCTTTTGCCTGGTGCATGTGCTATTTGCAAGCCGGTTGATTGGATTTGCGTGAAATCAGTCATTTCTAAATACACAGGAGAGCCATATCGAGGTAATGTGCCAATCGCATCAATCGCATCCTGTAAAAACAGAACCTCGGATTGATCAACCGTTTCCCCCTGCTTGAGCTCTAAACCTGAAAAATAAATACGTCCAAGCATTTCTCTGAGCATGGCCAGATATGCCGGAGCTAAAGCATCACGTTCAGCTTCCGGTAGCGTTTTTTCAATGAACTCACTGACCTCACCAAAACCGCCACGATTAAACATCTCGATGAGTGTTTCTAAGGTTTTTTGTAGGCTATCAGCCAAAACAACATCGTCTGTTGTTTGCAAGCTAGATAATGTAGCGAGTTTCATTTCCTCAGCGATATCCTTCACAACACTTTTATTATGAAGTCGTTTCAAAAACTGATAGAAGCCCTCAATGCTGTCATTCTCATCAGCAGGTATATACAAATAAGCAAATTCTTCAGATGGCGAGCCACGTACACCACTCAAGAAATAATATCGGCCATCCCGTTCAACCGGATTCATATAGTTTTGATATTCAAGTGCCTCACCAGTAGGTTGACGTAGCTTAAAAGTCACACTAGGACCAAAATTACGAACATTGTTAGGATTATCATCCGTAGGATCAGGGTTAATATTGAAAGGTCTGAAATCGGTGATTTCTAACTGCATTTCTTTATCACCCCAGAGCATCTGCTGTGTGTTAAAGACTTTTGTTTCTAAGCTAACGGGCTCACCTTTATCAGAAAATAAAGGCCAGGCTTTCAAAGTCAGTTCAGAGCCACCATCCCCAAAACTAGCTTGATAAATGGCATAACCTTTATATATAAGCGGATGATTCACCGCGATGGTAGATTCAAGCGGTTTCTCCAAATCAGTATCATGAATCACTAGATCTGACTCAAATGATTTCGGCTGCCCTGTTGGATAGTGCTCTATACGGAATTCCTTTACTTCAATAGTGAAAGGTAAATTTTGCACTAAATACCCATCGCGCATGGCTAGATAAGCCACACTCGCCGCTCTTCCTTCTGGAATACTGACACTGCCTCTAAAGGCTTGTGGCCCAACAGGAAGACGGCTTTCTTTTGGAACCTGGGGAAGAGGTAAATTTCGGGTTTCAACCTGAATTTTGCCCTGCCATTCGGCAAGTTTCAGTGGCAGGTTACTATCAAACAGGCCGCCAACACAGATCACAATAATCGCAACATGTGTCAGGATATAGCCAAGGCGATTCATGCCACCACGCATTGCTGAGACTAAGGTATTTCCTTCACTTTTCTCAGTGACTCGTGTCCTAAAGCCATCAGAGGCGAGCGCTGCGTTTACGGCATCGACAGTCTGCTCTGGTGACGTCGGAGTTTCCCACTCACTACGGTGATGCATGGAACGTAAAGATTTAAGCTGCACATGTGTTCTCAGATTAAACATATCTTTGAACATGGAAGGCGCGTGGCGGATGACACAGACAGTTGTGGAAACCACCAGCAATGCCAATATGGCTAAAAACCACAAAGCACTGTAAACATCATACAAACCCAGTTTTTCAAATACTTCAAACCAATAAGGACCGAATTTGATTAGATAATCAGGATAAGGTTGATTTTGCTGAAGAACAGTACCTATGACAGAGGCGATAGCTAAGGTAATTAGCAATGTAATTGCCAATTCCATCGTGCCTAAAAAATGAAAAACTCGCCAAGCTAAACTGCGATGAGAAACTGATGAATCCTGATTTTGTGACATGAAGTGAGCCTTAAAACGAGTTCGTTACTCGATTTTAATCTCTCTACATAGCTAAGAATGATTAGCTATGTAGAGAAAGTGTGACGATTATTTCAAACCAAAGACATAAGCTGAAACCGCTTTAATTTCGGCTTCACTCATTTTGCTGGCAATATCACGCATCATGCTATTAGGATCATTGGCTCTTTCCCCTTTAGCAAATGCATGAAGCTGTGCTTCCACATACGTGCTGTATTGTGATGATAACTTAGGCCATTTCGCCGCAGGCACGCCATTACCATTTGGTCCATGACAAGCCATACAAGCGGGCACGCCTGTTTCTTTGTTGCCGGCACGGTAGATTTGCTCGCCTTGTTTAACTAGTTCTTCAGAAACAGCACCTGGTGCCATTTTTTTACTCGCAAAATATGCCGCCAAATCAGCCATATCTTGTTCTGATAAGTTGGCCACCATCGGTGCCATCAACGCATTCTGGCGCTCACCACTCTTGAAGTTGGCTAATTGTTTTTCGAGGTAACCGGCACCTTGTCCGGCTAATTTGGGAAAAGCATCAGAAGGACTATTTCCATCTGCGCCATGACAGCTTGCACATACAGCCGCTTTTTTCTTACCAGCATTGATATCGCCGGCCGCCATCACTTGAGTGCTCATCGTAACCGCCACACCGAGCATGGCTATCTTCACTAATTTTTTCATTATTTTATTACCTGAAAACTAAGCTAAATCATCATCGAGAACTTTGGGTATGCTACTCTTGTTAGGATAATTTTTCACCCAAAATGGTTCCATGTCACAACTATATAGAAAAGCCTATTATAACGGCAGTGCTACTGAGCTGTCCCAGTTACCTGAAGATCAAGGTTATGAGGTGGCATTTGCTGGTAGATCCAATGCCGGAAAATCCAGTGCGATCAATTGCATAACGGAAATCAGCGCGCTCGCCAGGACAAGTAAAACGCCTGGCCGTACACAAATGATTAATTTTTTTAGCTTCGACGATGAGCGAGCGTTAGTCGATCTTCCTGGTTATGGCTATGCCAAAGTCCCTGAGAAAATGAAGCTAAAATGGCAGCATACTTTGGCTCAATATCTTGAAACCAGGCAGTGTTTGCAGGGAATGATGTTAATGATGGATATTCGTCACCCATTAAAACCATTCGATATACAGATGCTAACCTGGGCTAACCAAGCTGATTTGCCAGTACATATACTGCTCACTAAGTCTGACAAACTCAAAAAAGGCGCGGGTAAACAAAGTCTGTTATCTGTACGCAATGAACTTAAAAAGCTCTCCTTAAACGCCTCTGTACAGCTATTTTCATCCTTGAACAAATCGGGCAAAGAGGAAGCCACTCAAAAGCTTGATGATTGGTTCGAAGTGAATCAGGGAATAGACTCTTCCCCAGGTGACTGAAGGATATCTAAATGAATAAATCACTACTTAAAAGCCGACGCCAGTTTCTACAAGGTACGGCTTTGAGTAGTGTTTTTCTCGGTTTCAGCTTACCTGTGCAAGCACAGCCAGTCTCAGCAGAGTTACAGCAACCCCTCCCCGACTCTATGCTGAAAGCGGGAGCGAATTTCAGTAACTATAGTCAACCTTCTATTTACGAAAAAGATATTATTCGCTGGATATCTGCCAACCCAAACGTACCCGGTAATGGTGTGTCATGGACACCATTAGAAGAGTTACAAGGTACTATTACGCCTAATGGTTTGCATTATGAACGGCACCATAATGGTGTGCCTGATATCAATCCATCCTCACATGAAATCATGATTGATGGTTTAGTAGACAAGCCACTAACATTTTCGATTGATGCCTTAAAACGCTACCCGCAAATAACAAAAATCTGCTTTATCGAGTGCGGAGGCAATAGTAATGCTGGCTGGCGTAGCGCTCCCATTCAATCAGCTGCAGGCTATGTGCATGGCCTTGTCTCTAATGCCGAGTGGACTGGTGTTCCACTCAGACTGCTCTTAAATGAATGTGGCATTCAAGCTGAAGCGAAATGGGCCATTGCTGAAGCAGCGGATGGTGCCGCATTAAATGTGAGCCTTCCCATTGAAAAATTACTCGATGATGCAATTTTGGCCCTATACCAGAACGGCGAACGCCTGCGACCTGAAAATGGTTATCCGGTTCGATTGTTACTCCCGGGTTGGGAAGGCATCGTCAATGTGAAGTGGTTAAGACAGTTAAAGTTAGTTGATCAACCTGCGATGACCCGGGATGAAACGGCCCAGTACACTGACTTACTGCCTACAAGTAAAGCAAGACAATTCAGCTTCACTATGCAAGCCAAGTCACTTATTACCAGTCCTTCAGTTGGGATGACACTGCCGGATAACCCCGGCATTTATCAGGTCACCGGGCTTGCCTGGTCAGGTAATGGCAAAATCCGCAAAGTCGAGGTATCAGCAGATGGCGGTGATACATGGGTCCAAGCAGAACTAAGCGATCCTGTTTTAGATAGAGCTTTTACTCGTTTTAGTCTGCCGTGGCAGTGGCAAGGTCAATACGCAATATTACAAAGCCGAGCTACCGATGAAACGGGTTATCAGCAACCATCTCGAAATACGCTCATTTCAGAGCGCGGTGACAATAGTTTTTTTCATTACAACGCGATTGTCAGCTGGGAAATCAATGAAGACGGTCAGATTAGTCATATTTATGTATAGACACATTCTATTCTTTTTACTGTTTTCTCCAGCACTTGTCGCCGAGCCATTAGTCCAGCCATTGGGTAAAGATGCTGTGCAACAATCACAGCAAACAGCATGGAACCTTACTATAACCCCTGATGGCAAAAATTTACCTGTGGGACATGGCACTGCAGAGCAAGGCAAACAACTATTTAATCAGCACTGTGCCAGCTGTCATGGATTTGGTGCCATCGGCGCCAGCGCTATGCCGCTGGTCGGTTACGTTGGCTCGCTCACGGATGACTACCCAGAGAAAACCGTAAATAGCTATTGGCCTTATGCAACAACACTTTATGACTACATTCGGCGAGCCATGCCCCCCTCAGCACCTTTTTCTTTGAGTAGTAATGAAATCTACGCACTTTGCGCTTATATTTTAAATCAGGATGATATACTCGAGAACGATGTGGAACTCAATGAAGTCACACTACCTCAGGTAAAGATGCCTAATCGGGATGGGTTTTCTCCCATCTATCCAAACAAACGCTGAAATAATTTAAGGATCTGTCTATGAGCCCACGTTACGCATGTACTGCTAACCCCGCCCCGGAATTATTCGACACTGAAAAACTGGGAATGAATAGCGATGCTCTCATCAAAGATTTCAAACGTTATTACGGTACACACTTAGCTCAGGATAAAGGCTGTGCTTCGGGTCATTATCTCTATTCGTCATTAGCACTGACATTAAGAGATCGCCTGTTCAACCGAATGAAACACACCAAGCACACCTATGCAGAAAAGCACTGTAAACATGCTTATTACTTATCAATGGAATTTCTGATGGGCCGAGCCATGGGTAATGCCGTGCTCAACTTAGGCCTGGAAAAAGAAACGACCAAAGCATTGAATGAGCTGAATTTGGATTTTGAAAACCTGATTGAAATGGAACATGACGCCGGTCTCGGTAATGGTGGCTTGGGTCGCTTAGCCGCCTGCTTCATAGATAGTTGTGCCACGTTACAATTACCGGTAACAGGTTATGGTCTGCGTTATGAATATGGCATGTTCCAACAACGCATCGAAAATGGATTTCAGGTAGAAAAACCTGATCACTGGTTGCAAGATGGTAACCCGTGGGAATTGGAGCGGCCTGAATTTACTCAGCGCATTAAATTTGGGGGTCATACCGAGTATCATCCAAGTGATAGTGGTGATATGCGTGTTCACTGGGTAAACACCAATGATGTCTTAGCTATCCCATTTGATCTGCCCATCCCCGGTTATCAAAATGGCACTGTTAATGTGCTGCGGTTATGGAAAGCCGGTGCCACTGATGAGTTCAACTTGGAAGACTTCAACTCCGGCTCCTACACAGAAGCCGTGGCGGCTAAAAATGAAGCTGAAAATATCAGCATGGTGCTCTATCCGAATGATGCCAGCGAGAATGGTAAAGAGCTCCGTCTACGCCAGCAGTACTTCTTAGCCTCAGCCAGTTTGCAAGACATTATCGACTACTGGGTCACCACCCATGGTGAGTCATTCGATAATTTTGCCGAGAAAAATTGTTTCCAGCTAAATGATACTCACCCTACTGTGGCAGTTGCCGAACTCATGCGTTTATTAATGGATGAACATGGACTGAGCTGGGATAAAGCCTGGGACATCACCTCCAACACGATGGCCTATACTAACCATACTCTGTTACCAGAAGCTTTGGAGCGCTGGCCGGTCAATATGTTTGGGCGTCTGCTGCCACGCATTCTGGAAATTATTTACGAAATTAATGCCCGCTTCCTGCGTGAAGTCGCCAGACGCTGGCCGGGAGATAAAACCAGATTAGCAAGAATGTCGATTATTGAGGAAGGCGATGAAAAGCAAGTGCGCATGGCCCATCTTGCCATTATCGGCAGTTACTCGATAAACGGTGTCGCCGCCTTGCACTCTGAGTTACTGAAAAAAGGCTTATTCCATGATTTTTATGAACTCTGGCCGCATAAATTCAATAATAAAACCAACGGTGTAACCCAACGTCGCTGGCTAGCCTGGTGTAATCCGGACTTAAGTGAACTGATTACAGACACCATTGGTGATAAATGGATTACTCAACTCACCGAGCTGAAAAAACTGGAAGAGTATGCCCATGACAAAACGTTCCAGAAGAAATGGCATGCGGCTAAACTTGCTAATAAACAGCGCTTGGCAAAATTAGTGAAAGATAGCTGCGGCGTCGAGTTTAATCCTGAAGCGATGTTTGATATTCAGGTTAAACGTATTCACGAATACAAACGTCAGTTACTTAACATCCTGCATGTTATTCATCTCTATGACCGTATCAAACGTGGCGATACGAAAAACATGACGCCACGTTGTGTCCTATTCGGTGGCAAAGCCGCACCGGGTTATGTCATGGCAAAACGTATCATTAAATTGATAAATAATGTCGCCAGTACAGTAAATAATGATCCGGATGTGGGTGATCTGTTAAAAGTCGTGTTTTTGCCAAACTACCAGGTCTCAGCCATGGAAGTGATTTGTCCTGCAGCTGATTTATCTGAGCAAATTTCTACTGCCGGTAAAGAAGCCTCTGGTACAGGCAATATGAAATTTATGATGAACGGTGCAATGACCATTGGTACGCTCGATGGTGCCAATATTGAAATTCGTGATGAAGCCGGCGCAGAAAACTTCTTCCTGTTCGGCCTGACTGAAGATGAAGTAACTGAGCTTAAACCAACATATAATCCACGGTTTATTATTGATAACGATGCTGACCTGAAACGTGTTGTCGACTTATTGGAGTCTGGACACTTCAACCAATGTGAAGAAGGCTGTTTTGATGACATCATTGCTGCCTTTACCAGCCCCAATGATCCGTGGATGACCGTCGCCGATTTCCATAGCTATGTCGAAGCCCAACAACGCGCCGCAGAAGTTTATCAAGACAAAGAACGCTGGATTGCAATGAGTATTATGAACAGTGCCAATAGCGGTATGTTCTCTACTGACAGAACCATGGAAGAGTACAACAACGATATCTGGAAGCTGGAAAAAATTAACCCACGCTATTAATTGATTGATGCCAAGAGAGTGTTATCACTCTCTTGGTAAAAGACACTGTGAGCCGTAGCAGATTACGGGCAAAGTCCGTATAATCTTCGGCTCAACTTCACGCGCCTGTAGCTCAGTTGGATAGAGTACCAGTTTCCGAAGCTGGGGGTCACAGGTTCGATTCCTGTCAGGCGCGCCATTTTGTTTATCAAACACCTTCTCCCAATCATAAGAAGGCCGGCTTGGTTATGAATCCATTTGCCAGCATATCAGAGCTGGAAAAAAACCTAAACCTTGAATAACACCAGTTTCTCTTGCAGTCTGCCAGCAGCTAGATCCAGTTCATTCCCCACGCCACGCAATTGTTGCGCTCCTTTTGAGGTCAGGTGCACCAGTCGCGAAACCTCGGAAAGATTATGATTAACTTCATCACAAGCGGCTGACTGTTGTTCTGTGGCTGCAGCAATTTCCAGCGTCATTTCAGTCACTTCTTCGATAGCCTGATTAATATCATTTAACGCTGATTCTGCCTGCTGTGCCAACTCTACTGTTTCTGATACGTGTTGACCGCTTAGATCTATTGTATTTAATGCTAGCTGATTACTTTGCTGCATGATGGTTAGTTGCTTACGCATATCAGCCACAACCTGGTGAGTCTGACTCGCCAGATTTCTAATCTGCTCTGTAACGGGGTCTGACTCAGCTTTATTCTTACTGACCGTAGGATTATCTGTGGATTGGCTCGCCAGATGATTGATTTTTAGTGCAATCTCATCAAAAACTGAGATAACTTTCAATATATTATCGACATTTTTTGCCATACTCTGCACGGCAACTTCCGACTGGCGAACCGACTGACTGATGTGATCAATGGTTACAGTTCTTTTTTGAAGAACTTCTGTCCCTACTGTTGTTGCATCATTAGCATATTGCACAAATTGTGATGTTCGTTCAGCACTTGCAGCGATTTGCTGTGCTGATGCAGCCATCTCATTCATCATCAGTACCATATCCTCGATCAGGCTTTCTTGTTCTAACATCTGAATGCTCGTTTCTACACTGATCTGTCGGCCTTCCGAAGATAATTCACTGACATCACTGGCAACTGGAAGCAACTGCTTAACCAGATTTTGTAGCTTTTCAATAAAGGTATTTAATAGAAGAGATAGTTTGCCTGTTTCATCACGATAACTAATATTCAATCGCTGTGTGAGATCGCCTTCTCCTTCAGCTATGGAAGTCACCAGTGTGGTCATTTCTGTCAGTGGTCGGATACTTTTGCGAGCCACCAGCCATATCGTAAACACCCCAAGTAGTGAAAGAAATAAGCCTAATATTGTTGTTGTCGTTATAAACCGTTCTTGTGCGAGTTCAAGGAACTGATTTTGCTTGATTACATCAGCCATCACAATTTCTTCGGGTACTTCCATATATGCAATCCAACGTTGCTCATTGCCCGGCAGATGGAATGGTTTCATGACGATGAATTGTTGCTTGGAGTGTAGAATTCTGGTTTCATCACTGGCCGCCACTTCTCTGAGATTGTCGCGTATTGATGCTTCCAACACTCTCAAGTTCTGACCAATTAAATAAGGATGTTGACTATGTCCTGAGATCACACCTCTGGGACTGACCAATAATGTCCTTCCCCGGCCATCGTATAGTCGTGACTCAACGTCACTGATCACTGATTGCAAGAAGCTGGCAGAGATATCCACACCAGCAATACCGATAAATTGCTCATGCACTTTTATCGGAGCGACAAGACTACTCAATAAGACTTCCTTGTCATCTACAGGGTAAAGATAGGGATCAATTACACAACTTTTGCCACTCTCTTTTGAACAGAGATAATATTCCCCAACTCTGTTGCCGTTCTCATCCAGGTTTTTGTCCTCCAACCCTTCCAGCAAAGCCACCATAAAATCATTATTGTCTCTCGTCACATAGGGCATGAAGCGACCTGCAGCATCACTTCCCTTTGTCTGTTTTGCCAGTTTATCTGCCCCATCAAGTGCATTGGGTTCAAAAGCCACGTAGGTCGCCAGAAAGTTTGGGTGGTCCGATAAAGTTTGCTCAAGCATGCGAATGGCCAACTCTCGTCTATCATGGTTGCCTTCGGACTTCACAACAGCATTCATTGCAGAGGCAACACCCTGTATTGAATGCATTGCAGATAAAAGCGGTGTAGATAATTCCCCGGCTGTATCACTAGCCAGTACCTGAAGATAGTCTTCAACCTGACCACGTGTCACCTCATAACTCTGAGCAGCAAGCGTTTGTTTTATCTTGTCAAACTGCCATAGTCCGACCAAGACCGCCATCAAAACAACGCTAAGAAGCCCGAGTCCAGCCCAGATGCTAAAACGTTGTTGAATGGAAAAATGCATTGTTTATTCCCGACATGTCACATACCGAACACTGGCTGATGCCAGAGCTATCTCAGAGCACTCTAATTACGGTGGACAAATCTGTCACATTTTCTATTACAGCGCAATTATCCCCCCCCCTTTCTCCAAAGGAA
Source organism: Methylophaga sp. UBA2513 (assembly GCF_002341285.1). Lineage (NCBI taxonomy): Bacteria > Pseudomonadati > Pseudomonadota > Gammaproteobacteria > Thiotrichales > Piscirickettsiaceae > Methylophaga > Methylophaga sp. UBA2513. The sequence goes on along the minus strand of NZ_DDNT01000006.1, from coordinate 130,306 downwards.
TCACATACGCTTCAATCAAACGGTGTTGCTCTTAAACCCCATTCAGCAAGGAGCACATGAAAGACATTTTAAGAGTAGGCTAATCATTAACTTTCAGGATGTATGCTCATACTGATGATGCTTTTTTTGCTGTAAGGCATGGGCGACTAATATGCCAATTTCGTACAACACCCACATGGGAATAGCCAACATAAACTGAGAAATAATGTCAGGCGGCGTAATAATAGCGCCAATAACAAACGCACCAACAATGACGTAGGAACGCGCTTGCTTCAATGCCGTCACACTTACCATCCCAGCCGCGACCATCAGTACCACCGCGATAGGTGTTTCAAATGCCAGGCTGAAAGCAATAAAAAGCACAATGATGAAATCTAAATATTTACCAATATCAGTCATCACCGCGACTCCTTCGGGAGCTGTACTGGTGATAAAACCGAACACGACAGGAAAGACCAAGAAAAAAGCAAAAGCCATCCCACAAATAAATAGAAAAACACTGGTGATGACTAAAGGTGCAATAAGATGGCGCTCATTGCTATACAAACCAGGCGCGATGAAAGCCCAGATCTGGTAAAGCGTATAGGGAGATGAAATGATAAAGGCGGCTAACATCACCACCTTGAGAGGAACAAAGAAAGGGGTAGTCACTTCAGTGGCAATCATTTGTCCCCCTGCTGGCAAAGCTTGTAGTAAAGGGGTTGCCAAAAACTGATAAATATCATTTGCAAAGGGAAATAATGCGAGCATGATGAAGAAAATCCCAGCCACAATTTTCAGCAATCGTTGTCGAAGTTCTAACAAGTGACTGAAAAATTCTTCTTTACTACTCACTTAGCGATTCCTTCTGTTGGGTCACACTTTTTTTATGCTCAGCGACTTTGGTTGTTGTAGCACTAGGGTTTTCCCTGGCTGTTTCTGAAGCAGGCGTTTCAGAGCGGCGAATCACTTCGGCAACCGGCTGCATGCCTTTACGAAGCTCATCATTCAAGCCTTCTTTTTGTTGTTTTAGCTCTTCCTGCAACCGTAAAAGATCGTCAGATCTCATTTCTTGATCGATATCGTCTTTAACAGCCGTCATAAACCGTTGAATACGCCCCACCATCACACCTAGAGTCTGCGCTACCTTTGGAAGTTTATCGGGACCAATAACAACCAGCGATACCAATAGAATGACGATAAGCTCGGGGAAGGCGATATTAAACATAGTCAAATACGCTGGTGTTACTGTTTATGCCTGGCTTTGTTATTCACACTGTCAGTTTGATTGACAGCATGATCGATAACACTGATGTCTTGCTCTTCACTCATCGCTTGTTTAAATCCTTTGACAGCACCGCCCAAATCTCCACCTAAATTCCGTAATTTTTTGGTGCCAAAAACAAGCGCTACAACCGCCAGAACAACGAGCCAATGCCAAATACTAAAAGACCCCATTTAACTGTCTCCTTAAATGATGTGGATATACTAAGTTTCTATAATTATGATTGGGCGTACGTAATCAAAGCCGTGATCGCTCCAGTGTCTCACTCGGACACTCCCCGAATAGCTCACGGTAATAACGTGCGAACAAACTCATATGCCAAAACCCCCAATGCGATGCCACACAGGCGATATTACTGATTTGCTCCGACTTGTATTGAAGCTCAGCCCGAATCTTGTGAAGACGAATATTTCGCATATAAGCAACAGGAGTGATGCCAAGCACTTGCTGAAAAGCATGGTTCAATGTCCGGCGACTAATATTCAGAGTGGTACAAATTTCACCAATGGTAATGGGATCACAATGCTGGGCTAGCGTGAGCTCACGTACACTTTTGACGATATAGCGATGTACTCTGTACTCATGTCGTCGGCCGTTGTTGTTGCTGACCGCTGACAGTGCCTGCACACACACACTGAAAACGGTATCTTCAAAGTGTCGCCAACTGTTTGGATGACTGGTGCCATCATCAAGATTTTTCGCCATATGCTCTGTGCCGATGTATAAGATTGCCAACAAACGGCTTTGTATAGCAGGAGGAAGCGCCTCTACTGGATTTGCCCTATCCATAATGGGGCGAAGATCCACCTTTTCTACTCTTTCTGCATATTCCTCTAGCCTTTGCTCAGCAATGACGGCAACATTGATTTCAGACGAATGTGAAGTCCTGAATAAGAGTTCATCATTTTTATCCAGAGTAATCAGCGAATTTTTGTCTAGCTTACTGCCACACCATAAAGCCTCACCCTCAACAATAGTTGGTAATCCAATCACATAACTGCCTGGTGGTGGACTGGCAAGCTCATCCACAGAACGATTCATCGCTTCACGAAAGATCTGTACTCCCTGACAAGCAACACTGGTCACCGTACCTGAAAACTGCCCTTTATCTAGTTGCGTGTAATCTTGTGACCACATTGGCAAAGCTGCTGCTTGCTCTAAGACATCAGTTAATTTAGAGCGTACTGCTTTTATTTCAATTTTAGCTAGGTCGTCATCTACCCATATCTTTTCTTGATTCATATTTCTCTCCCTCGGAACCAAGCCATCAAACAAACCATAACTTATTATTTTTATTAAGAATATATTGGTTTACCTGTCTTATTATTTTTATCAGGTTGATAACTGGCACTTACGATAATAGGCCTTTTCTGGGATAGCTAATAGTAGAAATCGGCAATATGTCAGTCTGAATAATGAACTGAGTTTGATCATGGCTGTAGGGAGAGGACCAGTATCATCACTCAGACCATCGATGAACCATCATGGCATGAGCGAAGAATTGAGCAGATGACAGACTATCGAAGGTAAAACAGACAGTTAGCCCAATCATCACTCATCCACTCACATGTTAGATAACATCCTCACTGTGTTATGCCGTTAACACAAAGTTTCAATTGAAATAGCGTTTGACTAGCAAGAATCGGCAACATCAATAGTAGTTATCCCCATTCTGATACTTCAATGCCAGTTTTTGATACGGCAGGGATTTCCCTCTGGCTATAGTTGTTACGAAATTATTTCATCAACAACAAGTGACCGGCAGGTCCGAGGAGGTAGAGAGTGAGAGCAGATACACACGCTGGTGATTATAGCCAGACATCGACTGTTGAGAACAGCTCAACATGTGTGCCTGATGCGATTAGTTTTTCTGAGTCAAAATCATCAGGACAGCGATTTGCCATTATGTTATCGGCAATAACCATAGGTGTTGCAACAGGCATTGCACTGAATACACAAGCGTCATCGATGCTGACGGCAATGTTTTTCGTTTTAACTTTTGTTGGTGGCCTGTTATCCACTTGGTCTCCATGTGGGTACTCAAGCCTGAGCCTGCTGCGACCAGCCGGGAAATATTCTTTTGGTTCAGTCGCTCGCTGGACCCCCACCTTCATTACTCATGCGATTGGCTATGCCATCGGTGCACTCATGTTGGGTGGTGCACTAGGTTTAGTGGGTGCTTTCTTATTCGAACAGTTAGCTTTCAGTCATATGATAATGGGACTGGCGATACTAGCAATTGGTTATGGGGCACATCAACTTGGCTTTCTAAAAATGCCCTACCCACAGCGTCGAGCTCAGGTTCCACATGATGCTCGTTTTCGTTTTCGCTCCTCAACAATTGGCCTGCTTTATGGCTATGCGCTGGGGATGAACTACCTGACTTACGTACAGACACCGATCCTCTACATCGTGACCGGTGCTGCGTTGCTGAGTGCTGATGTCACTACAGCAATCACTATCATCGCCATCTTCAACATCGGGCGCTGTCTGCCTGTTGCGGTGAACTTTCTGCCTATTTCCAACCAGTCCGTTCAAGCTTGGCTAGCGAAATGGCAGGAACGTGCTGTTGAACTGGATGGGTTTCTTCTGCTGTCAATCGGTGCAGCCGCATTAACCATGTTATCGCTGTAAACACAGGTGAGACCTCATCCTTAACTCATAATAAACCAAAATAGTTTGGAGAAGATATGACACTATTTAACCTTAAATCAAAGCTGCGACAAAAAAGTCTAGCAGGGGGCATTGCTACGGCAGCGCTGATGGCTACCACTTATCCAGCACTAGCTGATATTGCTGTTGAACAACAGACCATTGAAGTTGCCCCAGCCAGTGACTCAAAGCGTGTTTATGTCACTGACCCTGGCCATTTCCAGATGACCTCTCAGGTGTTCACCATCGACGGTAACAACAACAAGATCCTGGGTATGTCTGATGCCGGTAAGCTGCCTCATGTGCTGCTCGGTGACCAGGGTAACTTCATGGCGATTGCTAACACCTGGTATGACCGCATCGCCCGGGGTAACCGTGATGATTACATCGAAGTCTTTGATACACAGACTCACGATGTGACAGCAGACATTGATATCCCTGAAGGTCGCTTCCTGACCGCTGTTTTTACCCACATGGCAACGCTGAGCACTGATGACAAGCACATGATGTTCCAGCAGTTTTCACCGATACCGGCAGTGGGTCTGGTTGATCTGGAACAAAACAAGTTCGTCAAAATGATGGATACCCCGGACTGTTACCACCTGTTCCCGGCACCGGAACAGAACGTGTATATGCACTGCCGTGACGGTTCAATGCTGAAAATCAATTACGACGATGAGGGTAATTCCACTCAGACTCACAGCGAAGTGTTCCATCCGGAAGACAGTTATCTGGTCAATGAGCCTTACTACTCGGATGTCACTAACCGTCTGGTATGGCCGGATTACGAAGGCCGTATCTATCGGGCAACCCTGACTGCTGATGGCGCTGAATTCAAGGAGCCTATCGAAGTCTTCACTGAAGAAGAGAAAGCAGACAGATGGCGTCCAGGTGGCTGGCAGCTGGTCACTGTTCATAACGACAGTAATGAACTGTACCTGCTGGCAGATCAGCGTGGTGAATTCACCCACAAAACACCAAGCCGTTACGTGTTTGTAGTCGACGCCGATACCGGTGAACGCCTGCGCAAGATGGAACTGAACCATGAAATCGATTCCATTGCTGTCAGCCAGGACGACAAACCGTATCTGTTCGCCTTATCCGCTAACGAACAGACTCTGTACACCTTTGATGCTAAGACAGGTAAGAAAATCGGCGAAACGGCAGGACTCGGCCGCTATCCGCACATTCTCACCCTGCCTCAGGATAGCGAGTAAGACATGAACTGGCTTACTAACGATCCTGCCCTGTCAGTACTGGCCACACTTTTTGTGGGGCTGGTACTGGCGGTAGCAGCCATTTCCAAGTTGCGTAGCCCTGACGAGTTCCAGGGTGTGGTCGACAACTACCGTTTGTTGCCGGGCTTTCTGGTTAAACCGGTAGCCAAGCTTCTGCCTTGGATTGAACTGGCATGTGCCGTCGCTTTGATGGTGCCGCCTGTACGTGAAATAGCTGCCTGGGTAGCAGTGGGACTGTTCGTGATGTTCTCGCTGGCATTGGCCATCAATGTCGGCAGGGGCCGAACCCATATTGACTGCGGTTGTGTAAGACGTCCGACCAGTCGGAGCCGAATCGGCATGTTCCATGTGCTGCGTGCGCTCTTTCTTGCCGGCGTCAGCATCTACATCGCTTTTAGTTCACTGGAAATAGCCAATATCTCCCTCGCATCGTGGCTGATTGGTATGGCCTCAGCAGCACTGCTGGCCATGCTTTATATAGCTGCAGATGTGATGGTGGGATTGCCAAATTCCCGTGAATCAAGAACTTAATTTTTTAGTAAGGAAAATTTACAATGAGTTTCGATATTCTTATTGCTTCAAATGTGTTGCTTTGGGCAGCTTTTCTGGCTCTGGCTGCACTTATGGTAGGTGTTATTCGCCAAATTGGTCTGCTACACGAACGGTCAGCACCACTGGGTGCCATGATGGTCGATCACGGACCCGATATTGGTGACAAATCACCTGTGTTCAACGTGAAAACCTTCACCGATGAAAAAGACTTGCTGGTCGGTCGCGCTATCACGCCTGGACGTCCAAGCCTGTTGATGTTCACCGGTCCTTCCTGCCCTGTTTGTGCCAAGCTGCTGCCAATTATTCGTGATGTCGCAGCAAGTGAAGGCGCAGATGTCATTCTGATCAGTGACGGTACGGCTGCTGAACACCGTGAGTTCCTGAGCAACCACCCACTGAAAAATGAGTATTACGTGAACTCACCAGAAATTGGCATGCGCTACCAGGTTTCCAAAGTCCCTTACGGTGTACTGCTGGATGCCGATGGCGTGATAAAAGGCAAAGGTCTGTGCAACACACGTGAGCATGTTGAAAGCCTGTTTGAAACCGTACGACTGGGTCACGCTTCACTGCAGAGCTACCTCAAAGACAGCTCTACTGCCAAGGAAGTGACAGTGGGCGAGCAACTGCACTAATCATTGATTTGAGAGTAGAACCAAAAAACATAACGGAGAAGGCAAATGACAAAGAAATTAGGATTTGACGCTGCTATTGAGAAACTGAGCCGTCGTACCGCAAACAAAACCGGTCGTCGTGGCTTCGTGGGTAAACTGGGTGGCTTCCTGGTAGGTGCGACACTGCTTCCCTTGCTGCCAGTTGATCGCCGTGGTCGTCTGAACAGCGCCCACGCCGCTGACGCCAGTGACCTGGATGCGGCCAGAGCAGGTTGGCAACCACAGGATCAGGATCCACAAGCCTGTGACTACTGGCGGCACTGTTCTATCGACGGGAACGTCTGTGACTGCTGTGGTGGTACGCTGACTTCCTGTCCTCCGGGCACCAGCCTGTCACCGAGCTCATGGGTGGCCAGCTGTTACAACCCGGGTGACGGTCAGACTTACCTGATCGCTTACCGTGACTGCTGTGGTAAGCAAACCTGTGGTCAATGTGCGTGTCTGAACACAGAAGGTGAACTGCCGGTTTACCGTCCTGAGTTCTCCAACGACATCGTATGGTGCTTCGGTGCAGAAAATGATGATATGACCTATCACTGCACCATCTCACCAGTCGTTGGTAAAGCCAGCTAAGTTGGCCTGAGGCATTCTTACATCATGAAGATCAGAATCCTCGTCATGTTGGCATGCACGGTATTTTCCGTGCATGCCAGTTTGGCTGATGACACAATCAAGCGGAGTGATTATCAACGTCCCGAGGCCATTCCGGCGCCGGACTCCAACCCGCTTACTATAGAAAAAACAACGCTGGGTAAAGCCCTGTTTTTTGACCCGCGTTTGTCCCGAGATAAAGGTATGTCCTGTGCGACCTGCCACTCACCGGATCATCGCTGGAGCGATGGCCGCGTTGTGCCGCTGGGTTCGGAAGAACTTGAGCAGCCGAGACGAACGCCCACTGTCATGAACAGCGCCTGGCTTAAAGCATTAATGTGGGATGGCCGAGCCAACTCACTGGAAGCGCAGGCAGTGCTTCCCATCACCACGCCACACGAAATGAACTACAACATGGATGAATTAGTTCAGCGACTAGGTGAAATTAAAGGTTATCGCCCCTTATTTGAGTCTGCCTATGGTGATGCAGAAATCACTACACAGCGCATTGCGATGGCATTAGCGACTTTTCAACGTACCTTGGTCTCCAATGTTTCAAGCTTTGATCGTTGGGTAGAAGGTGATGATGAAGCTATCAGTGTCAGTGCTCAACGTGGTTTTCAAGTATTTAACAATAAAGCCCAGTGCGCCGCTTGTCATAAGTCATGGCGTTTTACTGATGATAGTTTCCATGACATTGGGCTGGATAGCCCGGATCTGGGTCGTGGCAATACCATCCCTGTCGAGGTGACGATTATGCAGCATGCTTTTAAAACCCCGACCTTACGTGATCTGCCAGAAAACGGACCTTTTATGCATGATGGTTCCATGACCAATCTGGAGCAAGTGATCAAACATTATGAAGACGGTGGTCTCAAACGTCCCAGCCTGTCTAAAGAAATGTCGCCATTTGAACTAACTGAACAACAAAAAGCCGATCTGATTGCCTTTTTGAAAACCTTAAATGGTGGTCCATTAGCACTTTCTCCACCCGAATTACCCGAGGAGTAGCATACGTGAACAGACAAGTAACACTTTGGCTCATGACTATAGCTTGCATTATGAGTACGCTCATTCTACCCGTTGCCAGTGCCGAACAAGCAAGCGACTCAGAACAGATTATTCGAGAGTTATCGCTGACCCATCACGATTTCGATGAATGGCACTTTACCCCGCAAGTCAATGACAAACTACTGATTCATAACAAAGCGAATATCGCACACAGTATTTATGTCACCTACCCCGATGGCAAAGTGGTGAACTTAGGCGTACAGCTTCCGGGAGAAACCGTCAGCTTGACTATTCCAGCAGCCGGTGATTACCTTTTGCAATGCTGGATACATCCGGTTATCAGAGCCGAAATGACGGTAGCTCCCTGATATTTGCTGTTTATCTGCTGGAGGTACTAATGGCAGAAAATCAACGAGACACTAACCATCAATTAGACGATCCCGGAAAACGGGAAACCTTTCGTCATCTATTCAAACGTTTTGGAGTGGTACTGGTGGGTACCATCATTGGACAATCCATGATTCTATCCCGTCCAGCACGCGCTGCAGAAGCGCTTCGCCCACCAGGCGCATTGCCGGATCTGGACTTCGACTCATCATGTATACGATGTGGCTTATGTGTTGAAGACTGCCCCTACGATATTCTGAAGTTAGCCAGTTGGGCTGACCCTGCTCCACAAGGCACGCCTTATTTTGTAGCCAGAGAAGAACCGTGCCGGATGTGCACCGATATTCCCTGTGCCAAGGCCTGCCCAACCGGTGCACTTGATCGTCATATGACCGATATAAAAAAAGCGGATATGGGCGTCGCTGTACTTGTTGACCATGAAACCTGCCTCAATTACAAAGGTTTGACCTGTAGTATTTGCTGGCGAGTTTGCCCCATTCGTGATGAAGCCATCACCATTGAACCTATCCAGACTGAGGCAGGAAAATTGATGATTCCTACCGTGCATTCAGACATCTGTACTGGATGCGGCACCTGTGAAAAACATTGTGTCTTGTCTGAAGCAGCAATTCGCGTACTTCCACGCGAACTGGGCTTAGGCTTGTCTGGCAGGAATGCCGTTGGGAGGAGCTAAGTATGTTACATCGTCTGAAGCGTGGTCTCTATCGGCATCGCTGGTTGTTGACGCGCCGTATCGTACAAATCTCCATTTTACTTGCCTTTATTGTTGCAATACCGGGTTATGGCAAGATTGCTGATGGCAATTTATCGTCTAGTCTCTGGTTTGAACAACTCAAACTGACCGATCCTTTTATTCTTCTCCAGTCTTTTTTTGCAGGTTCCCCTATTGCCTTGCCCGCGCTTATGGGGGCGATACTGGTCGGAGGATTTTATGCCTTCTTTGCCGGTCGTCTTTACTGTAGCTGGGTATGTCCCATCAACTTACTGACTGATTTAGCCTATTGGTTACGTAAACGTCTCAATGTTAAAGGCAATATGAATTTATCGCGTCATTTACGACTCTGGATCTTAGCCTTATCTCTGGTGCTTTCTTTTTTAGGCGGGACCTTGGCGTGGGAAATAGTGAACCCTATTACACGATTCCAGCGAGAGTTAATATGGTTTTCTTTAAGTGGGGCGATGCTGCTAGGCGCTTTGTTTTTGTTTGATTTATTTGTCAGTCGTCGTGCCTGGTGCGGCCATCTGTGCCCAGTAGGTGCTTTCTATGGCATTTTAGGACGCTATGGTCGACTCAAAGTGACATCCACACCGACAGAAAGCTGTGATACCAGTGGCTGTTCACGTTGCGTTGCTGTTTGTCCTGAACCACATGTACTGGCTCCCGTAGTGTCCAAACAAGCCTTATCCGTTACTTCAAGTGATTGTACTCGTTGCGGTGCTTGTCTTGATGAATGTAGCGAGGGAGTACTGTCAATGAAAATTGACTTAGTGGGGATGGCGAATAGAAAAGCTGACGATTAAATAAAAAGATAAAGGTGGGCGGCAAACCACCACACCTTTATAACAGGGGATACAAGAGGAAGCTGAAAGGTATTTTTATTCTGCTTGTTTCACGGTGCCGCGCATCATAAATGTGTGACCAGGGAATGAGCAGAAAAAGCTATAGTCCTCATTTTTATTTAACACACTCGTTTTAAAGGTTGTTGAGGCACTTTCACCGCCACCGATGATCGGTGTGAATGCGAGCACACGCTCATCATCCTTTGGAAGGAAATCATTTTCGAGCCCTTCTGGTGCACCGGCTTGAGCAATGGCATTCACATCTGAAGTCTTGGCTAATACCCAGTTATGACCAAGCCCATCTTTAGATAGCTTACCTGTATGCGTGAAATTGACAGTAAATTCATCACAATCAGATGGCACAGTGATTGTCTTAGTGTTGTATGACCATGAATCACCCGCAGTAATTTCTACTTCACAAGTATTGGCACTTGCTAAGTTAGGTAAGGCAAATGCTAAAGGAATAAAAAAATAAGAAAAACGCATATTAACTCCATGAAAAAAATCACAATGTGAGCAATAAGTTTAATGGCAGCGTTTATATCTCAGTAGCAAAAATGGGCATTGTTCGAGTCATGTCATGTTTCTTAGCGAATGTTTGAATCCCACCATCATAAAAGCCGAAACAAAACTATTTTCGACGTTCAAATTGAGAGAGCTAATGGTGCTACTTTTTCTACTAAACTCCCCTCCGCTCCTCTAGCGACACAAAGCTCCAATCGCATGCGACTAACCGCTATGTAGAGATAATGGGCTATTTACCTGAAAATCTGGGGTAATTATCAGCTGCTGCCAGCTATGTAATCATTTTTAATATGCTCTCCAATACAAAGGAGAGAGAAATGAATGTTTTATTAATAGGTGCTGTTGCTATGATTGCAGCATTGATTCTATCGGCATGGTTAATGACATTTGCCAGATGGTTTCCCATCAAAGGGATAGACGGCGACTTTTTAGTCGATTACAAAACCATGATCAGGGCTCACGTAGATTATGCACTCATGGCATTATTCAGCTTAGGTTTTTTATGGCGCTGCGACTGGGGCCGATATTGAGTTATCAAAGTTCGCCTGTCTTTGTTTCGCCATTGGCGGATTCACTAACCCAACCATTTTTGTGATTGCCGCTTTTGATATCGATTTCTGGAATAAAACTATCTGGAAAATATTCTCAGCATTGAGCTTTATTATTACAACTATTGGCTTTGTCTGGATTGCCTTCAGATTACTTATGTTTGCAATTCAGTAGAAGTAACAATACTGCTATTAAGACTATAGAGTCCCTAATAATGACGCTCTATTTAGTCATAATGTCACTTTAATTTATCCATTTTGTGAAAAGAGACGAATTAAAAAAACTGACATTGATACATTATTAATAAGCAAAAAGATCTATAGATAATTGATTTTAATATAAATTATTAGATACAACCTTCTACTGATATAAAAAATTCTGACTAAATTTGCTTTTGTCATAAATCTTTAACTTAAGACCGATACTCTGTTCGAGTTAAAGATTTTTATTGCTTAATTAACTAGTCAGGAGTTTCTATGAAACTATTTGCAAAAAATGCAAAGTCAGTTTTTCTTATCACTGCCCTTGTTGGTGCGATGTCATCAACTGCTGCACATGCCGAACTGAAGTTGAACGGTTCTGGTGCCAGTTTTCCAGCCCCTCTTTATAACAAATGGTTTAAAGATTACAGCAAGCAAACTGATGGTGTGCGTGTAGATTACCAATCTAAAGGTAGTGGCGCAGGTATTCGTGATTTCATCAATGAAACAGTTGACTTTGCAGCAAGTGACGCGGCGATGAAAGACAGCGAAATCGAGCAAGTCAAAAAAGGTGCGATTCTGTTACCAATGACAGCCGGTGAAGTGGTTCTGTCTTACAACCTGGAAGGTGTTAAAGAATTAAAACTGCCACGTGATGTTTACCCAGCCATTTTCATGGGCAAAATCACTCAATGGAATGACCCAAAAATCCAAGCAGCCAACCCAGGTGTTAAATTACCTGACGAAAAAATCACTGTAGTCGTTCGCTCTGACTCAAGTGGTACAAGTTATGTTTACACCAACCACTTGTCTGCCATCAATGCAGAATTTAAAGAAACTATCGGTGCAGCTAAATCACCTAACTGGCCTTCTTCTGCATTAATCGTCAAAGCGCCAAAAAATGATGGTGTGACAGCGACTATCAAACAAACGCCTGGTTCAATTGGTTACATTGAATATGGCTTTGCAAAATTAACCAAAATGCCAACCGCTATTCTTGAAAACCAAAAAGGTAAATTCGTTGAAGCCGGTGGTGAAACAGGTGCTGCTGCATTAGCAACAACAACGTTCCCAGAAGGTAATTTACCAGGTAGTGATGTACCTGATTTACGTGCTTGGTCTACTGACCCTGCTGGTGAAGATGCTTACCCAATCGCCTCGTTCACATGGTTGTTGGTCTACAAAGATCAAGAAGATGATAAAGCAAAAGCTTTACGTGACTTAATCGAATACATGGTAACAACAGGTCAAGAATCATCTGAAGCAATGGGTTATATCCCACTACCAGAAAACGTGGTTGAGAAAGTTCGCAACGCAGCGAAAATGATCAAGTAATCACATCGTTGAAAACTCAGATAAAAATGCTGCAAGGCTGGAAAGTCCTTGCAGCATTTTCTCTGTTTTTACACGCCATAAAACATGTTTAAAAACACGAATGAATAATTGATAGGAACGCACATGGTTTACGATCCATTTAAAGAAGCCAGCAGTGATAAAACACTGTCTGCTCCGCCATCATCGACGGATTACTTAAAAGACTCGGTATTTCGTTCTTTTGCTTATTTTTGCGCCCTATCGATTGTCCTTTTGGTTGCCTATATCGTTTTTGAATTAGGTTCACAGGCATTACCGGCCATCAAAACACATGGCCTTGGCTTTATTACTGGTACTACATGGGATACCAACCAAGGGGTGTTTGGTGTGTTACCTGAAATTTGGGGCACATTATATAGTTCGCTCTTAGCTTTACTTCTGGGTGGTTTATTAGGTGTTTCAATAGCGATCTTCCTGACTCAAGGATTTGTACACGCTAAGTTCGAAATGATTTTCAGAACCGTCATCGAATTGTTAGCAGCTATCCCCTCTGTTGTTTATGGTTTATGGGGCATTTATGTACTGATTCCATTGATAAGACCTGGCGCTGAGTGGTTACATGACACCTTAGGCTGGTTTCCCCTATTTGGCACAGAGTTGAGTGGTCCAGGTCTTGCTCCTGCGGCATTGGTACTCGCTATTATGATTTTACCTACCGTAGCAGCGATTTCTGCAGATGCTTTCCGCCGTATCCCCTACAAAGTGAAAGAAGCCGCTTACGGTATGGGCGCTACCAAGTGGGAAGTCATTTTAAAAGTAATGCTCCCTACAGCCTCTTCCGGCATTTTGGCTGGTTTAGTGCTTGGATTCGGTCGCGCTCTTGGTGAAACCATGGCGCTCGCCATGTTGATTGGTAACGTCAACAATATCGATGTTTCACTGTTTGCTCCGGCCAATACCTTAGCGTCACTTCTTGCTTCTACTTTCCCTGAAGCAGGTGAAATCGAAATACAGGCTTTAATGTATGCCGCGCTGGTTCTACTGGTCATCACCTTTATGGTCAACGTTGTCGGTTTGGCAGTACAGCAATACACCATGCGTAAGTTTGAGGGTAAAAAATGAGTCAAATACAATTAGAAGAGCAGGTATTGCCACCAAGAATTCAGTTACCGGCTCTAGAAAAAAATATTTTTGAAGTCAGGGCATTAAAAAACTACTTTCTGACATCCTTAGTTTGGTTGTTAGCTGTTCTAGCCAGTATCCCTCTATTTTCAGTGATTTATATGCTACTCGTACAAGGTGGCGCCAGACTGGATATGGAAGCGATTACCGCCCTGCCACCCGCTGGTTTTGAAATGGGTGGTGGCTTTGGTAATGCCATTGTCGGTACATTAACCATGGTGGGTATTGCCTCGGCCATCAGTATTCCTATTGGCATTATGGCAGCACTGTATTTATCGATACTTAATCCTTCCAGCAAAATAGCAACCATCTCACGCTTTTTAGCCAAAGTATTGACGGGCTTTCCTTCAATCCTGGCGGGTGTTTTTGTTTATGCCGTTATCGTTATCACAACAGGGACTTACTCTGCCTGGGCAGGTGGTGTGGCCTTAGCTGTTCTGATGTTGCCTACGGTGACTTTGGCAGCAGAAGAAGCCATGAAACAAGTACCACAAAAAATGAAAGATGCCGCGTTTGGTATGGGGTGTACGCGTACACAAGTCATATTAAAAGTGGTTTTACCTACAGCATTACCCGGCATTTTGACCGGTGTGATATTGGCTGTAGCGGGTGCCGCTGGTGAGTCAGCTCCGTTACTGTTTACTGCCTTGTTTAGTAATTACTACATGGCTGAACTGGCAGAGCCAACAGCCTCTTTATCCATTTTGATTTACAACTTCTCCGGCATGCCGTTTGAGAATCAGATTGAGCTTGCTTGGGCAGCCTCTCTGGTACTTGTAATACTCGTCCTCTTTTTCAATATTCTGGCCCGCGTTGTCGGCAGATCGAAATTTAAAGAATAACGTAAGGAAAACCTATGAATATGCAAACCGATACCGCTGAATTTATTGCTGAAAAGTACGTCCCAAAAGGCCCTGTGGTTTTAGATTGCCATGTAAAAAATATCTACTATGGCGACTTCAGAGCGGTCAGAGACACCACCATTCCTATTGAGAAAAATAAAGTCACCGGCTTTATTGGTCCATCAGGTTGCGGTAAAAGTACCGTTCTACGCAGCATGAATCGTATGAATGATCTGATCGACTCCTTCCGTTTTGAAGGTCATATCCAATATCACAAACATGATATCTACAGCAAAAAGGTCGATGCGGTCATCGTCAGACGTTATATCGGCATGGTGTTCCAGTTACCTAATCCTTTTTCTATGAGCATTTACGATAATGTTGCCTTTGGTCTGAGACTGAATGGCTATAAAGGCGATGAAGAAGAGATGGTCGTAAAAGCACTAAAACGTGCGGCTATCTGGAATGATGTTAAAGATAAATTAAAAAACAGCGGATTATCTTTATCAGGTGGTCAGCAACAACGTTTGTGTATTGCCAGAGCCATTGCCACAGAACCTGATGTGTTATTAATGGATGAACCTTGTTCAGCTCTAGACCCGATTGCAACACGTCAGATCGAAGAGTTGATGGTAGAACTGAAACAACACTACAGCGTGGCTTTAGTCACACATAATATGCAACAAGCCATGCGTGTGGCTGATACAACAGCGTTTCTGGGTGTGGATATTTCACAAGGTGGTCGTACTGGCTATCTAGTAGAAATGGACGATACCAAAAAGATTTTTGAAGATCCTCAACAGTTATTAACCAAACAGTATGTGCGAGGTGAGTTTAGTTAATCTAAACCATTATTATGGGTTCATCATCACTTAATGCTGTTCACAGTGCGACACAACATGATCTGACAGGCAATATTGCTCGACTCAATATTAGCGCTGTCAGATCACGTCTGCTTGATACTCAAAAACACTTTGATAAGATTAATAAAACCCTCACCGTACAAAGAACACCCCCCTCTAATGAAGTGATTGAAAATATTGTTGCCGGCTACGCCAAGATAGATTTTTATCTGGCGAATGGCATTGATCTTTTCGCCATGGGTAATTCACATTTACTGTTAGAACTTAATCACATAGTGCTTTATCACACTTCATCAATATCTGAAGAAGAATCGCAGCATCAATTTGAAGCAACAAAGGCCCACTTCTACGCAGCACGTAATGGTGGTATTGGTCAGCTTATGGACTGGTTGGCACTCAATCAACATACCAATATTTGGAAGCGAACGGCCGGTTTATTCACTAATATACTGAGTCAGCCCCAGCTGTTTCTGGAAGGCAATCATCGTACAGGTTCGCTCATCATGAGTTATTTATTGATGCATGAAGGCTATCAACCGTTTGTGTTGTCTTACGAGAATGCCAGACATTTTTTCGAGCCTGCTGAACTGACCAAAAAACGTCGTAAGAAATCATTAGTCGACGATTTTATTTATCTGCCAAAACAAACACGTAAATTTGCCAAGCTGCTGAAAGACGAGCAAAAAAGACAATCTTTTTTGAAAAATTAGCTAGTGATAACGGGTCGTAGACGTTTTTTCTTTTAATTCACCGCGATTGGATTCAATAATTCTCTGAAACTTCTCCGGATCTTTACGAAGAATATCGATATATTCACTGACCAAGTCATGCCACTGATTACCACCATGAATAGCAAACTTTTCCAAAGCAACTAATAATAACTTGGCTGCCACTCTAAGTTCTTTGCTATCAGCCTCACCATACCATCCAAGCAACTCATTATAGAGTTCTTCGATTTTTTCCAGAGGCGTAAACTCCACAACCATTCCTTCAGAATCTTTGTCACTCATCTCAGCACTCTTTAAATGAAGTTGTCTCTGGGCAAACAGTTATGTAGAAAAAAGCACTCACACCAGTTACTTAGCATATTTTTGAATTTTTCGATGTGGCGTCTTCTCAGCTACTTCCGCCAACAGAGCTTCATGTCCAGAGTTTTGTTTAAGCACTTTACAGATCCAAGCGGCCGTATCTTGCCCCAAGGCATCCAAATCAGGGTTCATGTACATACTCTCTAACTGCTCAGTAAATAAAGCCATAAGCTCAGGGTCATGAATATTTTCATGAAAAGAAGCTCGCGCGGCCAGTCGCTGTGTGTAGCTATCACCTGTTTGTATCATCCGCATATACATCTGAACTTCAAACGGTTTTTCCGGTTGTTCGATAACCACATGACTTAACTGACGCTGGACCGAAATATAAGTACTTAAGTCGCTCAAGGCCTTTTTGGCATGTCGTTTAACTTTTGACTCCGCTGCTTTTTTTGCTAACAGTTCAAGCGTCGATGTGTATTTTGGGTTACCACTGTATCCTAGCGCTCTTACCTCATAGGCCATCAAATTTCGCTTATCTGAGTCATATAGCTTTTCTTGGTAATTCGCCAATAAATCGGCTTCCAACACATCATATAAGCGAGGATCTGAGATACCTGACCACTGTAATCGTTCCAAGACAGTCTCTTTGCGTTCTTGTGAACCTGTTTGCACCACATTTAATACTGCATCAATCTGCTCATCTTTACTCTGATAAGCCGCAGCATTCATTGAAAGTGCGGTGAATAGTAATGGAATAAGCTTCTTCCCTAAAGTCATAAGTTATCCTTTTAGTTCCATCGTTGAAAAATAAGTGACGTGTTAATACCGCCAAATGCAAAGTTATTCGA
Organism: Methylophaga sp. UBA2513; assembly: GCF_002341285.1. Classification (NCBI taxonomy): domain Bacteria; kingdom Pseudomonadati; phylum Pseudomonadota; class Gammaproteobacteria; order Thiotrichales; family Piscirickettsiaceae; genus Methylophaga; species Methylophaga sp. UBA2513. The sequence goes on along the minus strand of NZ_DDNT01000006.1, from coordinate 113,002 downwards.
CATCACATAATCGGTATGAATTTGCCTGGGAGCATTCATGATGTAATCCAGCGTGCCACAATCGGGATCGACTTCATCCAGATTTGCCGTCGCATGAAACCAATCACTGTTCATCATTTCAATAGCGACCCAGGCTTCTAATGCACCACATGCACCTAATGTATGACCAGTATAACTTTTAAATGAGCTTATCGGCGTACTGGAACCAAACACGGCTTCGGTTGCCGTGGTTTCAGCAATGTCTCCACGATCGGTAGCCGTTCCATGAGCACTGATATAGCCAATATTTTCAGGCTCAATAGCGGCATCTTGTAGCGCTAATTCTATGGCCTTTTGCATGGTAGCGGCTGAAGGTTGAGTCACATGACTGCCATCCGAATTTGTGCCAAAACCAATCAGCTCAGCATAAATAGTCGCCCCTCTGACTTGAGCATGTTCCAGCTCTTCCAAGATCAAGGTGCAGGCTCCTTCACCTATAACCAATCCGTCTCTGTCTTTATCAAAAGGTCTGGGAGATAAATGTGGTGTGTCATTCTTAATACTGGTGGCATATAAGGTATCGAACACTGCGGCTTCAGTCGCACATAAGGCCTCACAGCCACCCGCAATCATAATTGTTTGTTGACCGGCTTTGATGGCCTCATAAGCATAGCCAATGGCCTGACTGCCAGAAGTACAGGCACTTGATGTTGTTAATACACGACCTCGCAAACCAAAATAGATACCGATATTCACGGGAGAGGTATGCGCCATCATTTTAATATAAGAGTTTGCATTCAATCCTTCGCATGAGTGATTCAATAGCATATTGCCAAAATCGGCGACAGCACCGGTATCACCAGCCGAAGAGCCATATGCCACACCAACATCGCCACTATTAAGAATGGGATCATTGAGTAAACCAGCTTTATCTAAAGCCAACTCGGTACTCAACACGGCTAACTGAGCGACCCGTCCCATGCTCCGTAAATCCTTACGCTTATAATGCGCCGGCATTTGAAAGTCCCGAACGGGTGCGCCAAGGCGCGTATTTAACTCAGCATATTTATCCCACTCATCAATGCGGCAAATTCCCGTTGTCATCGTTTCCAGGTGATGGCGAATAGTGGCCCAATCATTTCCTATAGGCGAAAAACCCGCTACGCCTGTTACAACTACGCGTTTCATCAGACCATTCCACCATTCACTGAAATGACTTGGCGCGTAATATAGGCAGCACCTTCTGACATTAAAAAACTCACCGTCGCTGCGACTTCTTCGACTTTACCAACACGTTGCATCGGTATTAGTTTCATCGCTTCATCCATGAAAACATCTTCTGTCATCTCTGTATCAATTAACCCCGGCGCGACACAGTTCACTGTGATTTTACGTTTAGCTAATTCAATAGCGAGGGCTTTGGTCGCACCGATAATACCGGCTTTGGCAGCACTATAATTAACCTGTCCACGATTACCAGCCACGCCAGAAACGGATGACATAGTGACAATCCGACCTGGTTTACGTCTTCTCACCATCGGCATGGTGAGTGGTTGTAATACATTATAAAAACCATCAAGGTTCGTTCTTAATACCAGATCCCATTCTTCACCAGGCATAGCAGGAAAAGCATTGTCTCGTGCAAGGCCAGCATTACAAACCACACCATAATAAGCACCATATTCTTCAACATCCGCTTCAAGCACTGCCTGGCATTGCTCTCTATCAGCTATATCAAACTGTAATATGCGAACCTGCCGACCAAGGGCTTTAACCTCTTCAGCCACGGCCTCAGCTTCAGTCCACTTGCTACGGCAATGCAGCACGATGTCATAGCCATCATTCGCTAGCTTAATCGCAACAGCGCGGCCGATACCTCGGCTTGAGCCTGTTACTAATATGGTTTCGCTCATTGTTTTGCTTCCTTAATAAACTGACTGGCATCGTCTGGTTGAAATACATTTAAATTCGCTGTGGCTTCCACATTGAATGCCGTCAACATGCCTTTAAATACATGTAATCCATTTTCAGCCACCATGTCTCGCTCGACTCTCACTGTTAACGTCAGTCCAGTAGCAAACCATGGCACGTTCGATTCATAACGCCGTGTGCCGAGTAGAAACCCAAGCTTGGGTGGCTGATTTTGTTTTCTTTCCTGCACACCTGAAAAAGCCGCGATGGCTTGGGCAAGGTATTCCAAACCAACCCATGCCGGCACGCCCTGTTCCTCTGCAAATAACGTGGCTGAGGAGATATCGACTTCCGCTTCCAACCAGTCATCGCCATAGGCTGTCACACGACTTAACAATGACATGGAGCCTGAATGGGGTACAAGGTCGTCTACAGAATACTCAATACTCATTCTGCTCGTTCCATGACTAAGGCCACATTATTACCGCCAAAAGCAAAGGAATTGCTTAATACGCGTCGTACTGGTGTTGATGTGTGCTGACGCGTCACAAAATTCAGTTCTGGCAATTCAGGATCAGCATTGCGATCCCAGTGATGAACTGGCAACACAGCATTGTCCATCAATGTTAGCCAGCAAATAGCCGCTTCTACTGCACCCGCAGCACCTAGTGTATGTCCTGTCATGGGCTTGGTAGAGCTACATAAAACCGATGCAGGAAAAACACGACTAACAGCTCGCGACTCCATTTGATCATTCAACAGCGTCGCTGTGCCATGTAGATTCACATAATCAATGTCATCAGCTTTCAGACCAGCATCAGCCAATGCCATTCTCATAGCTCGTTCGGCTCCAGTTCCTTCTGGTTCTGGGGCAGAAATATGGTGGGCATCACTACTTTCACCAACGCCTGATAACTTAACACCTTCAGGATTAGCAGAAACAATAAACAACGCACCAGCCTCCCCAATATTGATGCCATTTCTATTCTGACTAAATGGGTTACAAATCGATTTGCTGACCGCTTCCAATGCTGAAAAGCCTTGTAGAGTGAGCTTACACAGTGTGTCGACACCACCCGCAATAACCACATCACAAAGCCCGGCAGTAATAAGCCTCTTGGCTGAAGCCAAGGCTTTGGCACCTGATGAACAGGCTGTAGATACAGCATAGACCGGACCTAAAGCGCCAGATAGTGTTGCAATGAACTCGGCCGTATTGGCCATTTCCTGAATCCTGTAATGATAGTTTTCAGGTAAGTCTTTTCCTTCGACATAAGACTGGATAGCGTTCTCAGCATCAGAAATACCCGATGTACTGGTTCCAATGACCACACCGACTCGCTCAGCACCATAGTTTTTTATGGCCTCATCAACCCTTTCCTGAATCTGATGATATACCGCCAAAGCCAATTGGTTATTTCGACTTTGCCAGCATGCCTCTTCCATTGGAATATCAGGTAATACTTGTTGACACATAGCGACAGGCACAGGCTCTGTACCATAGGCATCGGTCAGGGTCATGAGATCGTTTGGTTCAGCCTCAAGTCCACACTTAAGTTCCAGTATATTGTGTCCGGCAGCACACACTACCCCAACCTGATTCAGGTAAACATTTTTTTTATCAGTCACACTGTTATCAACTCTGTAAGGGCGAAATCATCACACGGTAATGATGCTGTTTATGGTGAATATCAACGTTATCATCAGACATCCTTACGTCAAGGATAAGTGTATTACCTTTATATAAACGGCGATAATTCGGAGTAAGTTCAACTTGCCAATTTAACCGTTCATTATAATACTTGTGCACCGTTTTTTCTGGCCACAACGCAAATTGCATAACAGACATCACTTCTTCGAGAGGTAATGTCATATCCGTCAGATTAGTCGCTTGAAAATGGCTACCGTCATAGTTCATTTTCAGCAGAGTCTGGCCAGTTGGTGTTATCACAGCCACACGAAAATCCGACGCTGTAAACCGACTCAAGGCAATAAACGACTGTGGCTGCTTATCCTGAATCACGGTGACTTTTTGTTTCATCAGTCCCGCCTTTGGTCCCTCAGCGGGTGGTAACAATAACAGCGTATTTTCTGGCATCAGTAATGGCCGAAACAGACTACACGCTGTCAGCGTAAAAAATAAAAGGCCTAAGAATAGGATGCGCGGCATTATCTGTTTCTGCATAACTCTGCCAGAGAACTTAACCGCTTCACATCTTTCACGTATGGGTTGTGCGTGTCCCAAGCGTATCCGGCCAAAATAGAACTAATCATCCGTTTTATAGGTGCATTTTTATTTCGGGTAAAAATAACATCCTGTAGCCTGCCGTCGTACCAGGCTTCAACAAACTCTTTAAAAGTATGAATCCCCTGCTGTAGCGGCAAAACAAAGGCGTTATGCCAGTCTACTTCTTCACCCTGTAACTGCTTATCAAGCACGGAAGCAGCCAAACTGGAGGACTTGAGTGCTATCGTTACCCCAGAAGAAAAAACAGGATCCAGAAACTCACCCGCATTGCCCAATAAGGCGTAACCATCCCCATAAAGCTGTGAAACATCACAGGCATAGCCGGTAAGCTCACCAACCCGAGTATCAAAGTTTGCCTGTTTTAGTAACGTCGCCATCCAGCCTGATTCGTTAATGAGCTGTTTGAGTTTATCCTCAGTATCACCATCCAGTTGCTGAATAAATGTCTGTGTAGCAACGACACCAACGGATGAACGGCCATTACTAAACGGTATCAACCAATACCAGACATCTTGGAAGTCGGGATGCACTGTAATGAGAATTTTATTGCGATCATAAGTTTCATCCTGTATCCGGTCTTCAATGTGTGTAAACAACGATGTCCTTGATGGAAAGTTTGACGGTTTATCCAAGCCTAATAAGCGAGGTAATACACGCCCATAACCGCTAGCATCCAACACAAACTGACTTCTCAGTTTATAGACATCGCCATCTTCATCCGCTACGGTGACATACGCCGTTTTCTCGTGATATTCAAATGCAGTGACGGTCTGTCCATAACAAATCTCAACACCTTGCTGCTCAGCAGTATCAGCCAGAATTTTGTCAAACTTATCGCGTTGTACCTGATATGTCGTCCCCCACCCCTCAGTGAACTTCTCGTTAAAATCAAATGATTCATAACGTTCTGCGCAGCTGAAGGCGGCGCCATTTTTAAATTGGAAACCGGCCGCATGAACGGCATCCAACATATTGGCCTGCTCAAGAAAACGCATACTCTGCGGCAGCAAACTTTCACCAATGGAGAATCGCGGGAAATACGTCTTCTCCAATACTAATACTCGGTAACCACGCTGATTTAATAACGCAGAAACAACTGCACCTGCTGGCCCAGCGCCAATGACGATAATGTCATACTGACTTTGTGTTGCCTTCAACACTCTCTCCTTGAGTTATACGACGAAAAAAGGTCGCTAAAATCCATACCCATGACAATCCCAATAATACTGTCAAACCAAAATGCATTAATACCGGTGTCTGACTCAACGCTAATAGACCAAAAGCCATTAAACTTGTCAGCACCGACAATGTGACCGCTAACCAGGTTTGAGTCGCCCCTGAGGTTTCTGTCAAAAAGATTCCCATATCAATGCCAATACCTAACACCAGAATTAAGGCCATAAAATGAAACAAATTCACGTCAGGTAGCACAGCCATTAATATCGCTAAAGTAAAGAAGGAGGCTAACATGGGCGGCAAAATAATTCGCCAAGTGGCGTTTTTATAACGCCAAAATAAAATGGCAAAAACACCAATATAGGCCAAACACATCCACAACATAATTTGTTGTCGATAATCCTGCATCAAGTTTGAAATGGCATCGACCTGATCCACTAAAATCAGTTTTGGCACCGTCGCTTGTAACTGCACTAATGCCTGTGCTGATAATGAGTTCGAGGAGGCGAGACTGATAACTGTCGCTAAACCGGCTTGTTCTGACTCAATAATCGGTGAGGACAGTAATCCCCCCTGCTCATCTTTTCTATCAGGTGTTAAGCGGTTCAGTTTGTCATTATCAAGTTTATGCCAAGCTTGCCCAGTCATCTGCTCGGAAGCGTTCAGCAATTTATATAGCGAACTCAATTCTTGCTGGTATAAGCGTGCCACTCGTTGACTATTATTAGTCTGTGTTTTCTTCGATGGCACCGATTCCGAAAGCATGCGGTAATGAGAAATTTGACCTTGTTGCTGTAGCCTTTCTAATACGGGTTTGAGTTGCTCTTCTTGTTGTAGACAGAGTTCTATTTGCTCGCAGGGGTTTAACAAAAACTGTGTACTACTGTTAAGACCTAAAGCGTGTTGGACATATTGCTCTTGAGCTAGCAACTCAGGGGGAGATGTTTGTAATAGCCGGATATCATCTTCTGTTTCGCCATAAAACACACTGGTTGCAGCGGCAATAGTAAGGAAAATTAAGAGAATACGGACAGAGAGATTCTGATCAACACTTGGTAGTTGTTGTTGCCAATGATAAATCTTATTGCTCAATCGAGTCGTGCTGGTTGGCAAACGTTTTGTTAATAATGGCAACCATAACACCACGGTTAACCACGCTGAAACCAGTCCAACGATAGAAAAAAGTGCCATCTGTCGAAGCCCTGGGAAAGGGGTAATCGCTTGAGCAGCATACGCCAAAACACTTGAAAGCAGACCTAATGTTAGTCCTGGCAAGATATGCGAAATAACATCTCGCCGTTGCTGTCGTTCACATAAAAAATGCAGTGCATAATCAATCGCCACACCGATTAAGCCCGCCCCAAAGGCAAATGTCACGATATGTACGCGTTCAAACACCAAAAACGCTACTGATGAGGCCACGATTAAGCCAATAAAGACAGGGAGTAATAATAAAATGACACTATAAAATCGTTTAAACACCCACCACATCAGCAGCACAATGCCGAGCAGCGAACCGATACCTATCGTCGACATTTCTTTTTGTGCTTGCTTGGCACCAGCATCGGCATGAACCAGTAAACCAGATAGCTGCAGGGAAACACCTTTATCTTCCAACTTGTCTTTTTGCTGCCCATAAACACCTAAAACCGCTTTCTGGGTAGCCATCGAAAAAGCATCATCCGCTAAGTTCACTATCATTAGATAGGTATCATTTTTTTCTGTGAGCTTTAGATAATCATCTTCTGAAGTGACCTTAATGGGTGATTCCAACTGCTCTAACCACGATGACATCAGACCAAAAGGGTCATCAACCAGCGAATGTCCACCAAGACTCACGGGATTCAAAATGCGTGACAATGCTCGTTGTTTAACGATATCGCTTTTGTCAGTATCAATAAGTGCGACTAACTCATCTGTCAGCAAACCATAACGATAAGGGTAAAGCGTCTGTTGATAGTGTGTGAGCGTGGAAGCTTCAAATTGTGACAGCACAGAACTGACTTGTGGCAATGCACGAAGAGAATCCGCCAGAGCTGTCGAAGACGCTTGTCTGATTTCTTTATCCGATGCTGTCACCAGAATAAGTAGTCGCTGAGAAAACTGCCGCCCCATCTGCTCAGAAGCGGCTTTAACGAGAGGCTGCTGCTCGGATTGTGGCAACAGACTCATCATACTGGTATCTAATACTGGCCGATTAACGGCTGTAATACCTATTAGCAGTAGGACAACAAGTAGCCAAACCCAAGCCAAGAATTTAAAGAAGTTGTTCATCAGTGCGACTGCGATAATTCACTAAATGTAATATGTGTTTTATCACCATTATGTTCGTTCAATGTGACTTCTCTAAGCCATTTATCTCCTGATAACTCCACACTGCTGACAACTTGTTTTAAGGTCTGTTTTTTGGGCGTTAAGGTCACATGCCACTGCTCACCATGCTGTTCACCATTGGCATAGAAAAACTCGGCTAAGTCGTGCCATTGCGCGGTTAACACAGCAAAAAAGATGTTACTCAGGATCTGAACTGAGGGATTTTTATCCGTTTTGATATGCAAAATTTCATTATTTCCCTGACGGCTGACAATATCATCAGGTGTCATTGTCAGTTCATTTTCTATCGGTGTTTCAGTCATCCAATGGATGAACTGATGACGTTGGTATTCAAATCTCCCTTGGGACGTTAAGGTAGTATCAAACTCGACAATCTGCTTCTGTTGCTCGAACCGCCCCTGAAGAGAGGCCGGAGAATCGGTGAGTTTGGCAAGTAAGTCGTAAGATAATTCTGCCTGTGCGGAAAAACTAATGAACAGCATCATGAGCATAGAGAGTCTGATCATGCTGTCACCCCAATTTTTTCAAATAAAATAGCGGGTGAGACAAATAACATTTCATTATTTGACATATCCACGGCGACTTGTACGGTATAGCCTTTGGTCAGTCTTTGCCCTGTAACCAAGTCATCAATCTGATAGTTTATTTTCAGACGATTCTCCCACTCCACCAGCGTTGCTATCACCTTCACTTTTTGTTGAAACTTTAGTGGGTGTGCATAACGAATACGTAAATCAATCACAGGCCAGGCATACCCTGACTGTTCCATTTCCGGATAGTTATATTCAATTTTATCCAATAAGGCACAGCGAGCAATTTCAAAATATTTCACATAATGACCGTGCCAGGCAACGCGCATCACATCAACATCGTGAAAAGGGACTTCAATAATCGTTTCTACCTGAATCACTGTTGCTCCTCAGTTTGCTGAGTTTGTGGTGTCATTTTTTGCCAAAACGGATAAAAATTAAACCATTGCAGAGGGGCAATATGGCAATAATGAGCCAATCTATCAGCATATTGTTGGACAGTATTTGTTAATAAAGCCTGCCGTTGCTGGCGAGTAAAAGATAACTTTTCAGAAAATAACTCTGTGTAGATGTGATACATCTTGTCTTGCTTAAGGCAAAACATCAGATAGACCGGACACTTTAATAAACTCGCTAATAGAAAGGCGCCTTGAGGCAAAGCCGCTTGTTCACCTAAAAAGGTGACTTCAGAGACTCGTTGCTGCCCAGTGACCGGTGTTCTATCACCAGCAATAACAAGAAACTCTCCAGCTTCAACACGTTCAGCCATCATCATGGCAAAGGCCGGGCTCATATCAGTCACTTGATACATCTTAACCTGTGTCGTATTGCCTACCTTTTTCATTAAGGCATTAAATTTTTCAGCATGTTGGGTGTAGACCAGCAAGGTCAATTTCAAATTCGGCTGTTGATGTGCCAATGCATTACAGACTTCGGTATTCCCCAGATGGGATACCACAATAATACCGCCCTGCTTTTGTTCAATAGCCGCTTCAAACTGACCGTCACTATGAAAGCGTACATCTTTGAGTTGAATACGTCCCATCCATGCCAGTAATTTATCCAGCAGAATGTCAGCAAACATAAGAAAGTGTTTAAATGACGATAACCTACCTAAGTCAGGATAGGTCTCGGTTAGTCGTGATAAATAATGTTGTGAAGCTTTTCTAGCTTCTCGACGGGTTAAATAATAGTAAGTCATCACCGGAAATAAGCAGAGACGAAAAGCCCATCGACCAAAGACCCGATAACAAAATAATAGAATCTGCATGCCGATGACCGTCCCGGACTCGGCCACACGCGACCAATGCGAATTATTGACCATCACGTTTACGCCATAATAAACACGGCATACGCCACAACATGCCAAAAAACAGCCGTGTATGCATGAGCGTAATCAAACCATTATCCTTCCATAAAAGAAAGTGAGAAACACCATCCAGCGGATAATGCACTTTCGTCGGTAAATTAGTGACTTTCTGATAACGCCATAGCCATCTGACGATGACTTCCGGATCAAAGTCCATACGGTTACCACAGTGAGAAAGCAGCGTTACAGTCTGTTGCAGCGGATAAACCCGAAACCCACACATACTATCTTTAATGCTAAAGGATAAGGTATTAATCCAGATCCATATATGAGTCAGATAACGACTGTATAAACGTATTTTAGGCACTGATTCATCATACTGAGGGTAGCCAGTGATAAGCGAGTCTGGCTCACTTTCTGCTGCTTGAATAAAGCGGGTAATATCTGCCACATCGTGTTGACCATCCGCATCGATTTGCAATCCATGTGAATAGCCATTATCCAACAACCATCGCAGACCCGCCTTCACCGCGGCGCCTTTACCGCCGTTCACTTCTAGGCGAAGCAAACTTAACTGATGCGGAAACTGTTCAGCAAGAGCAATCAATGTTTGCTGACAGGGTATATCACTGCCATCATCCACCAATAGAATAGGCAATCCAGAGGCCATGACTTGGGCCACAATCGTCCCAATCGCATGTTCATGGTTATACACTGGGATCACAATGGCAGGATTAAAGATATACTCAGGCATAACAAACCTTTCCGCTTGAGTGAACGCCCTTCTCAGAGGAAAAACTGAAACTCAATTTCTGCTTGGAGTGGTCATAACTTAACGATAAGCTGACTACACTTCCGGGCAGGATCAGTTGTTGAAACTTAATCGCTTCCAGTCGATGGAAATGACCAGAAATATTAAGATATTTTTGTCCGAGCTTGGCTGCCCAGTGCAATTGCACAACGCCAGGTAAAATAGCCTGCTGTTGAAAGTGCCCATCAAAATACAGAAGCTCTTCAGGTATGCGACAGCTGAAATCCGCCGCCTGTTCACTCACAGTTTCAGCTTCAATGATAGGCCAAACTGTATCGGGCTTATCAAACAATGCTGTGAGCGCATTCATGGTTAATTTTCCTTGTGTATTCACTGGCATCGCCTCAATAAAACGCCAGCGTCTCGGCAATAAAACAGGCTCAAACTGATCGGCTAATGAGTGTTTCATGCTTTTTATAAGTGCTTTTCTTCCCTGAGTGATGAGCTGCTGCTGACCGCTCTCAGATAACACGGCCACCACGGCTGTTTCTGTACGCTTTCTGCTCAAGAGTATGGCTCTTGCTTCAGCAATCCATGGGTGCTCTATTACTGCATTGGCTAATTCAGTCAATGAGAGGCGTTTTCCCTCGACTTTCACGATAGGGTCATGCCTGCCTAGCAAAGCAAAATCACCCTGAGGATCAAATTCAATATGATCAGCTAATACATATGAATTTCCACCCTGAACAAATCTTACTTCAAGCCCACCCGTCTCCACTGTCTTTAACTGAACATGAGAAAGTTTATGCCACAAAGCATCGTGCTCAGTATCTTGTTGACAGCGCCAAGCGATGGCCCCGGTTTCAGTACTGCCATATATCTCCTTAACTCGCACATCGAGATAAGCAGACACATTCATACTCTCGGTTCGGGTTAATGGTGCGGCTGATGAATAAACCTCAACACAATTATTTTTTACTAAATTCCAGTCCTGCTCGGCATTCATTCTTGCTAGATGCGCCGGGCTGGAAATCAAACAGAATCGTCCGTACAACGAAGCAGAACGGATCAATTCCTCAGGATACTCATGTAACTTCGCGCTAAATGCCTGCTGATAGCAAAAAGGTCTTAATAAACGAAATATCACGCCATACATATGCTGATGTGTGACTGTAGCAAGCACCACTTCAACGTCTTCACATGAAAGACAATCCAATGCGGCTATTTCTCTATCTAGCGCCTGTAGAGATTTATCAATACATTTCGGCTGCCCCTGCGAACCGGAAGTAAATACCTGTAAGGCAATCAAGTCAGTACTGGCTTTCTGCCACTGCCATACCTCGTGATGCTCATCGCTTGGCTGGGCAAACGTATTTTGCTCAAACTCCCCAACAAAGCCATCGACATGGTGTTGAAGTCTGGCAACCGTTGCAGGAAGCTTGTCAGCAGAAAGGCATACCGTCCGTTCTAATTGCCATAGCGCTAGCATGATAGCCAGACACTCAAACGCATCTGAGTGATAGACGGCCCAGTATTGTCCTTCATGTTCTTTAATACTTGCTATCCAGGCGGTAACACGTCGTTTTAATTCTGCACGATCCCGCTTTCTGTCACCATCGATAGCGATCACGACATCATCATTATCTTGCCACCAGCTAAACAAACTATAAGGAATCGTCATTGTCGCCTTACTCTTTGTCGAATAAGCCATTCAACACTGAACATGACAGCGATAAGCACATAAGCAATCACGCCGTTATATAACATCCAGGCTTGGGATGACATAAAAAAGACGGTGATAAAAGCGATTATCGCATTTAAAAGAAAAAAGACACTCCAGGCGATAGTGACCTTCCGAGTATAGGCTACCCCTTCTGCCGGTAAATCAGGTTCTCTGAGTTTCGCCAGTTTTTCAATCACTGACTCCTTGGCATGTAAACTCATCACAAATACGGTAAATAAGCTCAGGTTGATCATCACCGGATATAGTTTTAATGCGGTACTCGTTTCACTGAATAAGACAAGACTCACGAGCAAGGCCACCATCAGCGTAAGCATGAGTCGCTCCTGCCACAAAGTGGCGAGCCAGAACCGACTCAGTAATAAGAGCCCCAAAAAAACAATTAATGTTTGATAGTGATTACTGTGTAAGCCCCAAAACACAATAAACGGATAGGCGATAGATAACAGGACAGAAAACAGCCTGATAGCAGTCATCATTGCTCGTTATTCAATAACTTATCTACTTGCTCAACAATATCCTGAACGGTACGAACCATTTTAAAATCGTCTGGCTGAATTTTTTTCTTGGTCATTTTTCTTAACTCGATAACAAGATCAACCGCATCAATACTATCGATATCCAAGTCTTCATATAAATTCGATTCAGGGCTGATATCTGCTGGCTCGATTTCAAACAGCTCCTCAAAAACCGCCACTACTTTTTCGTATATTTCTTGCTGACTTTTCATGATGTTGTTCTATTTTGTTCTATGTTCTTCAACCAGAGCAGCTAAAGCACTCACACTGGCAAAATGTTGCCTTGTCTCTTCCGAGTCTGACTTAAGTTTAATGCCATATTGCTTTTGTAGCGCTAAACCAATCTCCAGTGCATCAATCGAGTCGAGTCCAAGTCCATCCACAAATAAGGGTTCGTCACTGTCGATATCCTCAACATCGATATCTTCCAGATCGAGGCTGTTGATAATCATTAATTTTATTTCATTATGCAGTGCGTTCACGCAATCCTATCTCCTCATTAAAATACTGACTTAACGCAGAGGTTAAGTTTCTTGCGGCAACAGAAGGTTTATCCTGTTTTATAAAATCGGTAATAGCTATCGGCTCTGCCACTGTAATCTTGAAATGTGGCTTGCTATCAGGGATTTGGTACCAAGGTTGTCCTTTGGTCAACGTGACAGGCTGACAATCAATTAAAACCGGGGTAACGTCAACTTGAGTCCTAACTGCAACATTGGCTGCACCACGCTTTAAGGTTAATACTTTTCCAGGAATTGAACGTGTTCCCTCAGGAAAAATAATCAGCACATCACCATGTTTAAACGCAGCTTCAGCCGCTGCAATCACATCGTCCACGCTATCATCATTAACAATGTAGCCAGCGGCTTTCAGTGGGCCTCGCGTGAACGGATTACGCATCAACGCACTTTTTACCACGCAGTTTGCTTGTGGGATCAGAGAGATCAGAAAAACGACATCTATCAAAGTCGGGTGATTGGCTAAAACAAGCTTGGCTTCCTTTAATCGATCAATATCTTCAAGCTCATATGAAAGGATGCCCATGCTTTTCATTAATCGAATATAAACCCGAAAGCTATGATGAATAAAGGCTTTGCCTCGTCTTTCTCTGCGCTGTACATCTCCAGGCAACAGATAAATAACAGGAATGACGACCAACGGAATGATAATTCCGCCCAAGCCAAAGAGTAAGAAACTAACAGCTGTTGCTAATAATCGCCAAAGTCGCTGCACATTTCTCACCGTTCTAACCTTCTAACACGCCAACAACTTGCTGCTGTGGTGAGCTTAATCTCTTGCTGATAGCTCATTAACAGCGAAATAAAATCAAACAGTCCTTGCTCAGAACTGAATGAAGAATCAAATGTGGGTTCACGTGCAAACTCTATGGCTGAATCAAGGGTTTCATCATGACTGACAATAAAGGCAACGGCCACAGGAAAAGGTAAACTTTGAGAAAACCGTTGATAAATATCGGGTAATGGTACGTCATAGATAACACATAACACCTTGCCATAGACTTCTAGCTGTGCAGCAGCCTCATGCAATGTGCTCAGTACTAAATTTTCAGTACTGGCTATCGCTGTAATAGGAGCAACATCCTGACGAGCGATCGACAACAATCCGCCTACCGCATTATGCACAGCCAGACTGAAACTGGTTGGTGATAAAGGCTCACTGTTACCAATATCTTTTAATAATGATAATGTCAGCGGCGTATCACCATGACGGGTAGCGAAGATCGTAGAAATCCCCTGTTTACTCTCCATCAGGTTAAACGTGGCTTTCGCAGCAATTTTACCCAGCGTCGTAAAACGACGACGCAACAAAGCCGGTACTTGTTTTATCTGGATAGGTGTATTTTCGGATGGTTTGCTATCAATATCATCAAACCACTTCATCCATGCGTCTGTATCTTCCATGCCAGGTGCCAAGGCGGACCATGACTCCAACTTCAGCTTAATCAATGAGTCAACCTCTGTGATGTCATGCGAGTCCGTTCGGTTAGCGTTTGTGTCTAACGTTTGTCATAAAGTAATCAAGTGTTGGAAGAATTCTACTTTCATCATTGATATATGCAAGAAAAAACATGGAAATTGTAGTAAAACAGCCGATGAACTATACTGCTCGCTTTTTACACATGGACGTTATCTCATGAAAAAAGTCTTTTCGATATTGATTCTTGCCACTATGGTGTTATCTAGCCAAGCATTTGCTCGAGATACAAAACACCTTTTTTCAATCAAAGAGGCAATGGAATCGGCTGACTTCAAAGAAAAGCTGGACCCCACCATTCGCTTTATTTTTGGTCAACCAGCAGATACAAAAGTCCTTGAAGACAAAGGTAACTTCGTAAGCAATAAAAAAACGAACGCCTTTAATAAAACCGACAAAGAGGCGTGTGAATGGGTTCTCCTCAGTGCACTACTCTCATTCCAAGATAGAGTCCGAGCTGAAGGTGGTAATGCCGTTATAAATATAGAGAGCTATTACAAAAAGAACGCATTTATCAGCACAAGCGAGTATGAGTGCCATGCAGGCGCTATTATCGCTGGCGTCGCTTTGAAGGGTGATGTCGTTAAACTTGCTGAATAAACACCTACACTGCCCTCAACTCTGGTTAGCCAACCTTGAGGGCAGTTCAGATTCTCTTAATTCAGATTTTTTAGACGAATCGAGTACTCAAAGATATCACCGACTATCCTCCCCCAAAAAGCGACAACAATTTTTATTAAGCCGATGGTTAATTAAATACGCCGTTAATCATCTGTTTGGTATTCACTTTGAGGATGTGGTTATTGATGACAACACGGATACCTGTCCCAAACTCCCCCAATTAACCAGCCCCTTCTTTTGTAGCCTGTCCCATAGCCATGACTGGGTAGCTATTGTGTTTGCAGACTTACCATGTGGTGTTGATATAGAAATTAAGAAACCACGTAACAATATGATTGGCATGGCCAAAAGTTTTATGTCTGAGAGAGAATATGAACTTTACTCCTCAAACACATCTCAAGATTATTTTTACCAATGCTGGTGCATAAAAGAAGCGTTTTATAAATCTCTGCCGAGATCAACACAATTCAAAACACCTTTCCATACTATTGATACTGGGAGGTTGAGCCAGTCTCCTAACTGTACTTTATCTTCATTCACATCTGAGCAATATCAGCTCGCAGTCTTTATCTCATCCACAATAGAAATAATGGACGCTTATTTAGTTACGCCCCCAAGCAATGCCACTCAACCTTTTACATCCACAAGTCCAATGATTGTTAACTGGGAGCAACTCCCCATACGCTCTCTTTATAAATAGTTTGCTCTAAGATACTCCCCCTACCATCGTTACTTGTCTGAGATTCCAATCGGCCATTATTTTTGGAAACTAGTGCAATTAGTTCCTTTTTTTGACTGTTAGTCTTTCCCTACCCCTTGGGGATTATCAAACATGATTTTGTGTTTGGTAAATGATGACTTATAGAAAAACCTTCTGTTTTTTTATACGTCAGCGTTTGGTAAAGAAGTGGCGACTTCAGCTTCCGCTTACTTCTATATCTTAAGTTTGAAGGGAAAAATGATGAAAAAAACAACAATATCTCTGGCTTTAATGTCAGTTGCTCTACCCATGACAAGTTATGCAGATGAATTGCTTTCTATGCAAAAAGACCCGAATGAGTGGGTGATGTCAGCAGGTAACTATGAAAATCATCGCTATAGTGAATTAACGGATATCAATAAAGAGAACGTTAAAGATCTGAATATGGCCTGGTCATTTTCAACAGGTGTATTAAAGGGTCATGAAGGTAATTCACTTGTTATTGGCGATACCTTATACATTCATACGCCATTTCCAAACATTGTGTATGCATTAGACCTAAATAATGACGGTGCCATCAAATGGAAATATGAACCCAAACAAAACTATGATGACACCGTACCTGTTATGTGCTGTGACGTCATCAATCGTGGTTTAGCTTATGGTGATGGCAAAATCTTCCTAAACCAGGCCGATACTACCTTGGTAGCTTTAGACGCGGAAACCGGCAAAATAGTTTGGTCTGATAAACGCGATGATCCCAGAGTCGGTGCAACTAACACGGGGGTTGCTCATGTATTTAAAGATAAAATCGTTGTTGGTATCTCTGGTGGTGAATTTGGTGTTCGTGGTTATGTTCAGACTTACGATTTAAATGGTAAGTCTTTATATAAAGCCTACAGCACAGGTCCTGATGCAGAGATGTTGGTAGATCCTGAAAAAACAACATCGATGCTGAAACCTGTTGGTGAAAATTCATCATTAAACACCTGGAAAGGTGATCAATGGAAAATTGGTGGTGGTACGACTTGGGGATGGTATTCATACGATCCGGATCTGAACCTGTTTTACTATGGTACGGGTAACCCATCGACATGGAATCCACTGCAACGTCCTGGTGATAACAAATGGACTATGTCATTGTTTGCCCGTGATTTAGATACAGGCATGGCGAAATGGATTTATCAAATGACGCCACATGATGAATGGGATTACGACGGTGTCAACGAAGTCATTCTTGCCGATCAAAAAGTCAAAGGCAAAATGCGCAAAACAGCAGTGCATTTTGACCGTAATGGTTTTGGCTACACCATGGATCGTGCATCAGGTGAATTATTAGTCGCCAACAAGTTTGATCCTTCGGTTAACTGGGCGAATAGCGTTAATCTGAAAACAGGCTTACCCGACCGTAATAAACAGTTCTCTCCTGAACATAATGGTGAAGATACAAACACGACTGGAATCTGCCCGGCAGCACATGGTGCTAAGGATCAACAACCTGCTGCATACTCACCAAAAACGGGCCTGTTCTATGTGCCAACAAACCATATTTGTATGGACCTGGAACCATTTGAGGTGGAATATTTAGCGGGTCAACCTTATGTAGGCGCCTCAGTCAATATGTTTGCTGCTGAAAAAGACAATATGGGCAACTTTATTGCCTGGGATGCACGTGAAGGTAAAATCGTCTGGTCTGATAAAGAAAGATTCTCAGTATGGTCAGGTGCTTTAGCGACAGCCGGTGATGTCGTCTTCTACGGTACTTTAGAAGGATATTTAAAAGCAGTTGATGCTCAAACTGGACGTGAGCTATGGCGTTTCAAAACCCCATCAGGCATCGTGGGCAATGTGAACACCTATAAACACGATGGCAAACAATATATTGCTATCTTGTCAGGCATTGGTGGCTGGGCTGGTATCGGCATGACCAACAACCTGGAAAATGACACCGATGGCTTAGGTGCTGTTGGTGCCTACAAATCGTTATCAAGCTGGACTTCTTTAGGTGGCGTTCTGAGCGTGTTCAGCCTATAAGATCATCCTAATACTATAGATTGACACAGTGCATAAGACTCCGGTGATAGACATATCATCGGAGTCTTTTTTTATGGGGGATCAATTTATTTTCTCTGCTTCCAAAGAAAACAGCTTGCACGTTGAGGTAACCTTATTAATCCTCAATCTTTTTAAATGGATTTTCTTCAGGCAAAAAAAAGCCCTCATCAGAAAACTGAGAGGGCGAAGGGAAAACCAATGAAAGCCGTAAAGCTGAATTTAATAATAGATAAACACGGCTTATTCTAATATAGGAAAAACTCCTTTTATCTCTCAGCTCAAGTCAGTTTTTTCTCTCCTCTTGGATAATAGAATTGTTCCACTCAAACCTTAGAGGAGTACTTGTAGTCAAGAATCGACCACTAAGAGAGGGCTTACAGCTCAAAGCAAACAGATATAACTCGCCTAGTGTTCTCCATACCCATTGCAAACCAAGTCTGCATGAGTGCTTAACTACTCTTCAGTGGCTGATGGCTACTATAACGATTTAATCATTCTTCTGGATATGGATAAAAAAAAGGCCCTGCAAGCAGGGCCTTTTATCATCACTTGTAATGTTGTCTTGTTTTATTCGTTAACAACGAAATCAACACGACGGTTTTTCGCTCTTCCAGCGTCTGTATCATTTGTAGCAACTGGGAATTTTTCACCCATACCTACTGGGATAAGGTAGCTACCGTTAATACCACGAGAAGTCAGGTAGTCAACAACAGACTGAGCACGTTCTTGTGACAGTTTTTGGTTGTATGCTTCACTACCGATGCTATCAGTGTGACCTTCAACACGTACTTCAACAACGCTATCAGTATCTTTCAGAACAGAAACAGCTTCTTCAAGAATTTGTTTCGCATCGTCAGTCAACGTCGCTTTATCAAATGCGAAATTAACGCCTTCTAAAGACAGCACTTTTTCACCTGCTAATGGGCAACCATCTTGGTCAACAATGACGCCTTTAGGTGTATTAGGGCACAGATCTTTGTAGTCAGGCACTGCATCACCATCAGAGTCAAGCGCACAACCTACGCGGTCAACAGTCACACCAGGAGGTGTTTGTTGGCACATGTCGATACCGTCGTACACACCATCTTTATCTGTGTCATATGCACAACCATTTTGATCAACTAAGGCACCTGGAGGTGGCTCTACAGCACATACTGGTTTTTCTACTGCTGCTTCTTGTTCTTCTTCACCGTTAGGGCAAAGTAATAGTGCGAGCATTGAACCTACTACAGCACTTCCAGCTGCAGCATCAGAATCACCTGCGGCAGCGCCTGCGGCACCACCAACTAGAGCACCACCTACTGCACACATAATGTTTTGGTTAGTTGTTTTCGGATTACCCGCACAACCAGCCAGCAAAGCTATTGCAAACGCTGCTGACAGGAGTTTTGATAATTTCATATTGCCTTCCTTTTCCGTAGAAAAATAAATGAACACGTCTTAAATTTTGATTTGCTCAATACCGAGTGTGGTACTTTCGCTACATATTAAACCAGTATTTGCTTGACGTCTAATAGATCTTATTAGTGATTGCGTGAATGCTGTGTCAAAAAAACAACAGCTACATACGCCCTATTACATCCTCAGGTTCAGCTTGTAAGGATAAACTGGAAACAGCACTGTCTTTAGCCAGTTCCCCCGACTCCATACCCAATTTAATCATTAGCCGTACTTCATTAGCTGAATCAGCGTTACGTAAGGCTTCCTCGTAGCTGATTTCACCGGCTTTGTACAAGTCATAGACGGCCTGATCAAATGTCTGCATACCCAGCTCTTTAGAGCGTTTCATCACTTCTTTAATTTCATAAACCTTGCCCTTCTCGATTAAATCAGCAATCAGCGGCGTATTCAGAAGCACCTCAACCGCAACAGCCCTGCCCGAGCCATCTTTTTTAGGGATTAGTCGCTGAGCGATAACGGCTTTCAGATTTAAGGAAAGATCTAAAAATAACTGTTGATGACGCTCTTCAGGAAAAAAGTTGATAATCCTGTCCATAGCCTGGTTCGCGTTATTTGCATGTAAGGTGGATAAACAAAGATGACCGGTTTCGGCAAATGCGACACCGTAATCCATCGTCTCACGGGTACGTATCTCACCAATCATGATCACATCCGGCGCCTGCCGCAAAGAGTTACGAAGCGCGATTTCATACGAGTCAGTGTCTATTCCAACTTCTCGTTGTGTAACAACACAGCCAGCGTGTTTATGGTCAAACTCAATAGGATCTTCAATCGTCAAAATGTGACCCGTACTATTCTGATTACGGTAACCGATCATGGCAGCCAATGTCGTTGACTTACCACTGCCTGTTGCACCGACAAAAATGACTAAACCACGTTTTGTCATCGATAATTCTTTGATGACTTGAGGCACATGGATGTCTTCAATAGTAGGAATCTCGTCTTTAATTCGACGCATCACCATGGCAATTTTATTGCGTTGATAAAGCGCACTGATACGAAAACGACCTGCACCTTTAGTCTCCAGTGCGTAGTTACACTCTTTTTCACGCTCAAATGTTTTTTTCTGAGCATCAGACATCGTGCTTAATACTAAATCTCTGGCCTCATCATCCTGCAGTGCATCTTGTGAGAGTGTCGCCATACGTCCATTGACCTTTAAGGTGACGGGCCGACCAGCGGTGATGAACACATCTGAAGCATCATGTTTCACAGCGGCTTTTAAAATTGTGACAATTTCCATATCACACCTCTTTAACGGAATAAGTCTTTATTAACAGCACGTGGTAATGCTTCCTGTTTTGTCACTTTTTGTCTTCTGACCAAATCTTGTAAACACTGATCTAACGTTTGCATTCCAATAGCGCCGCCCGTCTGAATAGCAGAGTACATCTGCGGTACTTTATCTTCGCGTATTAGATTTCTGATGGCAGGCGTGCCAATCATGATTTCATGCGCAGCAATTCGACCACCGCCGACTTTTTTCATTAATGTTTGCGAAATAACCGCGCGCAATGATTCAGATAACATAGAACGCACCATATCTTTTTCCGCAGCAGGGAACACGTCAATGATGCGGTCAATGGTTTTTGCTGCAGACGAGGTATGTAAGGTACCAAAGACTAAATGCCCGGTTTCAGCGGCTGTCAACGCCAATCTAATTGTCTCCAGATCACGTAACTCACCTACCAGAATGATATCTGGATCTTCACGCAAAGCACTTCTAAGCGCTTCACTAAAACCATGTGTATCACGATGCACTTCACGCTGATTGATCAAACATTTTTTACTTTGATGTACGAATTCGATCGGGTCTTCAATGGTTAAAATATGTTCATTATCTTTTTCATTTCGATAATTAATCATGCCTGCCAGCGTTGTGGATTTACCCGAACCGGTTGGCCCAGTCACCAATACAATCCCACGATGATTATCCGCAATAGTTTTGAATATGTCGGGAGCGCCAAGATCTTCAAGACTCAGTACTTTGGATGGAATCGTTCTAAAAACAGCCGCCGCACCGCGGTTCTGATTGAAAGCATTGACACGAAAACGTGCCAAGCCCGGCACCTCAAATGAGAAATCAGCTTCCAGGAACTCTTCAAAGTCCTTGCGCTGTTTGTCATTCATAATGTCATAAATCATCGCGTGAACATCTTTATGTTCCATCGCTGGCAGGTTAATGCGCTTGATATCACCATCGACACGGATCATTGGCGGCTCACCTGATGAAACATGTAAATCCGAGGCATTGTTTTTTGCGCTGAACGCAAGCAATTCAGTAATATCCATCAACGATTCCTATGCGGTTTGGTGTAGTCTAGTTAATTGAAAATTTAAGCAATGTGTATAAAGGTATCGCGCCCTTATGAGGCTTGCAACATGACAGATGTAAAAAAACGTTTCCAACAAATTCATCACGAAATATCGACATCGGCATCTTCCGCACAACGTGATCCGAAAAGCATACAATTATTGGCCGTCAGCAAAACATGGCCTGCAGAGGCATTGCGTGAAGTGGCGTTACTCGGTCAGCGCCAGTTTGGTGAAAACTATTTGCAGGAAGCCTTGGATAAGATTGATGCTTTGGCTGATCTTGATCTGGAATGGCATTTCATTGGTCCTATCCAATCGAATAAAACCCGTGATATCGCCGGGCATTTTGATTGGGTTCAGAGCGTTGATAGAGAAAAAATTGCCCGCCGTTTAGATGAGCACAGACCGGATTCACTTGCGCCTCTCAATGTCTGCATACAAATCAATATTGATGAAGAAGACACCAAGTCAGGCACCAGTCCGGAAAAGCTACAGACATTAGCTGACTATATCGCCACTCTCGATAAGCTTTGCCTAAGAGGATTGATGGTTATTCCCTCTCCCAAACAATCCACCGACGAAGAAAAAGACAGCTTCTCACGTGCTTATGAATTGTTTCAGCAATTACGTCAGACATACCCGCAGGTTGATACTCTATCTATGGGAATGAGTGCAGATATGTCTACAGCCATCGCTTGTGGCAGTACAATGGTACGCATCGGGACAGCATTATTTGGACAACGTGATAAACGTTAAGCATTTAATGCATCAAATTCCAACTAATACAGATACAAAGGTGAACAAATGAAGCAATGCACAATCGCATTTATTGGTGGCGGCAATATGGCGCGCAGCCTGATAGGCGGGCTGATTAGTAATGACTTTGCCGCTGATAACATTCATGTTTCTGATGCAAACACTGAAACACTGGATAATTTAACATCACGCTACAGTGTCAAAACATTCACTGACAATCTGGCTGCGATTGCTGATGCTGATGTAGTGATTCTGGCGGTAAAACCGCAGCAGTTGCAATCCGTCATTCGCCAAATATCACCAGCTTGGCAACAAGATAAATTACTCATTTCTATTGCGGCAGGTATTCGATTGGATGACATCACTCGCTGGTTAGACTTTGAACAAGCTGCGATTGTCAGAGCCATGCCAAATACACCCTCTTTGGTTCAGGCGGGCGCTACCGCTCTATGTGCCAATGATTACGTGACATCTGCTCAACATGAATTAGCGGAATCCATGTTAAGAGCGGTTGGCCTTGCTTTGTGGATTAGCGATGAAAAACAGATGGATGCCGTAACAGCTCTATCTGGCAGTGGCCCTGCTTATTTTTTCCTGGTGCTGGAAGCGCTGCAAACAGCAGGTATGGAATTAGGTCTACCTGAAGAAACGGCACGTTTACTCGCGCTGGAAACCAGCTTTGGTGCAGCCAAAATGGCATTGGAAAGTGATGAGTCAGCCTGCGTACTTCGCCAACGTGTGACATCGCCCGGCGGCACAACAGAGCGAGCGCTCGATGTGTTTGAAAAAGGCGATCTACGCGGATTATTTAGCAAAGCACTCACGGCAGCAGCTCAACGCGCTGATGAACTCGCTGAACAATTAGGACAAGACTATGACTAGTGGTTATATAAGCAACCCTCTGATTTTCCTGATTGATACACTCATCTATCTATACATGGTGGTGGTTGCTCTGCGTTTGATAATGCAATGGGCACATTGGGAATATCACAACCCGATGGTGCAGTTTATTATCAAACTCACTCAGGTACCGGTGAAGTTTCTTCGCCGCTTTATCCCTGCTGCAGGTCGCTGGGATACAGCCACGCTGGTATTACTCATCAGTGTGACACTTATAAAAATGATCGCTGTGGGTATACTCGCTGGCATAATGCCTCAAGGTCTTTTATGGCTCACCATTCTCCTGGCAGAATTATTTCAACTATTCATCAATATTTTTACTGTCAGTATCATCATCGAAGTGATTTTAAGCTGGGTAACCCCGGCAGGCACCTACAACCCTGTCGCGCCATTAGTCAGTAAGATGAATGCTCCATTACTTAGACCTGTCAGAAGGACCATCCCTCCTATTGCAGGAGTAGACTTATCTCCGCTGTTTGTATTACTGGGGTTACAAGTTTTATCAATGTTAGTCATGCCATTATTAGCAGGTCGCTATATATGATCCAGATTGCGCTACAACGGCAGTCTGATTAGACTTAACGCTTTTTACGGGAATCAACCATATATGCCGGAATCTATACCAGCTGACTCTGTTGGTCTGGTGAAACCATCGACAATTCATATCGATATACCACTTCAATTGGACTGTGGTAAGACGTTGTCAAGTTATGACTTAGTCTATGAAACCTATGGCTCATTAAATGAAGATGGCAGCAATGCTGTACTGATTTGTCACGCTCTTTCGGGTGATCATCATGCCGCCGGTTACCATACGATGGAAGACCGCAAACCCGGTTGGTGGGATACGGCTATTGGTCCGGGTAAGGCGATCGATACCAACCATTTTTATGTTGTGTGTCTGAATAATTTGGGTGGCTGTAAAGGTTCCACAGGCCCCAACACCATCAACCCGGAAACAGGTGAACTCTTCGGCCCTGACTTTCCTATTCTGACCGTGCCTGATTGGGTTCGTAGTCAAGCAATGCTGGCTGATCGTCTAGACATTGAGCAATGGGCAGCCGTCATTGGTGGCAGCTTAGGTGGCATGCAGGCTTTGCAGTGGTCAATCAGCCTGCCAGAACGTGTTCGCCATGCTATCGTCATCGCGGCTGCACCTAAACTTTCAGCACAAAATATTGCGTTTAATGAAGTGGCTAGAACGGCAATAAAATCTGATCCTGATTTCCATGATGGTTATTACATAAAACATAACACCCTGCCACGCCATGGCTTGGGATTAGCTCGTATGTTAGGACATATTACCTATCTGTCAGATGAGGCCATGGGTGAAAAGTTTGGTCGCGAATTACGTAATGGTGCCATTCAATATGGCTACGACGTCGAGTTTCAAATTGAAAGTTACCTACGTTATCAAAGTACCAGTTTCGTTGAACGCTTTGATGCCAACACCTATTTATTAATGACCAAAGCACTGGATTATTTTGACCCGGCACAGGACTTTAACGATGATCTTGTCGCGACTGTCGATAAGATTCAGGCGAAATCGCTCATTATCTCGTTCACAAGTGATTGGCGCTTTTCACCAGAGCGCTCAAAAGAAATTGTTAATGCGATGCTGGCTGCCGGTAAATCCGTCTGTTATGCCGAAATCGAGGCTCACCAGGGTCATGATGCGTTTTTGATGCCAATACCTCGTTACTTAGAAATCTTTGGTACCTATATGCAGCAAATTGCTGCTGAGGGGGCGAAGTGATGGCCTTACGTGTTGACCAGCAAATTATCAGTGACTGGATTCCTAATGGTGCCAAAGTTCTGGACTTAGGGTGTGGTAATGGCAGCCTGCTCAAGCATTTGCAACAACGAGATATCACTGGCTACGGTCTGGAAATCGATAACAGTAAGTTTGCAGAATGTATTCAGGCCGGCATCAACGTTATCCAGGCAGACTTGGATCAAGGTTTAGCGCAATTTGCCGATCAGAGTTTTGACTTTGTTATCTTGTCGCAAACCTTACAAGCGATTCAACGCCCAGACTTCTTACTGCAGGAAATCGTCCGTGTTGGCAAGAATGGCATTATTGGTTTCCCAAACTTTGGACACTGGCAATGTCGAATGCAATTAGCGCTGGGTGGCAAAATGCCGGTCTCAAAGACACTGCCGAATGCCTGGTTTGAAACACCGAATATCCATTTATGTACGATTAAAGATTTTGAAAATCTTTGTGATGACTATCACCTTAACGTGCTTAACAGAAGCATTGTTAATCACAACAATAAAGACAGTCTAGGAATACGTTGTCTGCCTAACTTATTTGGTCAGGTCGCGATTTACCGAGTTCAAAAACAACATGATTAAACAGTATCAAAAAGAATTTATCGAGTTTGCCTTAGCCACAGGTGTTTTACGATTTGGCTCATTTACGCTCAAATCAGGCCGTCAAAGTCCCTATTTTTTCAATAGCGGCTTATTTAACAGTGGTGCCAGCCTGGCTAAACTCGGCCGATTCTACGCTCAAACTATTGCTGATTCTGAACTGAAATTTGATGTGTTATTCGGCCCCGCCTATAAAGGCATACCTCTCGCCTCTACCACCGTTGTTGCGCTGGCCGATCAGCATAATCAAGATATGCCATATGTGTTTAACCGAAAAGAAATCAAAGATCACGGTGAAGGTGGTCAATTGGTTGGCGCAGAACTCAAAGGCAAAGTACTTATCATCGATGATGTCATTTCTGCCGGAACCTCCGTAAGAGAGTCTGTTGAGATCATCCGTGCCGCAGGTGCAGAACCCGCCGGCGTGATTATCGCTTTAGATAGACAGGAACGCGGTCAGGGTGAATTATCAGCCATACAAGAAGTTCAAGCCGAACATAATATTCCTGTATTGAATATCATTTCTCTCAACGATCTTCTGGGTTATTTGAAAGACAATCCTGATTTTGGTGAGTTTTTGCCAGCCGTGGCGGCTTATCGAGAACAATTTGGTGTGGCTTAAACATTAGCCGTAGATTAATTTCACAGATATACACAAAGTCACGATTTCAAATGCACGTTTAATCCAACGATTACCATGTTTTATTGCCAGATGAGATCCCAGATAACCGCCCAGTAATGAGCCAAGTAGCAATGCTGGCAACCAATCCCAACGAATATCACCTAGCAGCCCCAGAGTGATAGCACCTGCACCATTCCAAAACAACCCGACCATTATCAGCGTGTAAGCGACTGCACGCTGATAATCCATACCAAACCAACCTACCAGCCATAATGTCACAAAAAGCCCGGTACCTGAGGTCAGAGAGCCATTTAAGAAGCCTATCAGAAATAAAACCAATCCCCCCATGATGCAGCCGCTCCAATCTCTGTGTACAGGCACGTAATGTTGACCTAACTGTGGTTTGAGAATGGAGTAAATCCCCAATCCACCGGTTAACATGCCCAATGCTATTTCTGCCCAACGATCAGGGACCAGCAAAATAATATTTCCACCCAGTACGACTCCCGGCAGTCCTGTTAGTAACATTAATAAAACAAATTGGCGTTCTAATCGGCTTGTTTTCAAATAGCGCAAAACAGCGCCAATTCCTAGAGCCACACTCGCGACTTTATGAGTCGCTAATGCAATAGAAAAACTTAATCCGAGAAAGATTAATACGGGAAATTGGATAAGCCCGGCACCACCACCTGAGAAGGCAGAAAAAGTATTGGCTACCAATGAAACCAAAAACAAGATAAATTGATCGAGAAAACTCAAAGATGACTCCAATCACACAGACATTATCATGATACGTAAATTATTCCTGTTCTTATTCTTCTGCTTATTCAGCCTTTCCGTCTCAGCAGGTCAGCTATACCGCTTCCCTGACGAGAATGGTGTGATGACATTAAGTACCTCGCTGCCATCTGCTGCAGCACAGAAAGGCTACGACATCATTGATGCTGAAACCATGCGTCTTATTGAGCGTGTACCAGCGGCCCTAACAGAGCAAGAATTGCTCGAGCAGGCTGCACAGCAAAAAGTCGAAGAAGAAGCGCGTCTGCAAGCCGAAGCACAAGCCAAACAGGCAGAGGAAGCCCGTCAGGCACAACAGGCTTATGATAAAACATTACTGATTACGTATCGCTCGGAAGCTGATCTTATTCGCGCACGTGATAGTGATATAGCTTATCGACAAGAACAGATTGAGATGCATCAACAAAAGCTACCTGATCTCAAACAATATCTCTATCAACTACAAAATGAAGCTGCTCAACGTGAGCTAAGTGGCGCCAAAATCACTGCTAATATGCAAAAACGCTTAGATGCAGCAAAAGAAGAAATTCAAGTAAGACAGCAAGCTATTAATGATCTGAAAGCCGAGATCACACAGTTAGAAAGTAAATATGATCATGATCTCAAACGACTGAAATACCTGTTTAAACCTAACAAACAATAGTTAAACTAACGTATCCATAACCGATAATAATTGCTGGTTTTCAGTTGCAGTGCCAATAGAAATCCGTAAAAACTGTTCAATTCGCGGTTTGTTAAAGTGTCTAACGATAATGCCTTCTTTTCTAAGTCCAGCCGCAATATCAGCGGCCTTGGCCTGCTTATGCGAAGCAAAAACAAAATTGGCGGCTGAAGGCAGCACATCAAACCCTAACTCTTGAAGCCCTGTTACCACTTTATTTCGTTCATCAATGACTGCCTGACAGGTGTCTTTGAAATAGGCTTTATCTTTCATCGCTGCAATCCCAGCAGCAGAGGCCAAACTGTCAACGGGATAAGAATTAAAACTGTCTTTAACCCGAATCAATGCTTCAATCAGTTCAGGTTGACCAATCGCATAACCTATCCTGAGACCAGCTAGGGACCGCGACTTTGACATTGTCTGTACAACCAAAAGATTAGGATAATCTTTGACCAGACTGACGGCAGACTCACCACCAAAATCAATATATGCTTCATCAATCACTACAACTGAATCGGTATTCTTTCGTAGTAATTTTTCGATGTCAGAAAGCGCTAATAAACAGCCTGTAGGCGCGTTGGGATTAGGAAAAATAATCCCACCGTTGGTATTGCTATAGTCATCCACATCAATCTCAAATGCATCATTTAACGGTACTTTGTCAAAGCTTATCTGATAAAGCTGACAATAGACCGGATAAAAGCTATAGCTGATGTCTGGAAATAAGATAGGCGATTCATGCCTAAACAGCGCATTAAACACATGTCCAAGAACTTCGTCAGAGCCATTTCCGACAAACACATACGCGCTATCGATCTGATAAAAATCAGCGATTGCTTGCCGTAGCTCGGCTGATGTCGGGTCCGGGTATAAACGCAAGCGATCACTTGCCGCCATGCGAATGGCCTCAATCACTTTTGGTGATGGGCCGTACGGATTTTCATTGGTATTGAGCTTCGTTAAATTGGCCAGTTTGGGTTGTTCACCTGGCACATAAGGGTCTAACTCTTTAACAAAACCGCTCCAAAAGCGACTCATGATTAATCCTTAAGACGATATTCTGCTGATCTAGCATGTGCTGTGAGACTTTCACCGCGAGCTAATACCGATGCTACCTTACCTAAGCTCTGTGCACCCTGCTCCGATACCTGAATCAGACTAGAACGTTTCTGAAAGTCATAAACACCCAATGGTGAACTAAATCTTGCTGTTCTTGATGTAGGAAGAACATGGTTCGGTCCGGCACAATAGTCACCTAGTGCTTCAGGCGTATAACGGCCCAAGAAGATAGCACCTGCATGGCGGATTTTTTTAGCCATCTCCATCGGCTCATCAACAGACAATTCTAAATGCTCAGCAGCAATAAAGTTGGCGACTTCTATAGCGGTATCCATATCTTCAACATGAATCATCGCAGCACGGTTCTGCAATGATATCGTGATGATATCTTTGCGTTCCATTGTCGGCAAAAGCTTAGCAATGGAGGCGTTCACTTTTTCCAGGAAATCTGCATCAGGTGAGATAAGTATCGATTGTGCGTCTTCATCATGCTCGGCTTGCGAAAACAGGTCCATCGCAATCCAATCTGGATCGGTTTTACCATCACAAATAACTAAAATCTCAGAAGGTCCAGCAATCATATCAATACCCACAGTACCGAAAACCATGCCTTTTGCTGTCGCGACAAAGATATTGCCTGGGCCGACTATCTTATCGACTTGTGGAATCGTTTCTGTACCATAGGCCAGTGCAGCTACAGCCTGAGCACCCCCAACAGCAAAAATACGGTCAACGCCAGCAACTGCCGCCGCGGCGAGTACTAACTCATTCACTTCGCCATTAGGCGTCGGGACCACCATAATCAACTCTTGGACACCAGCCACTTTTGCTGGAATCGCATTCATCAATACGGATGATGGATAAGCCGCTTTACCACCAGGCACATAGAGTCCTGCCCGATCTAAAGGCGTCACTTGTTGACCAAGTAAGGTGCCATCTTCTTCGGTATAGCTCCATGAGCTCTGTTTTTGATGATCGTGATACTGACGTACGCGCTGAGCAGCGGCTTCAAGGGCTTGTCTTTGTTCTGACGGAATATTTTCTAATGCGGCTTTAGCACGATCCAAACTAATCTCAAGATCAGACATCGTTTCAGCAGTGACGCGATCAAACCGGCGACTATACTCAAGCACAGCCTCATCACCACGGGACTTCACCTCTGCAAGAATTTCTTTGACAATGTCCGTCACTTTGTCATCTGACACACCTTCCCAGGCGAGGATATCTTCCAAAGCGGTCCAAAAATCAGCTTGTGAGGCACTGAGCTGTTTTATTTCAATCATTATTTTGTTCTCTAACTGCGTCTCTAATGTGTTCAATAAAAGATTGCATTCGTTTATGTTTCATTTTCATTGATGCTTTATTGACCACTAATCTTGAGCTTATATCCGCAATATGTTCCATTGGAATCAGCCCATTCGCACGTAAGGTATTACCTGTATCGACGACATCCACGATACGATCTGCCAGCCCAACCAATGGCGCCAGCTCCATAGAGCCATAAAGCTTGATGATTTCGACCTGTTCACCCTTTTCAGCATAAAAACGACGGGTACTCTCAACAAATTTTGTAGCAACTCGTAACCTGCCAGAACGCATTTCATCATCAGGCTTACCAGCTGTCATCAATTTGCAACGAGCTATATTTAGATCAACAGGTTCATATAACTCTGCATGAGGGTGCTCCATCAATACATCTTTACCCGCGACACCAATATCAGCACCACCATATTCCACATAGGTTGGGACATCTGATGCTCTGACAATAATCAATTTTACATCTGGCAGATTAGTATCCAGGATAAGTTTACGACTGGTTTCCGGATCATCTACGGGAACGATTCCGGCAGCGGCGAGCAAAGGTAAGGTTTCTTTGAAAATACGTCCCTTTGACAAAGCTAGCGTTAAGGTATCAGACATCTGCAGATCTCGCTGAGCTCGGAATTCGACGAATTTTCGCACCTAATTGTTGCAGTTTTTCTTCAATACATTCATAACCACGATCAATATGATAAATACGTTCAACGACTGTTTCGCCTTCAGCAACTAAAGCTGCCAAGACTAAACAGGCTGAAGCACGTAAATCCGTCGCCATGACGGGAGCAGCCGTTAGATAATCACGACCTTTACATACCACCGTATTACCCTCGATCTGAAGGTTGGCACCCATCCGCTGCATTTCCTGAACATGCATAAAGCGATTTTCAAAAACGGTTTCAACGATAGTAGCCTGCCCTTCAGCAATACTGTTTAGCGCAGTAAATTGTGCCTGCATATCAGTTGGGAAAGCGGGATATGGAGCAGTTCTGATATTGACTGCTTTAGGTCTATTGCCATGCATATCCAGAGAAATCCAGTCATCACCGACACTGACAGAAGCGCCCGCTTCTTCAAGCTTCAGCAGAACAGATTCCAGTTGGTTGGCATCTGTATCTTTTAATTTGACACGACCCCGCGTGATGGCCGCAGCCACGAGATAAGTGCCGGTTTCGATACGGTCAGGCAATATCTGGTATTTGGTACCTGAAAGCGATTTAACACCTTCAATCACCAGCGTAGCGGTGCCAATACCAGATATTTTCGCTCCCATCTGGTTGAGATAATTTGCTAGATCAACAACTTCAGGCTCTCTGGCAGCATTCTCAATCGTGGTTGTACCTTGCGCCAATGTAGCCGCCATCATCAGGTTCTCTGTACCGGTAACGGTCACCTGATCCATGAAAATATGAGCCCCCTTTAAACCCTTACCACTGGTAGCACGGATATAACCATTTTCTACGCGTATATCTGCACCCATTTGCTGTAAGCCACGCAAATGTAAATCAACCGGACGTGAACCAATCGCACAACCGCCAGGGAGTGACACATCCGCTTTACCGTATTTTGCTAATAAAGGACCTAAAACAAGGATCGAAGCACGCATAGTTTTCACAAGATCATAAGCGGCTTCGGTATCGGTTAGTGTCGTGGGATCAATCACGACACCTGAGCGTTCATCGACAGTAAGTGTGACACCCATGCGACCTAATAACTCTAGAGTGGTGGTGATATCATGCAGATGTGGCACATTCCCGATACGTACCGGAGAATCGGCCAGTAACGCGCCCATTAAAATCGGAAGCGCAGCATTTTTTGCACCTGATATTCGTATTTCACCATCAAGCGCTACACCGCCACTAATAATCAATTTGTCCATAACAGTCTTTGTGTT
The DNA here is from genome assembly GCF_002341285.1 of Methylophaga sp. UBA2513. NCBI lineage: Bacteria > Pseudomonadati > Pseudomonadota > Gammaproteobacteria > Thiotrichales > Piscirickettsiaceae > Methylophaga > Methylophaga sp. UBA2513. Next base: position 80,974 of record NZ_DDNT01000006.1, on the reverse strand, counting down.
GTCTACTGCTAGGCTGCAGAAGTTTTTAGTGATAAGGCGTGAATTTCACCACTGGTAAATTTATCACCCAGCGTTTCTTTCACCATTTTGTGCTGTTGTACTAAGGTCTTTCCAGCAAATGACGGGCATACAACGCGCGCATCAAAATGCTGTCCATCGTCACCAAATACCTGTACATCAGCATCAGGTAAACCCGCTTCAATCATTTCTTTAATATCAGATGCTTTCATAAGTTATAACTTTCAACTTTATTTTAGGGGCAACAATTCATCTAGGCCTGAGGCCTTGGCAATCGCGTCCATCTGTTCAGGCAGGTGCTTGAATGTGATGGGCTTGTTGGCATTTTTCGCGGCTCTCATCCAATCAAGAAGAAGTGCCAATCCTGCACTGTCTGACTCGGTGACTCCTTGCAAGTCGACTTCGATGTCTGACACCGAATCAAAAACACCTTTTGTTTTTATTAAGGCATCTTTTGCTGAGTCCAGTGTGACTGGACCAGAGACCAAGAAAGCCTTGCTGGCATCATCATATTTGATAGCGAACGGTTTACTCATGATTTCAATTTTGCATTACGTTCAGCTAAATCGCTGATAAGGCTGTCAACGCCTTTGTTACGAATCTCTGTAGCAAAGCTTGAACGATAATTGGTCACTAAACTGATGCCATCAATCTTCACATCGTAAACTTTCCACTCACTGCTATCATTTTGAAAAAGTGATAGCGCCATTGGAATGGATGGACCGGCAGGCTGAATGACTTCCATAGGAACAGTAACACGTTTTCTGGATACATCATCACGGAAAGGTAATAAACGAATCTCTTCGTTTGTATATTCAAGCATGGCTGTCGAGTAAGTTCTAATCAATAGCAGGCGAAACTCTTCAACAAATTGAACGCGTTGTTCTTTATCCAGTTGACGCCAGTTTTTTCCTAGAGCTAATTTAGACATCTTTTCAAAGTCAAAATATGGCATGAGAATATCTTCAACCAATGAATAGATTTTCTCAGGACTTTTCTCAAGCTCAGCTTGGTTATCTTCTAACGCTTTGAGCATTTTATCGGATGCATTTTTTACTAGCGTTTGAGGTTCAGACATATTCTCAGCTGAAGCGACCATACTTGTCGCCAGGAAAAAACATGTGATCAGAGATAACAGTGATTTGCTCATTATTTTGTAAATGTTCATTTATTCGCCTTCAGCTTTACTGTACAAAAATTGGCCGATAACCTGTTCTAACACAAGTGCCGGTTGAGTCAGGGTTATGACATCACCATTTTTTAAAGATTCATCTTCAGCACCGGCAACGAGACCAATATACTGCTCACCTAATAAACCAGACGTATAGATACTGGCAGAGGTATCGAGTGGAATATTATCAAACTGTGGATACATATTGAGCGTCACTTTGGCATCAAACGTTTGAGGGTCAAGCGTAATGTTGGCCACACGCCCCACTCTGACTCCCGCCATAGTGACAGGGGAACGCACTTTCAAACCACCAATATTTTCAAACTCAGCGATGAGTTCATACCCACTTTCTTCTGTTAAATCTCCCAAATTGCTGACTTTCATTGCCAACATAAACAATGCTGCAATACCCGCCGCGACAAACATTCCAACAGTAATTTCAGTACTTTTACTCTGCATCATTCTCTCTAATCTCCAAACATCAACGCAGTCAGTACAAAGTCCAGCCCCAAAATGGCAAAGGCTGAATGTACTACTGTACGAGTTGTCGCTCTCCCCACACCTTCTGATGTGGGCATAGCATCATACCCTTCAAATAAGGCAATCCATGTCACAACGAAACCAAAAACAATACTTTTGATAACGCCATTAAAAATATCTTCGTATAAATCTGTTTTTGCCTGCATCTGTGACCAAAAAGCGCCGTCATCAACGCCTAACAGACCATGCCCAACCAGAAAACCACCTAGTACACCGACGGCACTGAAGATGGCAGCCAGTAAAGGCATTGAAATGACCCCGGCAAAAAAACGGGGAGCAATAATTCGTTTCACAGGATCAACAGCCATCATTTCCATGCCTGATAACTGTTCTGTACTTTTCATTAAGCCTATTTCTGCAGTCAAGGCTGAGCCTGCACGTCCGGCAAAAAGTAATGCTGTCACCACAGGACCGAGTTCACGCACTAGAGACAGAGAAACCATGACACCCAGTGACTCTTCGGCACCGAAATCAACAAGCGTATTATACCCTTGCAGCCCCAAAACCATACCAACAAACAAGCCAGAAATGACGATGAGCATGACAGAGAGTACGCCAATCGAAAACAGTTGCTGGATAACAAGCGAAAACCGCAAGAACAAACCAGGAATGCCAGCGATCATTGAAGCCAATAAAATGTGGGCACGTCCCAGCCGCTCGAACAGACCCAGTCCCCAACGACCAAGGCCTCGAATATAATTTATCATGCATTGTCCTCAGGGTTGAGTAAGTCCTCAGCAAAGTCCGGGCCGCCGTAATGGAAGGGTACGGGCCCATCTGGTAACCCCTGCATAAACTGCTTAACCCATTCTGAACCTGAGCGTTCCAGTTGTGCCGGTGAACCATGTTCGATAATTTTGCCTGCCGACATAAGATAGATGTAATCAGCAATTTCAGCCGTTTCGGCTACATCGTGAGAGACGACAATACTCGTCAACTTCATGGCGTCATTCATACGATGAATCAAATTCACCAGCGTCCCCATTGAGATAGGGTCCTGACCGGTAAAAGGTTCGTCATACATTATCATCATCGGCTCGAGAGCGATTGCACGAGCAAGGGCAACGCGTCTTGCCATACCGCCTGATAATTCATTAGGCGAAAGGTGACGCGCATTACGAAGCCCTACAGCTTGCAACTTCATCAGAACAAGATCGCGAATCATGGACTCTGGCAGGTTGGTGTGCTCACGGAGTGGGAAAGCGACATTATCAAATACATTGATATCTGTTAGTAGCGCACCGCTTTGAAACAGCATTCCCATTCGTTTCCGGAGTTCGTAGAGTTCGGAATGTGACAGCTTGTGAACATTCTGACCATCGACTTCTATCGTGCCTTTATCTGGTCGAAGTTGACCACCAATCAGCTTAAGTAACGTTGTCTTGCCGGTACCACTCGGGCCCATAATCGCAGTCACTTTACCGCGTTCGATATCGATATTCACGCCATCAAAGATGGCTCGATCACCACGATAAAAGTGCAAGTCCCTGATTTTTATCAGTGGCACAGGCTTCTCCGCTTGTTGAGTTAGACATAAAGGGGGTTAATTTTCATTAATATGTATGACTAAGTCAAATATCCATGTGGAAAATATTAGATACTTCCGCTAGAGTGTGCAGTCCAACTTATGGTGATATGTGTTCGATGACATTTGTTCAGACTGTGTTCAGGATGGCTTTGTTAACGTCACTGTCGGATTTATTAAAAAACGGAGATAGAAATAATGAAAAAATTATTGCAGTTTTTTGCCATAGCAGTTGCACTGTTACCAATGGTAGCCAGCGCTCATGGTCCAACACGACAGTCAGTTAAAGAAACAGTACTTATTAATGCCTCTCCTGAAAAAGTTTGGGCTGTTCTGGGTGATTTCACAGCCATTGACAAGTGGCATCCAGCTGTTGCGAGCGTTGAAATGTTAAGTGATAAGCAACGTAAGCTGACTTTAAAAGGTGAAGGTCACCCAACCATCACTGAAGAGTTGCAAAAACTTGATAACGAAAAAATGATGATGATCTACAAGATCGAAGATATGAGCGTTATCAAAACAATTACATACAATAGTAAAGATACTCCTTACTACACACTACCAGTAAACAACTACAAATCTTGGTTATCAGTTAAAGCAAAAGATGGTGGTTCAGAAGTCACATGGAAAGGTAAGTTTTATCGTTCTTTCATGGATAACCCACCTGTTCCAGAAGGCCAAAGTGATGAAGATGCGGTTAACGCTGTTAAAGGTGTTTACACATCGGGTCTGAACAACCTGAAAACAATGCTGGAAAAATAATTCCATCATGTGTTTCAAAAATATTCAAAAGGCGGCTCTTAGAGTCGCCTTTTTTCTTACAGTCGTTTTCACTTTATCTGCCTGTGCTGATGATAAGACTGAATATGCTCTAATCACTAATCAGCTCTCCAGTACTGTCAGCGTCATAGATTTAAGCACTCAGACGGTTATCAAAACGATTCCAGTAGGTGAGCACCCTGCCGGCATCAGTGTGAGCCCGCACCATGATATGGCTTTTGTTACCAATCCCGATGGACAAACGATTTCAGTGCTTGACCTAAAGTCATTAACGGAAACACGTCAAATCAAAGTCGGACCTGGACCAGTCGGTGTAACCGCCTCTAAAAGTGGTACACGCGTCTATGTAGCAGACTGGTATGAAAATAATATTCGTATCATTAATCCTGATTCTGGCGAGTTGATAGATACGATTGCAGTAGGCAAATCCCCTGCCGGCCTGGTTATTGATGAAGAAAACCAGCGTCTTTACGTTTCCAATCGTGACGATAACACAGTGTCATTTATTGACCTGAGCAATGATCAAGTGACACATACAATTGAGGTTGGAGAGTCACCATTCGGGCTGGCGATTTCACCAGATGGCTCACGCGTTTATAGTGTGAATGTCAAAAGTAGCAATGTCACAGCCATCGATACCAACACAGCAAAAGTTGTTGAGACAATTCAAGTCGGTGACTGGCCATACTGCGCTGTTGTCAGCAAAGATAATAAAAAACTCTACGTTATTAACCAAGATGAGGCCACCATCTCTGTCGTTGACACGACCTCTTTTGACGTCAGCAACACAATCGACATTGAAGACACACCTGAAGGCATTGATATTAGTGCCGATGGTTCACAGCTTTATGCTGTCAACTGGGGTGATAACACCGTTTCTGTCATTGACACTAAAACAGAAAAAGTTATCAATTCAATCAAAACAGGCAAAGGCCCTCGCTCCTTTGGACAATTTATTACGACCGTTGAATAACGCATTAGATAGTCTCGTGGCAGTAAACTCACAGTCACTGCCACGAGCACAGTCCCTCGAAAAAAGACTCTCCGTTCCAATCAAGACTCTTGATAAGTCACTAGTACAATTATTGATTGAAGAGCACCGTTTGAGTCTTCAGATACCTGATATCGGTAATCCTGTTTTTATCGATTTCACGTCAGGCAAGTATGATCATCGGCGTAAATTTGGTGGTGGTAAAGGTCAGCCACTAGCCAAAGCTGTTGGCATGAAACAAGGCCATATCCCAAGCATCATTGATGCTACCGCAGGCTTTGCCAGAGATGGTTTTGTCCTAGCCTCCCTAGGCAGCACGGTCACTATGCTTGAGCAAAGCCAGGTGATAAGTTTGCTCATCGAAGATGCCTTACAACAGCAGGAAATGGATCCCGAAGTAAAAGTTATTACACAACGAATGACCATTCATTATGCCAATGCTATTGATTTTTTATCGACAGTGCAGGAACAGCCGGATGTCATTTATATGGATCCTATGTATCCCAGTCGGGATAAATCGGCGTTAGTTAAAAAAGAGATGCAGGCACTACACCAACTAATTGGACCGGATACACATAGTGCAGAATTACTCACTGTGGCTAGACATGTAGCTCTACGACGAGTCGTAGTGAAACGTCCCAAAGGTGCTGAGTTTGTTGGTAATCAGAAGCCAAGTGCCAGTATTCAGAGTAAAAATACTCGCTATGATCTTTATGTTAACAGCTAGATTATTTTTGACGGGCCTGCTTATCCATGGCTCTTAACCTGTCTAGTTTTTCAGCTATTTTTATTTCAAGACCACGATTCACGGGTTGATAGTATTCACGTTCGCGCATTGATTCTGGGAAGTAGGTTTCCTCCACAGCATAAGCATCGGGTTCATCATGAGCATAACGGTATTCTCTGCCATACCCTAATTCTTTCATCAATTTGGTGGGCGCATTTCTTAGATGTACCGGTACTTCAGCCGAACCATGTGCTTTGGCATCATGCATGGCCGCTTTAAAGGCGGTATACACCGCATTACTTTTGGGGGCACAGGCTAAATAAACAACTGCTTGGGCTATCGCCAGTTCGCCTTCCGGACTACCGAGTTTGTCAAAGCTTTCCCAAGCATCGAGAGCAATACGTAAGCCTCTGGGATCAGCATTACCGATATCTTCAGCCGCCATTCTAACCACTCTTCGCATCAGGTAAACAGGATCGCAACCGCCATCCAGCATTCGGCACAGCCAATAGAGTGCAGCATCAGGCGCTGAGCCTCGCACGGATTTATGAAGTGCTGAAATTTGATCGTAAAAAGCTTCACCGCCTTTATCAAAGCGTCGAATCGTGCCGGATAACACTTCAGCAAGATCATGCTCATAGACGGCTTTCTGACCTTTGCTATCGGCCAAATCGACGGCTATTTCAAGTAGATTTAACACTCTGCGGCCATCACCATCAGCAGTTTGTGCTAATTGATCTCGCAAAGTCTCGCCCACCTCAATGCCTCTGTCGGCCAACCCTAACTCCTCATCTGACATGGCTCTATCAATGATTTGGCGTAAATCTTCAGCCTCTAAGGATTTGAGTACATAGACCCTGGCTCGGGATAGCAAGGCATTATTTAATTCAAAGGAAGGATTTTCTGTAGTAGCGCCAATAAAGGTAAACGTACCATCTTCAACATAAGGTAAAAATGCATCTTGCTGAGATTTATTAAAGCGGTGCACTTCATCCACAAACAGCATGGTTCTACGACCACGCTCCTGCAATAACTGCTGAGCACGTGCAACCGCCGCTCGGACCTCTTTCACGCCCGCCAACACGGCTGAGATAGTAATAAACTCAGCATCACAATAACCGGCGATGAGTTTAGCCAAAGTGGTTTTACCAGTACCGGGTGGCCCCCAGAAGATCATTGAATGCGGATGGCCTGAAGCAATCGCCTGACGCAACGGCTTACCCGCTCCCAACAAATGTGTCTGCCCGATATACTGGTCAAGCGTCTTTGGACGCATACGATCCGCTAACGGACGCCCAGCTAAGTCATCAACTTGATCAAACAAACTCACTGTTGCGCTTCACCTACAATATCTATGCCTTCAGGCGCACTAAATTTAAACGTGTCTTTTTTAAATGTCGGATTAATTTTCACCTGAGTGAACATCAAACGTGTTCTTTGGTCGAAGCTGTCACGCATGATCATTTGCTGTAATTCATCTTGATTAAAAGCCAGCATAACGGATTGAAAGTTACTGCTGCTCTGTTTTGGCGTTAACTCCACCCAGGTTAAGCCATCATCCGATTTTAAGTTACGAATATTGTAGCTATCTTCGGGTAAAGCTTGTCCTGATAATAAGGTTGCAGGCGTATCTTCTAACGCTTCGTTTTGCGCCTTCACGGTAACTTGTTCTAAGTCCACATCATAAAACCAAACATTCATACCATCAGCCACGATATGCTGAGGGTATGGGTCATTGTAATCCCAACGAAACTTGCCAGGTCTTGCCAATTGAAACTGACCTTGGGCCTGTTCAACTATATTGCCATCAGGATCCAGAACGGTTTGTTCAAAGTGAGCCTGAAAGGTATTCACCTGTTTAACAAAATGGTTGAGCTTTTCTGTGCCGCTCATATCTGCCATGGCAACAACAGGAAGCAACAATAGCAAAAAGCCTTGTGCTAATTTTTTTATGGTCATTCAATGACTCCGAAAGATAAATTGCATGTTCTACTGACTCCGGTTTGCCAGCCTGGTTCCTGATTTAATCGCGTGGCGGTGGTGCCAGAACTTCACGGCTACCATTACCCTGCATGGCAGAAACAACGCCAGCTGCTTCCATAGCCTCTACGATACGTGCAGCCCGGTTATAACCGATTTTCAGTCTGCGCTGGATACCTGAAACCGATGCCCGGCGACTTTCGACGACGATTTGCACAGCCTGATCATAGAGCGGATCTGACTCTGCATCACTTGGGTCACCGATACCACCATCGCCGTCATCACTGCTCTGATCTTGGGTAATTTCTTCAAGATAGTTAGGCTGTGAATTTTTCTTTAAATGCTCAACAACATTATGGACTTCATGGTCATCCACAAATGCACCATGGACACGTTCAGGCAGTCCACTCCCCGGAGGTAAATAGAGCATATCGCCCTGCCCTAGCAGCTGCTCAGCCCCCATTTGATCAAGAATGGTTCGAGAATCAATTCGCGAAGACACTTGGAAAGCCATACGTGTCGGAATATTGGCTTTAATTAACCCGGTGATAACGTCAACAGAAGGTCGTTGTGTCGCCAAGATAAGATGAATCCCTGATGCCCGTGCTTTTTGCGCCAAACGTGCAATCAGCTCTTCAACTTGTTTACCGACCACCATCATCATGTCAGCAAGCTCATCGATAATCACAACGATAAAAGGGAGTGGCTCTAAAGTGGGCCCAACTTCACCCGGCTCCACCTCAATTGTTGGATCTTTAATTGGCTCACCGCGTTCAATCGCCTCTCTGACTTTTTTGTTATAACCAGCGATATTACGCACGCCTAAAGCAGCCATTAATGGATAACGACGCTCCATCTCAGCAACACACCAACGCAGAGCATTAGCGGCTTCTTTCATATCCGTTACAACTGGCGCTAATAAATGTGGAATATCTTCATAAACCGACAGCTCCAGCATTTTTGGATCGACCATGATCATACGCACATCTTCTGGTGTTGCCTTGTACAGCAAACTCAGAATCATCGCATTTACAGCCACCGATTTACCTGAGCCAGTCGTCCCTGCCACCAGTAAGTGAGGCATTTTTTCTAAGTTAGCGACCACTGGACGGCCAGCAATATCTTTACCCAGCGCCATCATTAGCAATGATTTGCTATTCTCGTATTCATCACAGGCCAGAATTTCACGAAGACGAACAATTTCACGACTCTCATTAGGGATTTCTAGACCCACAACAGGTTTACCCGGAATGACTTCAACGATACGAACACTGCTGATGGATAGCGCTCTTGCTAAGTCTTTAGCAAGGCCACTGATACGACTGACTTTAATCCCAGGAGCCGGTTGCAATTCAAACCGCGTGACTACAGGACCCGGCTGAACTTCTACAACCTGAACATCTACGCCAAAGTCTTTTAGTTTCAGCTCGACTTGTCGAGACATGGCTTGCAAGACTTCTTCGCTATAGGCCTGCTTACTCGGCTGAGCCATATCTAATAAAGCTAAGGCTGGCATACCTGGCGCATCTGGTGTTTCAAACAATGGCACTTGTTTTTCTTTTTCTTCGCGCTTGCTTGGCTCTTTTTTCTCTAAGACTGGCTCAATGCGCACTTTTGCCTTGTGCTGTAACTTTTCTTTTTCCTGATGAAAAGTCTCTTCCCGTTTTTGACGAGTACGCTTGGCTTCCAACTCTTCCTTGATTTCACGCACCCAGCGGGCCACATGAATGGCGACGATCATGGCCATCGCTCCTAACTTATCAATCACCATCAACCAGGATAGTCCGGTGAAAAGCGTGACCCCAGTGAGTAGGACCGCCAGCAATAGCAAACTAGTGCCAGAGGCGCCAAATACCGACTCAAAACCATGCCCTACCACTTCGCCTAACACACCACCAGCGCCGAGAGGCAATAGCGAGGCATAGTCGCTCAGACTAAGAGTAGACAGACCACTGGCTGCAGCCAGAGCCATCAATAAGCCGACCATTTTTAATACCCAGAAATGCAGAGCATCTTCTGTATCAGCGCGTTTTCCCCAGCTAAACAATAACCAGCCACTGAAACCAATCATTAATGGTGATAGATAGGCGGGAAAACCAAAGCCATAGAGCAAAGCATCAGCTAACCAAGCGCCGACTATGCCACCGCTATTGGCAATGATGTCATCGGTTCCGGTCGTTGACCAACCAGGATCGGTAGGCTGATATGACCATAAAGACAAGAGTAAGTATGCCGCTAATGCGACTGACAAAATCAGTGCTGCCTCACGCAGACGGAAGCCGACTGCGCCAGAGTTGAGTTCTTGTTTCTGCTTGTCATTTACACGTGTCGACTGTGCCACTGTGATATTTCCAACCCTGCCAATAAATTAACGCTTGATTTTAACACAGCTTTTGAAGTTAGATGCTTGTCCAAAATCATCGCAATGGTTACTCTAACTATACATATCTGATAACTCTCTTGGAGGCTCCACTTATGGCAGACAGCAAACACTGTCGTTTACTGATTTTAGGCTCAGGTCCAGCGGGATATACTGCCGCGGTTTATGCTGCTAGAGCAGCATTAGAGCCTGTATTAATTACCGGTATCGAACAAGGTGGACAGCTAACCACCACTACCGATGTCGACAATTGGCCAGGTGATGATGAAGGTGTACAGGGCCCAGAATTGATGCAACGTATGCAGCGCCATGCAGAACGTTTTGGTACAGATATTATCTTTGATCATATCCACACCACCGATTTAACTCAGCGTCCTTTCCGTTTGATCGGTGATGCAGGTGAATATACGGCAGATGCCTTGATTATTGCGACAGGTGCCTCAGCCAAATATTTAGGTATGGAATCGGAAGAGGCCTTTAAAGGTCGTGGTGTGTCTGCCTGTGCAACCTGTGATGGTTTCTTTTATAAAGGTCAACACGTCGCTGTTGTCGGTGGTGGTAATACCGCTGTTGAAGAAGCTTTATACCTGTCCAATATTGCTTCGAAAGTCACCGTCATTCACCGCCGTGACTCGTTCCGTTCTGAAAAGATTTTGTCCAATAAACTGCTGAAAAAAGCAGAAGAAGGTAATGTAGAAATCTTGTGGAATCACACGTTGGACGAAGTCATTGGTAATGAGTCTGGTGTCACCGGTATTCGTGTGAAAAGCACGGAAGATGGCTCAACACAGGAGGTTCCTGTACTTGGTGTCTTTATTGCGATTGGTCATCAGCCTAACACCGGTATATTCAAAGGCCAGTTAGAAATGGAACATGACTACATCATCCTTAAAAAAGGAACACAAACCAGCGTGCCAGGCGTGTTTGCAGCAGGTGATGTATCCGATCCTATTTACCGTCAAGCGATTACTTCGGCGGGAGCTGGATGTATGGCGGCATTAGATGCCGAACGTTTTTTGGATAATGATTAAATAATACGATGAGGGGGCTGACCAGCCCCCTTTTTCATGAGGGAATAGACATGAAATATCAGCATATTTTGATTGCAACTGACTTTTCAAAACAAAAAGATCTGATTAGCGCAAAAGCACAAGAACTTGCTGAACAACATCAGGCAAAGCTGAGTATTTGCCACATTATCGAAGATTTCCCTTTAACTGATTTTGCTTATGAACCGATGATCAGTGTTGATATTGATATGCGTGATGCTTTGTTAGAGTCAGGGAAAAAACAACTGGCGACATTGGCTGAAAAATTATCCATTCCGGCTTCACAACAGTGGGTTGAATTGGGAACACCGGGACATGATATTGTCCGTGTGGCTGATGAGAATAATGTTGATCTGATTATTGTTGGCTCACATGGCAGACATGGTTTTAAGCGTCTCTTGGGGTCAACAGCTAATGCCGTATTACATCATGCTCATTGTGATGTCCTTGCCGTCAGGTTAAAGGACGACTAACCATTTGAAACATTCTTCCTTATTAAGCACGGTAAAATTACCGGGCTTTATGAGCTTTATTGCCGTCGCTTTTATTAATGCCATGGTGGATTTGGGCCATAAAATCATCATTCAGAACACGATTTTTAAGATATATGATGATCAAACGCAGGTGGCGTTGACGGCGATTGTGAATGGACTCATTCTCTTACCCTTTATTTTCTTATTCAGCCCGGCCGGCTATCTTTCTGATCGTTTTTCCAAACCTTTCATCATGAAAGCATCGGCTTTCTCAGCCATCATCATTACCTTGTTGATTACGCTAGCTTACTATCAGGGCTGGTTTTTATTTGCCTTTTTCATGACGTTAATACTGGCCATTCAAAGTGCGCTCTATTCTCCCGCCAAGTATGGTTATATACGGCAACTTGGTGGTGACAAGCATTTATCCGCAGCCAATGGCTTTATTCAAGCGACGACGATTGTTGCCATCTTGGGTGGAATTATTGTTTTTACCGTGTTGTTTGAATGGTTGTTGATAGACCAGCCATATCATGATGAGGTTTCGTTACTGCGTCATATCGCCCCGGCAGGTTGGTTGTTGGTGATTCTATCTATTGTAGAGTGGCGCCTCGCTTGCCGATTGACTGATACAAAGAAGTCGACTGATTTCACACGGTTTCCCTGGAAAGATTACATCAAAGGTTATTTGCTAAAAACAAATGTGAAAAACTTATATACCAATCCGGTTATTTGGTACTCCGTATTGGGGCTGTCATTCTTTTGGGGAATTTCGCAAACATTTCTCGCCGTATTTCCTGCCTTTGCAAAAATGGTATTGGCTGAAAATAATACGATGATAATTCAAGGCTTATTGGCTTGCTCAGGCATTGGCATTGTCGTCGGTTCGTTATTGGCAGGTACAGGCAAGCATGGCCTGATAAAAACCTCTCTCATACCTTTGGGTGCGATAGGTATGAGTATTATTCTTTTTATTATCCCTACACTGAGTTCCGTCTCGGCATTTGCAGTCTCAATTTTCTGCTTTGGTTTATTTGGTGGCCTATTTATTATTCCGCTCAATGCGCTTATACAGTCACATTCTCCTGAGCGAATACTCGGCACTGTATTGGCAGGTAATAACTGGATCCAAAATCTCGTGATGATAGCTTGTCTGATTGTGACGTTTATCGCAGCTCAGCTAATGTTATCCAGCAAAACGATCTTAACTGTTTTACCCTTCATCACCGTTCTACTGGCGTGCCTTGTCTGGTGGTGCAGTAAACGACCACGAGATACTTGATTTAATTAACAAATTAGTGAATTCTTCTAAAGAGTTGCCAACATGGAATATAGCAAGTGAGCAAAACTTTATCGTTCCCCCCTGTTTATCAACACGCGTTTCAACAAGCCTCAGAAAATCTTCGTCAGAGCTTATTACTGGCTAATCGTTACCAGACGCCGATCACCCCCGTGAACTATGCCGTCTGGTACGAATATGTGTCAGGTGACAATCAGGATTTGGTGAACAGCATTGATACCCGTTTAAAGAAAAATGACCCCATTACCCCGGAAGTGACACAATATCTTTATGAGAAATATGTGCTGATGGGCATGCCTGAACGTCTCAGTAATACGAATAATGGGCTGAAGCTGGTTGTTGATAATACGCTGGAAAATATCAGTAGAGTTGAAGCTGCAGCCTCAGAATGTAATGAAGGCCTGACTCAAAGCCAGGTAAAACTAGAAAGCTGTAATGATATTGATGAACTAAAAACACTGGTCAGCCAGATCTTGACCAATACCCAACAAATTACCAATAGCAGTGGTGAGCTAAAGACTGAATTGACGCGCTCAACAGAAGAGATAATGAAACTCAGACAAGAGTTGGAAGCTGTTAAAGAAATGGCAAGAACAGATAATCTAACGGGGCTGCTTAATCGGGGAGCTTTTGATAATGAGCTTCAAAAGCTATGTAGCAAAGGTCATGCGTTTAGTCTTGTTTTATTCGATATCGATAAGTTCAAACGACTGAATGACAGTTTTGGACATTTACTGGGTGATAAAGTCCTACAGTTTTTTGCCTCACTATTAAAAAGTCACTCTAATGACATTCATATTGCGGCTCGTTTTGGCGGTGAAGAATTGGCTATGCTATTTGTTCATTGCAGTCTCGAAGAGACCTTTATGATCACGGAAAAGATTCGTGAGAAATTTGCGGCAAGCCGCCTGAAGAAAAAAGGCAGCCATGAGTCTATTGGACAAGTGACAGTGTCTGCAGGCATCAGCACTTATCAAAACAACGATACACCGATTAGTTTGATTGAACGTGCTGATCAGGCGCTTTATCGCTCAAAAGCAGACGGCCGTAATCAAGTGAATTTTATTTAAGGTGATAAAAAGTCGAATTTAAATAATCAACCACCGCGCGTTTTTGTTGCTCATTCCAGCTAACATCTGCTGCTTTGGCACAATACGAAACACGCTTCTCAAGCGCGGCTAAACTTTTAATATTTTTCTCATCTCGGCTGTATAACTGGTATGGATCACCACCGCTCAGTGATGCATGACACTGCAAGCAAGCAGCATCATGCAACTGTTTACCATTGGCATGCACGATAGTGCATAACACCAGTCCGCCAAAAAAGGTCACTGTTTTTTGCAACATATCAGGCAGAGTTCGTTTGTAAGTGAGCAATCCGCATAGCCGCCGGAGGATGCGAATCATAAACAGCAGAAACCAGTGGATCCGGAGTTAAGGTACTGGCATTTTCTTTATATAACGCCACCAATGCCGCGATCAGATCATCTGCACTTGATACCGAGGCAGCATAGGCATCGGCTTCATACTCATATTTACGAGACAAGGATGTCATCAGTGGGTGTAAAAAGAACATAAATACGGGGATGACTAACATGAACAAGGCAAGTGCCATAGCATTCGACTGCTGGCTAACCCCCAAGCCTTCATAGAACCAGGTCTGATTTGATGCCCAGCCCAGCAATGCCAGACCAATCAAACTAATCACAGCCATCACCACCATATTTTTGACCACATGCTTGCGACGGAAATGGCCCAACTCGTGCGCTAATACAGCTTCAATTTGGTCTTCATTTAACGTATTGAGTAAGGTATCGAAGAAAACAATGCGTTTATTGCTTCCCAGTCCTGTAAAGTAAGCGTTGCCATGACCGCTGCGACGTGAACCATCCATCACAAAAATACCTTGGCTTTTGAAACCACACCGGGCTAATAAATTTTCCACACGTTGCTGTAAATTGGCATCCTCCAGTGGCGTAAATTTATTGAACAAAGGGGCAATAAAGGCAGGATAAGCCCACATCATAAACAAGGCAAAGCCAATCCAAGCCGCCCAAAGGTACAGCCACCAGAATTCACCTGTGCTTTGCATCATCCACAAGGCGACCCAAATCAATAAGGCACCCATGATAAGGGTCAACAATGTTTGTTTAATAAAGTCAGAGAAGAACAGAGCCGGGGTATTACGGTTGAAACCAAACTTATCCTCTAAAACAAATGTTCTGTAATAAGAAAATGGTAAGTCTAATAATGAACCAATGACAATAAAGCTCAATAGAAATAATATACCGGTCAGCATGGGCGATAGACCCAGTCCATCCCAAGCTGTCGAGAGTAAGGACAGACCACCGCCAAATGTCCATGCCAGCAGGATAATCACGCCATAAACATTTTCTTTGCGGCCAAAGCGACCTTTTGCCACAGTATAATCTGCCGCTTTTTGGTGAGCGCTAAGACTAATCTGTTCTTCAAAGGCTTTTGGCACTTTATTGCGATGCGCCTGAACATGTTTACCTTGACGCATTGATAACCAGAGTTCAGTTGCTGTCATCAAAAACAAAGCCGCTAAAAATATCCAGCTAAATTCGTTCATAAATATCTATCCAATTTGAATCTTTATAAAATGTCATGCAGAGTAGCCTTTGATACAATCACAGGCAAGTAAGTTCAACCAGTCTAAGTCCAACTCAAAAAAAAGACGGAGCCCATGGCCAAAAGTAAAAACAATCTCATATGGATCGATCTGGAGATGACCGGTCTTGATACTAATAATGACTATATCATTGAAATAGCCACCATTGTGACAGATGCACATCTCAATGTGTTAGCAGAAGGCCCGATATTAGCCATTCATCAAGACGATGCTATTCTTGATGGCATGGATGAGTGGAATACCCGCCAGCATGGCAAATCCGGTTTGGTTGAGCGTGTTCGTAACAGCACACTTAATGAAGCGGATGCTGAACAACAGACCATTGAATTTCTGAAAAAATACGTTCCTGCAGGTGTCTCGCCAATGTGCGGAAACAGCATCTGTCAGGATCGTCGATTCCTGGCTCGATGCATGCCTGATCTGGAAGCCTATTTTCATTACCGCAACCTTGATGTCAGCAGCCTTAAAGAACTGGCTCGACGCTGGGCTCCTAAGGTCGAAAAAAGTTTTAAAAAACGCTCATCACATCTTGCTATGGATGACATCAAAGACTCTATTCGCGAATTAGAACATTACCGCGAACTCTTTATTAAGCTTCCTGAAGCAGAATAAGCTGTTCACATTGATTTCACAGATAGCACGACAAGCTATCTGTGAAATTATTTAGTGAATAGTTGTGACACACACCAAAGCCACACTCCCCGTCAAAATTTGTCCTATCTGTCAAAGGCCGTTTACATGGCGTAAAAAATGGCAGCGAAATTGGGATAATGTCGTCTATTGTTCACAACGCTGTCGTCGACATACTCGTTCATCCGTCTCGCATCATGACTAAGCTGACTTGTTTCCCTGAGCACATGATTTTATTGGACTGTGAAACCACCGGTGGTCGGGCCAGTCGGGATCGCATTACTGAAATAGGACTGATTGAGATTAAAGGCGGTGAAGTTCAGTCGCGCTGGCAAAGCTTAATTAATCCTGGGCGCCCCATCCCACCATGGATTCACAAAATCACAGGCATTAATGATGAGATGGTGGCTAATGCTCCCGCCTTTGAGGATATAGCTGAATCCTTATATCAACGTCTGCAAAACGTTATTCTGGTTGCTCACAATGCCCGTTTTGACTACAGTTTCCTCAAGCAGGAATTTAAACGCGCAGGCTATGATTATTCAGCCAAAACACTGTGCTCGGTAAAACTTAGTCGACGACTTTTCCCTCAACATCAAAGGCATAGCCTGGATAAAATCATCCAGCGCCATCAGATTGCCGTGAAAGATCGGCATCGAGCAATGGCTGATACGGAAGTTATTCTGACGTATTTCACTCTCATCCAACAACAAATCGATGCAGCAGTCATCCAGCAGACAATTGCCGATATATTAAAACGACCCAGTCTACCGAGCCATCTTGATAATACGCTTATACAGAAATTACCCGAAAAGCCGGGTATTTATCAGTTCTATGATGAAGGCGGCACACTGCTCTACATCGGTAAATCTGTCAATATTAAGGAGCGTGTACTCAGCCATTTTTCAGCAGATCATCGGCATCACAAAGAACTTGATATCAGCCAGCAGTTACATCATATCGATTGGATTGAAACACCCTCTGATTTTGGCGCTCAGTTATTGGAAAACAGCTACATCAAACAAACTTCACCGCGTTACAACCGTCGCCAAACCAAAATAAAAAAACTGTATCAAATCAACAAAACGCTTAATAAAGACGGTTATGCTGAATTAGATATTATGCTGGCTGATATGACGGATGCTTTTGATATTACTAGCAAATACGGGCTGTTTCGCAGTAAAAAACAAGCACAAACCAAGTTATTAGACCTCATCTCTCAATACAAACTATGCCAACGTCTCTGCCACATAGAAAAGAAAGCATCCGGTCCTTGTTTTAGTTATCAGCTAAAAAAATGTCTCGGTGCCTGTTGTGGTAAAGAGCAAGCAAAGCTTTATAATCTGCGTGTCGATATGGCCTTGACCCACATCAAAAATCAGCAATGGCCATGGTCAACGCCAATTATTGTGGAAGAACAATCTCCAATGAACAACGGCGTCGATAGTCATTTTCATCTTATCGATCAATGGTGTTATCTGGGACAGGTAGACAGTCATAACACGCCAAACACCCGGTTGTTGAAGCAGCCGCAGGATTCGATCTTCTTTGATATTGATACCTATAAAATTTTATTACGCTTCCTGGCCCCTACGAAACTGAGTCACTTTCCCTATCTCAGGATTCATCCACTGGAAAATTCAACCAGTGTTTCCATGAATAGTTGGGGGTAACACGGGTGAGGCTGAATATCATTCTAGGCGATCAACTCAATTGGAATAGTCTTATCTGGCAGGATGTTGATAAAGCCACTGATATTTTCTGGATGGCAGAAGTCGCTCAAGCCTCTCTGCAGCCAGCATCAAATAAAAACAGAACCGTTATCTTCCTCTCTGCCATGCGGCACTTTGCTAAAGAGATAGAAAAAAAAGCGTTTGATTTAATCTACTATCGCATCACGGATGGCTTCAACTCGTTTTCCGAGGTTTTAACTCATACATTTAATCAGCACGACATTACGGAAATACGTTGCGTATTACCTGGCGATTATCTGGTTATGCAGGAAATTGAACACGTCGTAAAACAACATCATTTAAAGATAGACTGGTTAGAAGACAAACATTTCATCGCCAAACGTGGCGAGTTCAGTCAGTGGTTAAAACAACGTAAAAAACCCACCATGGAATACTGGTATCGCCATTTACGTGAATCACGCCACATTCTGATGGAACAGGACAAACCCACTGGCGGGCAATGGAATTTTGATAAATCGAATCGGCAAAGCTTTGCCAAACAGGGTCCAGACCCAATCAAAGAGAATCCAAACTATTCTGTCGATGACATCACACAGGATGTTATCGACATCGTAGAGAAACACTTCTCACAACTGCCAGGCAAGCTCGATACGTTTAACTGGCCAGTTACGCGTCGCCAGGCGTTGATTCAATTACGCCACTTTATCGACCACTATCTGCCTTCGTTCGGCGATTACCAAGATGCAATGTGGACGGATCAGCCTTTTTTATATCACGCGCGCTTATCGGCCAGCTTAAACCTTAAACTGTTAGATCCGCAGGAAGTGATCGATGCTGCAGAAGAGCTTTATCAAAAAAACAAAGCACCTCTCAACGCGGTAGAAGGTTTTATTCGACAAATATTGGGCTGGCGAGAATATGTCAGGGGCTTATATTGGGCACATCGAAAGGATTGGCTTCAGTTTAACGCGCTCGATGCCAAACGTGATTTACCTGCGTTTTACTGGACAGCAGATACGGATATGCACTGTTTACATCAAGCCATAAAACAAGTCATTGATTATGGTTACGGACATCACATTCAGCGGCTTATGGTAACGGGCTTATTTGCTCTGTTGTGGCAAGTCGCCCCCAAACACATTCATCAATGGTATCTGGGCATGTATGTTGATGCCGTCAGTTGGGTAGAAGTGCCGAATACGCTAGGTATGAGTCAATACGCTGATGGCGGAATAGTTGGCAGTAAACCGTATATTGCCAGCGGTGCTTATATCAACCGCATGTCAAACTACTGTCAGCATTGTCCATTCGACCCAAAACAAGCTTCTGGCGATAAAGCTTGCCCTTTTACTACCTTGTATTGGTATTTTATCGATCAGCATAATGACCTCATTAGTCACAACCCTCGGCTGGCGATGCAAGCAAAAAACTGGGAAAAGAAATCACATAAAGAACAACACGCCATCCGTGAACGAGCCGCATGGTTATTTCAGCATATCGACAAAAAGAATAAGGATACCTAATGTCAGCATCACATTTAGTCTGGTTAAGAAATGATCTACGTTTAGATGACAATCCTGCCTTCGCTTTAGCACAGCAGCGTGGCGATATTCAGGTTTTGTTTATTGCGACACCCAAACAATGGCTGCAACATAATGAGTCTGAGGCCAAACTTGGTTTGAAAGCAGCCTCACTGAATGATTTAAATCACAACCTTGCTAAGAAAGGTATTCAATTCACACTGTTAGAAGTGGATTATTTTGTTGATGTCCCCGCTGCTTTAGGTCAGTTTTGTGACGACAATAAGATTGAGTCTGTCTGGTTTCAGCAAGAAACCGCCTTGGATGAGTGTAGACGTGATGAACAGGTTGGACAGACTTTATTAGCCAACCATATCGAATGTCATGCCCTTGAGTCTGATCTGCTTGTACCGATTCCAGTACTAACTCAACAGGACGAACCTTATAAGGTATTTACTCCCTACTATCGTCGTTGGCGTACGATTCTTGAAGACCGGGCACGCCCTCCATTTGATGAACCAGAAAAACAAGGTAAGCCGATAAAAGTCAACGATATAAAGCCTGGCTGGGCTGGCGACTATCGCGAAGATCTATGGCTGGCTGAAGAATCAGACATCCTGCAAAAGCTACAGCAATTTTGTCAGAAAAAACTTAAAGCCTACCCAGAAAAGCGTGACATACCAGCCACACCAGCGACCAGCACACTGTCACCGTATCTAGCGATGGGTCGTTTGGGTCCGAGACGCCTTCTACATAATATTCAATATTATTGCGCGGAGCAGAATCTGCACTGGCAGGATAATGACTGGCTAAGAGAATTAGCTTGGCGTGACTTTTATCGACAATTACTCACGCATTTCCCCGAACTTAATAAAGAAAAGCCCTTCAAACCAGAAACGGAAAATCTGGTCTGGAATGACAGCGAATCAGCCTTTGATGCCTGGTGTGAAGGCAAAACGGGCTTTCCGATTGTGGATGCGGCCATGTGCCAATTAAATCAAACCGGCTGGATGCATAACCGCTTACGCATGGTTGCGGCCAGTTTTTTAACCAAACTTTTGTTTATCGACTGGCGTAAAGGGGAAAAATATTTCATGCAAACCCTGATTGATGGTGAGTTTGCGGCAAATAATGGTGGCTGGCAATGGAGTGCCTCCACAGGTTGTGATGCTGCACCGTATTTCAGAGTATTTAATCCTCAGCGGCAATCTGAAAAATTTGATCCTGATGGTGAATTTATTCGACGCTTTGTACCAGAGTTAAAGTCTCTTTCTGCAAAACAGATACATGCACCAAGCTCGGCACAACGAAAAGAATGTGATTACCCTGAACCAATCATAGATTACAAAAAAGCCAGACAAGAGGCGATCTCGGCATTCGACTCATTGAAGTAGATAGCGGAGACGCATTTTAAGTATTTGAAATTCGTCGAAATTGACATATGATTCGCTGATGTTCTATGGCGAATCACACGGTTATGTAGATCCCGCTCTGCCAGAGCTGGACTCAGATGCCTTAAACCAAGTTAAGCAACAAGCGGCAAAAGATCTGGCCAAACGCACCATATCCGGCGGCCTGATCGTGTTTTTAGCTCTGCTTATTTCCGCCTATTATTCGCCGATCATGAATGATGCCCCCTTTTTTACCTATTTTTTGTTTGGGTTGATGGGCCTCCTCTTTTTATGCCGCCTGTACGTTGTCTTCTCCATCCTGAACACACCACATGCTGTAGACATGAAACTAAAACAGCTTTTTGTGGTGTTCTTTTTCTCAGCTCTGACTTGGGGTATTTACGTCGCGGTTTGCCTCTACCTGTATCAAACCTTATTTACTAATATGGTCGTACTGATGTTTACCATTGGTATCGGTGCAGGTGCATTGACTAGCCTGTTTATCTGGAAAAAGCTGGCTCGAATGTATTTATGCATGATTTTTCTGCCCATCATCGTATCGACCATGCTCAAATGGAACCTGAGTACAGTGAGTATCTTATTTGGACTGATTTCGTATATGATTTTTTTGCTGATACAAGCATCTCGTGCTAACGCAGAGTATTGGCAGTCACTCTATTTAACCAAAATACTTCAACAACAGACCTCTGCGCTTCAACAAGCAAAAGAACTCGCTGAAACGGCCAATCGGGCCAAGACAGAGTTTTTATCCAGTATGAGCCATGAGTTAAGAACCCCTCTGAATGCCATATTGGGTTTTACACAATTACTCAGAACTGACCCAAAATCGCCCCCACATTCGCAACAGGCCGAGAGCCTTGACCACATCATGAAAGCAAGTAAGCACCTACTAACATTAGTTAATCAGGTGCTTGATCTGGCAAAAGTGGAAAGTGGTCATCTGGATTTAAAATTAAAGCCCACCCATATGGGCAACACCGTCACAGATTGTCTGTCGCTGGTAGATAGCTTAGCCAGTCAGAAACAAATCAAACTCTTTATCGCCGACGATCCCAAGGTTTATGTCAATGCTGATCCTATGCGCTTAAAACAAATCCTGATTAATTTGTTGAGTAATGCCATCAAATATAACCGACCGGAAGGCAGTTTAATGCTGGAGTATAAAAAGCAGACAGATTCACTTCGTGTGCTGGTGATCGATACCGGGTCAGGTATTTCTCATGAAAATCAGCAATTATTGTTTTCTAGTTTTTCTCGATTAGGGCAAGAAAATTCGACAACAGAAGGCAGTGGTGTAGGCCTGGTTATCACCAAAAAACTCATTGAAGCAATGGGTGGACGAATTGGTTATCAAAGTAAAGAACAGCTTGGTTCAACCTTTTGGTTTGAACTGCCATTGGCTGCTCAGCCTGTATCCTGATCACTGCTTTAAGGCCAGCACTAATAGTTTCAGCTCTTCACTGATAGTCGTTAAGCCTCTTCCAGACTGACCAATACCCACAATATGTTGATTCACATCAATTGAACTTGATTTAATCTGCTCTGCCGCACGGGCAATGTCATCAACGGTCGCCGTTTGCTGTTGGGTGGCCGTAGCAATCGATGAATTCATTTGCGTAATATTATCCATTGCCGAAACAACGGGTGCCATGGCGAGATTCGCGTCATCGGTCTGCGCTGAGCAACGTTTTGCGGCAGCACTTTGGCGACCAACAATACTGGTCGCCTCCGCGCCGGAAGTAGCGAGTTGCTCAATAATCGCTTTAATTTCTTCCGTTGATTCAGTGGTTCTCGATGCCAGCAATCGAACTTCGTCTGCCACAACGGCGAAACCTCTGCCATGTTCACCAGCTCTGGCGGCCTCAATAGCCGCATTTAATGCTAATAAATTGGTTTGTTCTGCCACCCCCTGAATGACTTCCAGTACAGACTGAATATTTTGACTGTTTTGCTCAAGGCGATGAATAACCGTTTCTGCATCAAGTAAATCCATAGCAAGTTGTTGTGTCGCCGTTGATGCCAGGCTGAGCTTATGCCGAGCTGAATATGTGGCTTCGTTTGCTTGCCCAGCAAACTCTGATGCATCTATCGCGTTATTGGCGACCTCCTTAAATGAATATGACAACTGCATAACAGCAGTAGCCACCTGATCAGTCGTATGTTGTTGCTGTTGTGTCAGTGTCGAAGTAGCTTCGGACTCCTCTTGCAAGGTTCGACTGGCGTTAATCAACGTTTGCGCCTGATGGTCTAATTTATCAATCAAGTCGCCGAGATACTGCTGCAAGTGAAGTGCTGCCTCGACAACGGAGTTGGTCTCACTAAAAGCCAGTTCAGAAGTCAAGCTCTGCTGATAATAACCAGCAAGCATGGCTTTAAAAAAGCCATCAAGTTTGAGCAAAAAACGCATCAAACGATTTTGCATCACAAACTGTAGACAAAGCGCGGGGATAATAAAGACAAGAGCCAGCAATACTAGCCACTGCAAGCGTTGCGTAATATCCGCCTTTATCTGGCTAATTTTGCTCTCATAGTCAGCCAGCATCGCTTGAAAAGCCAGCATTTCTTGATTCAAGTCTTCTCTGCTTGCCGTGACTTGTTGCTGCATGGCCTGGGTATTGCGGAGTTCTTTTTCGTAACGCTGAGTCAGGCTATGTAAAGAAGCAATACTGAGCTCGCCGATCTCATCGGGCTCTTGTGGAATTAATGCCTCTTCATCTACCTCTGTGTAGATACCAAATCGCGGCATGGCTTCCAGTTGCTTAACCAACTCTGCGAAATGCTGATTTTCGTCCAATAAGGTTTTCTCAATCGCTTTATCCTGGGTCTCAAGATATCGCTGTCGATATAAAGAGATTTGATTCAGGCTATGCTCAAGCTCCACCAGCTTCTGCAGAAAATCCGCAATCTGCCATGCTGGGGTAGATTGTGCTTTTTCTGCGTAACGATTCAAGCTCAGTAAGTCACCGTTACGTTCCCGCTCGTTATTCATTAACAAGGTTTGAGGATTAGCTGAAAGTTTGCCTGCAGAGCGCACTTGTTGAACTTCTGACTGCAATGCATCGATACCACTCTGTATGGCTGTATTATCCGACTCACTCAGCCAGTCAAACGTTTTTGTTTTCATTGCATCGAGCTGATTTTCTGCATCCTGAAGTAAATTGGCCTGGCCCGAGGCTAAATAACGTTCCAGCAAAATACGTGTATCAATATCAAACACATTTCGATATTGCTTAAATTCCTGAGTGATTTGATAAGGCTTATCGAGTTGATACCAACCCCAGACAGCAACAACAGCCGATAATATGAGTGCAAAAACAATAACAAAACTAATCAGGCGGGATACAAACGATAACTTCACTTAACTTCTCAGCAGTCAAAAACACGCTGAGTGTAAAGTGTATCAATGACAGCTTTATGACATTTTATGCTGCTGTAATGCCCAATCAATATGCTCTTGGACCATATCTGACACCTGATTTGAACGAGTCATTAATGCCTCAATGACTGACGGACTGGTTTGGGCATTACCCAGAGCAACAGCAATATTCCGTAACCAGCAGTCATAGCCAATTCGCCGGATAGGACTTCCTTCCAGGCGTGACAAAAAGGTTTGTTCTGACCACATAAATAAATCAACAAGCTGCGGCGCATCTAAACCCTCACGGGGTGAATAGTCTGACTCTGTGGTCGCCTGAGCATACTTATTCCATGGACAGACCAACTGGCAATCATCACAGCCATAAATCCGGTTCCCCATTAAGGGTCTGAACTCTTCCGGAATCGAATCGCGCAATTCAATGGTTAAGTAAGAAATACATCGACGTGCATCGACTTCATAGGGTGCTACAATGGCTTTTGTTGGGCAAATATCGATACAGGCGGTACAGCTACCGCAGTGAGCGGCTACTGACTGTGTTGGTGGCAATGGTAAGTCCGTATAAATTTCACCCAGGAAAAAGTATGAGCCATGATCACGATTTAGCACATTGCTGTGTTTGCCTATCCACCCCAGCCCCGCTTTTTCCGCGATTGCTTTTTCCATCACCGGTGCACTATCTGTAAAAACACGATAACCAAACTCGCCGACTTCTTTTTGAATGTGCTGGGCAAGTTTGGCCAGGCGTTTTCGCATCAATTTATGATAATCACGACCCAAAGCATAACGGGAAATAAAGGCTTTCTCATCATCATCAAGCACGGACCAGGGCTCGGCTGCTTCCCCAGGCCAATAATCCATTCTGACACTGATAATACTGACTGTGCCTTCAACTAATTGGGTTGGGTGAGTCCGTTTACTACCATGCTTTTCCATAAAGCCCATGTCGCCATGAAAGCCTTTTTCCAGCCAGTTTTGTAATCGCTGATCTGCCTCTGACAAATCAAGATCACTGACACCCAGCGCCTGAAATCCCAGCGAACGCGCCCAACGTTGCATACGTAAGATAAAATCCTGCCATTCGATGTCAGTGTTTTGTTTGTCCATAAACCTATTATAAGCTGTCGGGATTGAATTAGAGGGGATCGACTTATGCACATCTTGCCGGATCGTTTATATACTGCCGCGCAAACACGTGAAATTGATCGCACCATCATTGAAGACCATCACATTAGCGGTAGCGAACTCATGTCTCGTGCAGCAAAAGCCGCACTGGATATTTTGATGAGGTCTTGGCCGCAAGCCAAACATATCACCGTATTTTGCGGAGCAGGGAATAACGGTGGGGATGGGTATGACCTTGCTCATCAGGCGATTAATAAAGGTTTCCTTGTCGACCTTATCGAGCTGGGTCAGCCTGATAAAATGAGTGATGAAGCCGCCCATGCGAGACAAGGCTTTTTAAGTACAGGTCATAAGCCTCAAGCTTTTAGTGGTCAAGTTGCGGAGACCGATGTCATTGTTGACGCGCTGTTCGGTACAGGCTTGGATCGCCCTGTAACAGGTCATTATGCAGAAGCTATCGCCGCCATCAATAATACGGTTCAGGCTCGCATTTTATCGATCGATATCGCCTCAGGCCTCAATGCGGATACCGGAAAAGTCATGGGCATCGCTGTGAAAGCGGATATCACCGTGAGCTTTCTGGGATTGAACCAAGGCTTGTTCACGGGAGACGGTCCACACTATAGCGGACGCATTTATTTTGATGATTTAGAAACACCAGAGAGCCTATATAAAACATTACCTACATCAAGCCAACTCGCCCGCTTCGAGCACTATAAACAACAATTAAAACCAAGAGCGCGTTCAGCCCATAAAGGGGACTTTGGTCATTTACTGGTCGTGGGTGGCAATCGTGGCATGTCAGGTGCTGCGAGAATTTGTGCTGAAGCAGGAGCCCGCACTGGAGCAGGACTTATCAGTGTTGCCACACATCCTGAGCATGCTCACTGGCTGAATATAGACCGTCCTGAGTTAATGGTGAGCGCAATAGATTCAGCGACTGATTTAGCAAAGTTATTAGAGAAAGCCTCAGTAATAAGTTTTGGCCCGGGCTTAGGTCAAGATGCCTGGTCTAACCCTATGTTTAATGCGCTTCTTGAAATAGAAAAACCGATGGTCATGGATGCAGATGCCCTGAACTTACTCAGTCAGCGTCCTGCTTACAAATCAAACTGGATTCTGACGCCTCATCCTGGTGAAGCAGGCAGATTGTTGGGTATGAGCAGCAGTGAAATAGAAGCAGACCGCTTTCATGCTGTGAAACTTATTCAGCAGAAATACGGAGGCGTTGTTGTGCTTAAAGGATCAGGGTCATTGATTTGTGATGGCAGCACCACACTAGTATCAACGGTAGGCAATCCTGGTATGGCAAGTGGGGGAATGGGTGATGCATTGACCGGTATTATCGGTGGCTTACTTGCACAAAAAATATCACTCTTTGATGCTGCCAGCCTTGGTGTCATACTTCATGGTATGGCCGCTGACAGAGCAGCCAAAGAACATGGAGAACGGGGATTACTGGCATTAGACTTATTACCTCATCTTCGTCATCTGTTGAATTTAAAATAAGAAAAGAACGTGCATAGATATCTTGATAACGAAAAAGCGACCATCAGCCTAGGTAGAGACCTTGCCATGCTGATGCCTGACAAGCTCTTCACCATTCATCTTGAAGGTGAACTGGGTGCAGGAAAAACGACCTTCACCAGAGGCTTTGTGCAAGCGCTTGGGCATCAGGGTAATGTCAAAAGTCCCACCTATACTCTTGTTGAACACTACCAGCTTGATCACAGGGATATTTACCACTTTGATTTATATCGTCTCAGCGATCCCGGTGAGCTTGAATTTATGGGTATCGATGATTACTTTCATAACAATGCCATATCATTGATTGAATGGGCGCAACGCGGTCAGGATTTTTTACCAGCGCCAGATCTGATGATTCACTTATCGTACCAATCAACCGGAAGACAGGTAGATATTCAAGCAATGACAGCTTTGGGTGAAGAAGTCTGTGGAAAACTTCACAAATAGTTCAACTTTCCCTTGTATCTCATTTATTTAGAAAGAAAACTTGATTTTAATTTTAAGCAAAGAGAAAATAACGGCCAAGTGATCATAAGGGTGTTGAGATGGTCCGTCTCCTACTAAGTTTTTTTCTGCTATTTTTTACAGCGCCAACATGGGCTGATGCCATTCAAGGTCTGCGCGTGTCTTCAGATAATCAGAGTGCACGCTTAGTATTTGATCTTGATAACAAAGTCAGTTACAACGCATTTACTTTAGCCAACCCCGATCGTCTGGTCATTGACTTAAAAGGCTTTCAACAACGTGATAAGTTGACGATTCCATCGTTGATAAATACCCCAATAAAAGCTGTGCGCTATGCCGCCTATGATCAAAATACGTTACGAGTGGTATTGGATTTAGCTCATGAAGTGAAATACCAAACCCAAACGCTACCACCGCAGAAAAACTACCCTAACCGCTTAGTGGTTGATCTTCTGTACACACAGCAACAACTCAAACAATCTATTGCTGAAGTCAAAGAAGAAGCCTTGAACACGCCTTCGGAGGCTGCTCAGAATAAGGTTGAACAAGAACAAAAAGTCATCAAAACCAATAAAATTCTACCGCGCAGAGATATTGTTGTAGCCATCGATCCTGGACATGGTGGTCAGGATTCTGGCGCAGTAGGAGCTCACGGCACTAAAGAGAAAGACGTGGTGCTTGCTATCGGTAAACGACTGGCCAAACTGGTAGATCAAGAGCCAGGAATGCGTTCGTATTTAACCCGAGACAGTGATGTATTTATCAGTTTGCGACAGCGTATCCGCCGCGCTCGGGAAAACGGTGCTGACATGTTCATTTCCATCCATGCTGATGCTTTCACCAATCGCAAAGCCCGAGGATCGTCTGTCTATGTTTTATCCAGTCGTGGTGCGAGTAGTGAAGCAGCGCAGATTCTTGCAGACAGAGAAAATGCGGCTGATTTAGCCGGAGGCATCAGCCTGGAAGATAAGGATGATTTATTGGCGTCGGTCTTACTTGATCTGTCTCAAACAGCCAGCTTGGAAGGCAGTTTGGAAGTCGGTCAGACTGTCTTGTCAGGTCTTAAACGTGTCGGTCATGTTCACAAAAAACACGTCGAATCCGCTGCTTTTGTGGTGCTCAAATCACCTGATATCCCCTCTATTCTAGTCGAAACAGCCTTTATTTCTAATCCAGAAGAGGAAAGGAAACTCAAAAATGCTAGCCATCAGAATAAATTGGCTCACGCCATGATGGTCGGCATTCGTAATTATTTCCAACAAAACCCGATTCCCGGCACTAGCCTGCCACAACAACATATTGTCAGTCGCGGTGATACTCTGAGCATGATTGCTCAGCGCTATCGCGTGAAGATGGCAGATATCAAATCAGTGAATAATCTGGCCTCTTCCGAAATTCACGTTGGCGATGTCTTAAAAATCCCCTAAACCTCTTGGCGTTCATACGTTAAACTTTAACGTATGAACGCGACTAGAATTCACGCCCTACCTCTTCACCTAGCCAACCAAATTGCTGCTGGCGAAGTAGTAGAGCGCCCAGCTTCAGTACTTAAGGAGCTTGTTGAAAACAGTATTGATGCTGGTGCAACTCAAGTAGATATCGTGATCGAGGGTGCGGGCAGTCAGCTTATAAAAGTCACTGATAATGGCGCTGGCATTCATCCTGATGATTTAGCACTTGCCTTAAGCCGGCATGCCACCAGTAAATTACATAGTAGCGAACAACTCAGTGTGATTGGCAGCTTGGGGTTTCGCGGTGAAGCCTTACCCAGTATTGCCTCTGTCACACGTTTGAGTCTCACCTCAAAACAAGCAGAACAGCCATGTGCCTGGCAAGTGCGATCCGATAAGCTAGAGCCGGAACCTGCTGCTCATCCTGATGGGACAACCGTGAGCGTAGCAGAGCTCTTTTTTAATTTACCCGCGCGTCGCCGCTTTCTGCGAAGTGATAAAACAGAGCTTCATCATCTAATGACAACTTTCTATCGACTCGCTTTGAGTCGATTTGATATTGGGTTCAGTGCACGCTTTGATGAGCAAAGTTATATCAAACTACCCGCACTCAAATCAGCCGATTTATATCCTCAACGACTGGCAAAAATCTGTGGTCAGGCTTTTGTTCGTCAGGCCAACTATCTAGAACAATCCTTTGAAGATACTCATTTATCAGGCTGGGTGAGTAAAGCCTCTGCCCATCGCGCTCAAACCGATGTGCAATACTTTTTTATTAATGGTCGTGTCATCAAAGATCGGGTGATTAATCATGCAATACGCCAGGCCTATGGAGATTGGCTTCCACCCGGACGTCAGGCAGCATACGTACTGTATTTGAACATGCCTCTGGACCGAGTGGATGTCAATGTACACCCGACGAAACATGAAGTCCGTTTTAGAGATGCACGTTTGATTCACGGCCTGATAAACAAAGCCATTCAGGAGGCTATAGCAGAAACACCGGCACCAGATCAGCTCCAGACAGAGTTAAGTTTGCCAGATTCCGAACAGGTGAATGAGCAAGCATCAACTTATCAGGCAGAAAGCACATCTGTAGACAAGGCTAAAGCTGTTAAGTCATTACCTGAGACCATTAATTGGTCATCAGCCTCAATCTTACATGGCCGGTTTATGGTTCTGAATACGCCAGAGCCAGCATTGATTGATCTGCAACGAGCAGACAAAAAGATTCGCCAGCAACAACTTAAACAAGCGATTGCTCAGAATAACCTGACCTCCAGACCGATTTTAGTGCCTGTACGCTTGCCTATTTCTACTGCTCAAATCGGCCAATTCCAACGCTATAAAACAGATTTATCTGCGTTCGGTATTGAGTTTGAAACCGACAATGAGACTCTGACCATTAAACGTATCCCCTTTCTGTTATCACAAGTCGGCCTTCCAGAATTGGTTCATCGTTTAGCCACTGTACTTGAAACTCAAAACAGTGATCATGCCTCATTAATAACAGATGCATTAATGCAGTTATTACCAGATAACCCGGTTCATAGTCCTGAACAGGCGAAATCTATTATTGAATGCGTGTTAAATAATAAAATCGATAAAACAGACTGCTATCAGAAACTTGATCCCGCCTTACTGACTGGCTTATTCTCGTCTTAAATAATAATGACACTAATCCAGAGAGAAATTTTATGGCTAAGTCTGCACGATCAGTTCCATCCCTTGTCCCTGCTATTCTGGCCTTAATGGTACTGCTGGGTCTGGCCTATTTACTCTTTGCAGACTTACAACCCTCTCGCACGGAACACACGGTTTCGCCACCGATAGAAATCGAAGATCCAGAAATAGAAGAAGTCACCATTGAACCTGTCGCACCTACCGAAGATCAGCAAGCCATCATAGAAAAAGAAGCAGAACAATTTGTGGATCATCTGGGTAGTAAAGCCGTGACGTTAAATGACAAACAAGGTGAGTTCGTGCGGAAAGATGGCACTATTGTGATCCCCAAAATAGAAAAACGCGAGACGACCCTCGGTCAGTTACTTGCCGATAAAAGTCTGAGCGCAGACACCCCAGTCACCATCAAATACACAGAAACTGAAAAACAACAAACGACATTACAAGCGCTTGATGACAGTACTGAAGATAAAAATACCTTTGTCACCATTGAACAAGCCGATGGCAGTCGACAACAGCGGCCGCTTATTGATTTGCTCAACGCTGATAATGTCGACAAAAGTGCACCTATTACGGTGATTACTGAGCAAGATGTACAGAAGAAAACGACCATTGGCCAATTATCACAATCAGATTTACCTGAAGATCGCCTGCTTGAGGCGGAAATAGATAAAGGCTCTATCGAATTGTCAGTGAACGACATCGTCAAATCGGGTGGTTTAGAGGACAGTGCTCTATTCTATCTGCATCGTGTGACTGAGGCCGATCGTCAAGGTTTATGGGGAATTATTCAGTCTGGCTTGATTCAACGTTTTCGTCAGGGTCTGGCACTTGAAGGTATCAATAAAGATTTAGTCAGAGTCACCATTCCTGCTGATGCCGATGAACCGCTACCTACCGGACTAAGCTCATTTCTTGGCAAGGTTTTAAACAATAAAGTGGAGTCTAGCTATATCTATAACTACACCACCAGCACAATGGGACATAATCCAGATTTAATCTACCCAGGACAGCAACTGATATTGATTCATTTCTCCTCTAAGGAGCTAAAAGACATTTATCAGTTCTTTGCCGATCAACGCAATGAGCAAGCACAAACCTTTGCTATTCACTGATGATTATAGAAATTGCCTTTTTTGTCGTGGTGTTACTGATTATTGGTATCGCCTTTTTAATTCCATTTGATTAGTTGGTGCTCAGAGCTGCGCTTCTCTACTGGTTTTGAATCGTCCGTAGCGAAGCATGATACTTGGCAACACCAATAGATTTAACACCGTGGAAGAAATCAAACCACCGATAATAATACTGGCCATCGGCCCCATAATCTCACGGCCAGGGCTATCCGAGTTTATCGCAATGGGTAACATGGCGAGCGCTGTGACCAAAGCCGTAATGAGTATTGATGGTAAGCGTTCTTGTGCCCCTCGGATGGCAGTATCCAGATTCCAGGCCGCGCCCTCTTCTGTCACCATGTATTGGTAATGTGACACCAGCATAATGGCATTACGCAATGTGATACCAAATAGCGTCACGAAACCGACTAATGAACCAATCGACAACACGCCGTTGGTTAAAACCACGGCCAGCACACCGCCGACTAGAGAAAACGGTAAATTAATCAATACCAATATCATATTGCGAAAGCTTTGTAAGGCCACGTAAAGCAATAACAAAACAGCTAAGCCTGCCAAGGTGGAATGCACAATCAAATCCTCACGAGACTGCGCTTGCGCCACTGCCGCACCAGTAAACTCAGGATAGATATCTGCGGTGAAAGCGACTTCATCATGTACACGTTGTTTCAGCTCAGCAAAAAAAGAACTCAGATCACGCTCAGTGACATTAGCCGTGACCGTTTGCAAACGCTGTGACCCACGATGCTGAATCATATGGCGTCCCGAGACCTGCTGAATCACCGCAATGTCCTGTAAGCGTAACATCACGCCTTCTGGCGTCTGTATGGGTAAGGCTCTTAACTGCTGAGGTTGTTTACGCAGTTCTTCAGGTAACACAACCACCACATCAAACACCTGATTGCCTTCATAGACTTGGCCCACAACAGCCCCATCAAACCCCGTTCTCACTGCCTGCATCACTTCTGCAGGACGCAAGCCCCAATAAGCAAGCTTGTCTAAATCCAGCCGCACTTCAAGCTGTGGTTCGCCGGGAGGGGCTCGAAGCTGAACATCAGCGGCGCCATCAATATCCCTCATAACTTCTGCCACTTCTTGTGCAGTCTGGTCCAACGCATCCAAGTTCTTGCCATAGATATTGACGACAATAGGTGAGGTATAACCGGAAATAGTTTCATCAATACGTTCTGTTAAAAATGTATTCACCTCCGAGTTCACGCCGGGAAACGCTTCTAATATTTCACGAATTTCATCCAGTACCCGCTGCTGAGAGGGCCCATCCATCGGCTCAAGATCCACTTCATATTCACTGTAGTGTGTGCCAAACGTATCAGCACCACGTTCTGCTCTACCCGCCCATTGTGAGGTTGAACGTACACCGGGTATTTCTGCCACCCGCTGCTCTATACGACCACCTATTCGCAACGACTCTTCTATAGATGTTCCCGGTACGCTTGCGGTATGAATAATATAATGACCTTCACGAAGTTCCGGTAAAAAGCTACCTCCTAAGAACGGTAATATCGATAATCCCGCTACACAGAAACCCAGCACACCAAGCAAGGTTAGTCTTGGAAAATGGCTTATCGCAGATAGCACACGACCATATATAGGTTTGATCATTCGAATCAGGGGTGGCTCGTCATGACTGACATCTCCTGCTCGGGTCAGCAAGATATGACAAAGCGCTGGCGTGACCGTCAATGCCACGGCTAGTGAGGCAAAAATGGCCAGAATATAAGCTTCACCCAATGGCTCAAACATACGACCGGCAACCCCACTTAATGTCAATAATGGCACAAAGACCAGCATCACAATAAAGCTGGCATAAACCACTGAACTTCTTACTTCCATTGACGCTTCATACACCACTTCCATGGTGGGCTTAGGTGCTGCTAGCAGGGCATTTTGCCTTAATCGACGAAAAATATTTTCGGTATCAATGATGGCATCATCGACCACTTCCCCGAGTGCGATGGCCAGACCACCCAGGACCATAATGTTTATATTGATGCCAAATTCCAGCAAGACAATCATGGCTGCAAACAAAGAGAGAGGGATAGCTGTCATGGAGATCACAGCGGTACGGATATTAAATAAAAATAAAATCAGCACCAGCATGACCAGTCCACCACCGACCATCAAATGTTCTTGGATATTGACGAGTGATGTCTGGATATAGTTTGCAGGTCGGAATAAATCATCATGCAAGGTAATGCCTTCAGCACCGAAACCATCTTTGAACTCATCTAAAGCAGCCTCAATGCCTTCGGTTACTGCCAGTGTATTCGCTTTGTATTGACCAATGACCATTAACACAACGGCAGGTTTACCACCGATAGCAGCACCACCAATGGTTGGTGCTGGCGCTTCTTTTACAGACGCAATATCACCCAGTCGCAGAACAGTATTACCTTCTTTTCTCACTACAACTTTGGCTAGCTGTGTGGCATTGAGCGGTTGTCCGCTGACTTGAATGGTCATTCGTTGATTCTGGTTTTCAACAAAGCCGGTGCCCATAATGCCGGTAGCTTGCTGCGCGACTGTCGTCACTTCATCGATCGAAATACCATATTTCGCTAATTTGTCGGGTTTTATCTGAATTTGTAATTGACGTTCATGACCGCCAAACACATTAATATCTGCCACGCCATCGACGCTCAGCAACCTGGGAGCCAATGTCCAGTCTACAAGCGAGCGCAATGTCATCAAGTCTTGCGAATCAGACGTCAGTCCTATGGTCATAATCGTGCCGGATGAGGATTCTAATGGCACCATCAATGGAGCGCCCACGCCAGCCGGTAAGACTTCTTTTAACCCCAATAAGCGCTCAGATACTAACTGCCTGTCCAGATAAATATCCGTATTGTCGTAAAAGGTTAGCGTCAACACCGAAAGACTGGGGATAGACTGAGAACGGATTGATTCCATCCCCACTAGACCACCCAGCGCATTTTCTAAAGGCTGCGTCACCAAGACTTCTACTTGCTCAGCCGTTAGGCCTTGGGCTTCTGTTTGAATGATGACCTGTTTGGGGGCGAACTCTGGAAAAATATCTAAGCTGGAGTGAGATAATTTATAGACACCATAAATAAGTAACATCGAAGCCAGAGCGACCACCACGCCACGAAAGCGTACCGAAAAAGCAACGACTTTAGATAGCATGCAGACTCACCTCAATCAGCTGACTAAAACAGAAGCGGCATTTAATCATCATCGTCCTCATCATGAATCTGCCAGCGGAACTCTTCTGATAACAACATTTGAGCCCCTGAAATCACGACCTCATTACCTTCTTCAAATTCGTTTTGTGTAAATATACCGCCAGCGACCAACTTGCCCTCACTTAAAGGTATACGTTTGTAGCTTGCTTCATTCAATTGGATGTAAGCCCAAGGCTGTCCCGAATACCAGACAATAGCCTCGTCTGGAATATGAAAGCCTGAATCAGGATCACTATTTTCTGGAATCCAGGCATCCAAACGCATACCTAAACGAAGCTTGCCGGTCGCAATTCGGAAATAATACGTTTCACCCTGAATTTGTTTTGCACTGACATAGGCTGGGGAAACGAAATAAGCTTTTCTTGCAGAAGCGCGGCCCCCCGCACGAGAGACTCGAATCACATTCACATCTGCTGGCAACGATGACTCGATAGGAAGTGTCACCATTAGCAATGTGTCATGACGATTAATTAATCTTTCCAGCTCTTTCGAAGATTTATCCATAACCCAGTTTGCAATGGATTCACCCCAGCTTTGAATCAACTCTGTTTTTGCGTCTTCAAGCTGAAATGCCGCAGAGTTAAGGTTGGCCTTGGCTTCACGCCAGCTGGTTTCCGCATAGATCACATTCTTACTGGCCACACTACCAGTTCCCTTTGCCAGCTTCTTCAGTCGTTCCCACTCCAATCGGTTTGCATTTTCAGTCACGCTTGCAATAGTGACGGCCGATCTTAGCTGATTTAATCGCGCACGCCATTGAATCAGTTCGCGTATATCCACGACTTCTGCATAAGCCTTAAACTCAGGAAACAAAAGCGTTTTATGTAGTGTGAGCGTGTCAATGCCCGCGTAGGGAATCGTTTCATCCACTAGTGTGACGATGAGCGGCTGGTTAGTATTCTCTTCGTCTTCATTGTCATCATCATCCTCAAACTGCTGATGACTGGAAACCAACTCTTCGAGTCGCTCGTTCCACGATTTATCCCAAAACGACCCGACGAAAATAACCGCGAGAGCAGCTAGAATGATCAATGCCCATAACCACTTCTTATTTAATGCCGACATTCAGTTATCCATTGAATAATCAATAAAAATAGCTGGTCATTAGAGCATGCCCCACTGAAGCGGACAAGTATGGAATAGAATTAATGATGATTTCCCCTTGACATCACACCTGTCAGAAGGTTTAATACGCACCCTTATCGGCTCGATAGCTCAGTTGGTAGAGC